>CAJQOG010000030.1 GCA_905479875.1 uncultured Gammaproteobacteria bacterium
TTAGGCGCTAATGTTTGGGTTACTGAAATTGATCCAATTTGTGCATTACAAGCAGCAATGGAAGGTTATCGTGTTGTACGCTTAGATGACGTTGTTGATCAAGCTGACATCTTTGTAACTACAACTGGTAACTTCCAGATCATTCGCGAAGCACATATGCTCAAAATGAAAAACCAAGCGATTGTTTGTAATATTGGTCATTTCGATAATGAAATCGATATTGCTGATCTTAAAAAATATGAGTGGGAAAACATCAAGCCACAAGTTGATCACGTAATCTTTCCTAATGGCAACAGAATCATTTTACTTGCCGAAGGTCGCTTAGTGAATTTAGCTTGCGGTACTGGACACCCTAGTTTCGTGATGTCTAATTCATTCACCAACCAAGTTCTTGCTCAAATGGAATTATGGTTACGTGGTGATAATTACGGTAACGAAGTTTATGTCTTGCCTAAGCACCTTGATGAAGAAGTAGCTCGTTTACACCTAGAAAAAATTGGTGCTAAATTAACGATTCTTACTCAAGAACAAGCGGATTACATTAACGTTAAAGTTGAAGGTCCATTTAAGCCTGAGCATTATCGTTATTGATTCAGCAATCGAAATCCTAGAAAGCATAAAATGCTTATCTGGAACTCAGTAAAATTTGGGTGATTCGTAAATAACAAAAAGAGCAGCTTCGGCTGCTCTTTTTGTTTTAGAATATCAAATCTTATGTTGTTAACCGCCTTCCCAAACATCGCGAAAGCCGATGCTAAAATCCTAATCCTAGGCTCCATGCCAGGACAAAAATCTCTAGACGAAAACGAATACTACGCCCACTCAAGAAACTCGTTCTGGAAAATAATGACGAGTATTTACCATTTCGATTCCAAGTTAAACTATCAGCAACGATGTATAGAGCTCACAAAAAATAAAGTCGCCCTCTGGGACGTAATGCAAAACTGCGAACGTCCTGGCAGTTTAGACTCAGCAATAGTTAGCGATTCAATTATCCCAAATGACTTCAATACTTTTTTAAAAACGTATAATAATGTAAGTCTTATTGCTTTTAATGGACAGAAAGCCTCTCAAGTTTTTAAGAGTAAGGTACTTAAAACATTAGATTGTAAGATTGATACAATCACCTTGCCTTCAACCAGTCCAGCTCATGCGAGCATGAGTTTAGATGAGAAGTTGGAGGCATGGAGAGCTGGTTTAGCTTCCATAAAGTAGAATAAGAAAAAATTTCGTATAAGCCTGGGCCCTGAATCAAATTCAGGATGACTTAACATTTAAGAAATACATAAATACAATCATGCCAAAAATAAACTTCAAAAAAATTCATGATCGGGCCATTAAACGTAAAGGTTCAGAGAAAAAACAAAACTCTCTGCTCCCTAAAATCACGAGTAAGAAGAAACTCAAAGCAGTCACAGATGACCGTTGCTTATCAGTGATGACCAAAGTAATTAATCAAGCAGGCTTTCACTGGGGTGTGATTGAAAGAAAATGGCCTCAATTTGAGGAAGCGTATTTTGGCTTTGATACCAATAAGCTCTCAATGCTTTCACCTGATCAATGGGAAAACTACACACAAGACAAACGTGTAGTTCGTAATTGGCAAAGAATCAAAGCCACTTATGATAACTTAGGCTTTATTAATGAAACATCAGCAGAATATGGATCTTTTGCTAAGTTTATCGCCCAATGGCCCAAAGATGATCAAGTTGGCTTAATGACGTATCTAAAAAAGAATGGTTCACGTCTAGGCGGCAATAGTGGGCAACGCTTTTTACGCATCATTGGCTTTGATGCATTCATCCTTTACTCAGATATGATCTCAGCTTTACAGCATGCCGGCTTAGACATTACAGATACTCCAACCAGCAAAAGAGACTTAACTAGAATACAAAATGCTGTTAACGAAATTCACAGCTCAACTGAACTGCCCTACACACATATAGGAAAAATTCTCACCTACTCAATCGGAAAAAATTATCCTGTTGAGGAATTACAAGAATATATTGGCACTTAAAAAGACAAATGCCTATATATCAGTCAATACATTATGTAACATATATGGGACACTTTTAGAAATTTTCTTTAAGAATAACAGTATATTACCAATATCGCCTATATTTAATACAAAAACTTATCCACAGTCGGTTAAATTTTAACCGACAAAACCCTCTAATAAACAGATAAAAAATCATGGCCAAAAGTTGTCAAAATTACTCACTGTTTCAAATAAGAAGAACGTATTCAGCGATCTTGCTTAATGCGATAATACTGTTATGTTGATTGAAAATACGAATATTAAAGCCCAATTAGTTAGCTACTACCTCTGGTTAAGACAATATGGTCTCAATGATTCACATTCAGGAAACGCCTCGGTTAGAGACGGAGATACCATTTGGGTAACGCCATCCGGAGCCTGTGCGGATACTTTGCAGCCGTCAGATTTAATAGAGTGCAATATTGATGGCGTAATTGGAAATTCGGCCTCTTTAGATGCTCCATTACATGTACAAACCTACCAAAACAATCCAGCAACAGGTGCCGTTTTACATAGCCATAATCCAAATACTTTGGCTTTGACCATGAATGCCAATGAGTTTAATCCGATAGATTTTGAAGGAGCTTTGTATTTTGGTTCAGTTCCAGTAATCACCATTGCTTATGATGAATATGTACAAAAAGCACCTCAAGCGGTTAGCCAGACACTAAAAACCCAAAAAGCTTGTGTAGTAAAAGGGCATGGAATTTATGTAGCTGGCAAAAATTTAAATACCGCTTACAAGTGGACCTGCTCATTAGAGCATTCGGCAAAAATTGCTTATTTGCATAATCAATTTAATAAAACCCTATAAACTAATAGTAGATTTCATTATCAACACATAGGAATATTCATGCGGATAAACAGTTTAACTTTCATTTCATTTTTTATCCTACTTACAGTCAGTGCCTGCGATAGCGCTGTTATTGATACTGATAATGTACAAAACACTCAGTCAACCAGTACTAAGAGTGTGCAAGAATTTGACAAACCTAAAGACAAAAATAGCGCTTCAACAAATGAGATAAAACATACCTTATGGAAAGTTAAAGGTGAGACAAATACTCTATACCTTTTGGGCTCTATACATTTAATGCCTCCAGAACTGTATCCATTACCAAAACCTTATAATGATGCGTTTGAAGATGCCGAGAAAGTAGTTTTTGAAATTGATGAGAGCATTCAAGACCAGAAGTTTGCACAACAGACTATGCTCAAATATGCAAAGCCAAGTAATGGTCAAAGCTTGTCTGATTTAATGGATTCCGATGAGTATGCAGAAATTAGAAAACTGGCTAAAGAAAATAATGTGCCCATGTTAATGATAGATCCTTTTGATCCTTGGTTTTCTAGCATTACGCTCATAGGCTTACAATACCTAAACGCCGGACTGTCGCCTGAACACGGTATAGATCAACACTTTATGCGAAAAGCTCAAGAGGCTGGAAAACCTATTCTAGGCTTAGAAACACTTGATGATCAATTTGGTATGTTTGACTCTGTTTCAATGGAGGTTCAAACCGAAATGTTACTAGAAACTCTAAAACAAGAAGTTGATATGCAAGTGTTTGTAGACCAAATGTTAGAAGATTGGCAAACGGGAGATATGGAAGGTTTAGAGGCATTATTAATGGACGAATTTGATGAAGCCCCAGAACTATATGATGCCATGTTAGTGAATCGTAATTTAAACTGGATACAACAATTTCAGCCAATGTTAAAAGATACGGACGATTATTTAGTAGTAGTTGGAGCGGCACATATGTTGGGTAAAGATGGTGTAGTTGAGCTATTACAAGCCCAAGGTTATAGCGTAGAGCAACTCTAAATGCCTAGAATAAAATGGCGACGTGGTCTATATGCAATTACCGATACCACAAAATATCAAGGTGAGGCACTTTACACAATTTGCACACTAGCATTACGTGGTGGTGCGGTCATGTTGCAGTATCGTGATAAATCTAATGATACTAAGAAACGCCAAGTTGAGGCTCTAGCATTAAGAAAAATTTGTCATAAGCATAATGCTTTTTTAATCATTGATAACGATGTTGAGCTTTGCCAACAAATTGAAGCCGATGGCGTGCATCTGGGTCCTGATGATATATCAGTTAAAGAGGCAAGACGCGTACTTGGCCCTGGAAAAATTATCGGCGCCTCTTGTCACCAAAGTATAGAGCGTGCTCACCAAGCATTACAAGAAACGGCCAATTATTTATCCTTTGGGGCTTTCTACCCATCTACCACTAGACCCGATGCCAAGATCATAGATAAAGCGCTTCTCAAAGAGATTACTAAGTTTCCAATCCCTAGTGTTGCAATAGGCGGTATTACTCTTGAAAGTGCAGGAGAATTGATCAATCAAGGTATGGATCATGTGGCTGTAATTTCTGATCTATGGAACGCCTCTGATATTGAACAACTCGCACAAGATTACGCCAAGCTATTCAATGGTTACAGCACCTTCCTAGATAGAGGCTTGATGTAAGCATCCGAGCTATAACCCATGAACGACATCTAAAAATCAAACCCCTACACACAGACCAATCAAGTAAAATAACTATATTCAAAATCACACCAAAGAAAGTCTAAATATGACCACATCCCTATTCCAACAAGCTCAAAAATTTATTCCCGGTGGAGTTAACTCACCTGTACGTGCTTTTAAGTCAGTGGGTGGTGAACCTATATTTGTTAAATCTGCAAAAGGTGCTTATTTTCACGCAGAAAACGGAAAAAAGTATACGGATTATGTTGGCTCGTGGGGACCGATGATTCTTGGACATGCTCACCCTGAAGTCATTCAGGCGGTAAAGGATGCAGCCGACTTAGGAACCAGTTTTGGCGCGCCCACCATTTTAGAAACAGCACTGGCCTCCGAAGTTTGTAAGTTAATGCCATCCATCGAATCAGTTCGCATGGTGAGTTCAGGAACTGAAGCCACAATGAGTGCTATTCGATTAGCTAGAGGTTTTACTAATCGAGACAAAATCGTAAAATTTGAAGGGTGTTATCATGGTCACTCGGATGCTCTTTTAGTTAAAGCCGGTTCTGGCGCCTTAACGTTTGGTGTTCCAAGTTCGCCAGGAATACCAGCAAGCTATGCAGAACTTACTTTAACCCTACCCTTTAATGACATTGACGCCTGTAAAGAGCTCTTTGCTCAATGTGGCGAAGAAATTGCCTGTATTATTTTAGAACCAATCGCTGGTAATATGAATTTCATCAAACCCGTCGATGGTTTTTTGCAAGGTCTACGCACACTATGTGATGAATATGGCACTGTCTTAATTTTTGACGAAGTCATGACTGGTTTTCGAGTCGCATTAGGAGGCGCTCAAGAGGTTTACGGTGTTAAACCAGACCTTACAACCTTGGGCAAAGTTATCGGTGGCGGTTTACCAGTAGGCGCTTTTGGCGGTAAACGTGAAATCATGGATTTCATCGCTCCAGTTGGCCCAGTTTATCAAGCTGGTACTTTATCGGGTAACCCACTGGCAATGTCAGCAGGCTTGAAAACTCTAGAACTCATTCAAGCTGATGGTTTTTATCAAGAGCTAGAAAGAAAAACCAACATACTAACTAGTGGACTGGAACATGAAGCAAAAGATAAAGGCTTACCTTTCAAAGCGGATTGTTTAGGTGGCATGTTTGGCTTGTATTTCACAGATAAAGAAGAAGTTACTAGTTATGCCGATGTTACAAATTGTGATATCAATGCCTTTAATGAATTTTTTCATGGAATGCTTAAACGTGGATATTACTTCGCCCCATCTGCTTATGAAGCAGGATTCGTTTCTATGGCTCATACAGTGATTGATTTAGAAAACACCGTTAATGCATTCTTCGAACATTTACGATTATAAAGTTTCATCATGATTTCTTGAATTCTCAGGTAAGACAAATAGCTTAAAAACATATAAACTAAACCAGAGGCCTATACAAACCAGCACTGTAAGCTCTGGATGAACAATGCGTAGCATAAAAAAACTTATAAAATTTATTGTACTTTTAGCAATGGTTGTAGCCATCATCATTGCTGCTGGAGTTTACTATCCTGCTCCTCAGCACCCAGATTTTGGTTTTAAAGATAGTATGCTGATTCAAAATATCAATATTGTTGATGTTGAATCTGGACAAATTTTTCCCGAACAAAATGTATTGATTGAAGAAGGTAAGATTGTCAATATATCTCCAGACAATATACGCCCTAAAGATACACTCATAATCATTATCGAAGGTGCTGATAAATATTTAATTCCTGGTCTGTGGGATATGCACAGTCAATCAATAAAACGTTCGCCCTATATTCATCATCCATTGTTTATTGCCAATGGGGTTACACATTTACGTGACTTATCTGGTTGTCTAAATAAAGACGATGCCTACTGGGCCTGTACCGATGATAGGGAGCGCTGGAACAGTAAAGCAGAACAAGGGCTTCAGATAAGTCCAATTTATCATGAACAGACTGTGCATCCCCTTGCTGGTGGCAATGAAATACCTGAAGGTTTTCCTAAATACCTCATTTCAGATGTTGTTGAAAAAGCCTATGGGCTAGTCCAATACGCAAAATCGCAAAAAGCAAACACTCTTACTATTGATAAAAAACTCACCCGCCGAGTTTATTTCGGATTAGCTCTTGAAGCACAAAAAAATCAAATGGCCCTGGTTGGGCAAATTCCATTTAATGCCAGTTTGCCTGATGCACTATCAGCCAACCAAAAATCGATTGATGAGGCAACAATATTTTCGTTTTCTTGCTACAACCATTCACGCCAGCTTTTAACCGCTACTAATACAAACAAATTTGACACTCTAATTTTAGAAGACCTTGTCGCTCAACAGAATCCTATTAAGTGCAGCACTCTAATGATGGCAATGGCAACGTCAAATACTTGGTGGTCGCCAAACTTACAAACACTTAAAAATAAATTTGAACATAATAGTTCGAAGAAAAGCAAATATGTTCCTTTAATTTATAAATACTTATTTTGGAAAATTGGTAAAGAATATAAATTAAATCAAAGCGCTAAAACTGCTCATGACGATTTATTTGTACTAGCCTCCCAGCAAATTAATATGGCTAAACGTGCCGGTGTTAAAGTTATTGCTGGCAGTAATGCAGCAGGAAACCAGTTAATTTCAGGTGAGAGCTTACATTCGGAACTGAGTGATATGGTTGCTGGTGGTCTTTCGCCTCTACAGGCTTTACAAACTGCAACATTGAATCCTGCTATTTTTACTAATGAAAGAACAGACTATGGCAGCATAAGAGTTGGCAAAAAGGCAGACCTAGTATTACTTAATTCCAATCCACTTGATACCATTAAAGCACTTAGCGATATAGAGGCAGTTATTACCCAAGAACGCTATTTTGATAAAGACGAGTTGAATAAACTTTTAGACTATTCTGAAAAGCAGGCAAAAAACTGGCACCAAAACGTTAAATTATTTTGGGAAAGTATTTCAAGTCCATTGCAGCGTAAATTTTTATCCGATGCTCGCAAGCAAGCATCTGAAAAATAACAAATGATTAGAAAAATTGCATTTGCAACCTCTAGCGAAATTCCAAATTTACTGACTGATGATCTCCTAGTAGCTGAAAAGCTTGCTTTTCACGGTATACAAATTCTACCAACAGTATGGGATGATAAATCGGTTAACTGGTCAGAATATGCGGCTGTGATTGTTCGTTCTCCTTGGGATTATTTTTTAAAAGCTGATGCCTACTTTCAATGGGTACAAAGCTTTCTCAATGAAAATTCTGGAACTAAACTTTTAAACCCACCGCATGCAATCTTAAATAATATTGATAAACGTTATATATTAGATTTCGAACAACAAGGCATTGCAATAATTCCTACTCACTGTGTAGAAAAAGATACACAGGCAAGTCTTAAAGACATTCTCGAAATGCATTCATGGGACAAGGTGGTTATTAAACCAGTCGTTTCAGCAGGCGCATATGGTACTTGGAGGTGTAATTTAGATAAATCAGAAAAAAATCAAGAAAAATTTGCTGAACAAATCACAAGAGAGGCAATATTCATCCAACCATTCATGCCTGAAATTCAATCCGAAGGTGAATGGTCGATTATGTATTTCAACGGAAAATATTCACACTCTGTTTTAAAAAGTGTTGCTGGCGATGATTTCCGAATTCAAGAAGAATTTGGAGGTACAACTAAATCCGTTGAACCTACAGCTGATATTCTTAAGCAAACCCAGAAAATTATGGATTTACAAATAGAGCCTTTACTCTATGCAAGAGTGGATGGAGTCATTAGAGATGAACAGTTTTTACTAATGGAATTAGAGATTAATGAACCGTCTTTGTTTTTTGAGTTTAGTGAGAGCGGCGTGGTGAATTTTGTTGAGGCTGTGAGAAGTTATTTGTAATAACGCTATTATTGAGTTTGCTAGTTATCTATCGGACTTTTAACACTAAAATTCCTTTATGTTAAACATGGTGTAGATTTCTGTAGTCATAATACTTGCATGACCTAATAATTCTTGAACTGTTCTAATATGAACCTTCCCCCATTTAGTGCGCACTTACCTAATTAAACCTTTCCTTAGTCATTACTGCCAGTTTAGCCTCATAAATAGATTTTGAACCACTATCAAAAGCTTGTTCTAATGCTTCCTCTAAAGCAAGACGTGAAGCTCTTAGATTACCTCTTTGATACTCTGATTTAGCTATACCGAAGTGACCTTGATGTAAGTAAGGAGCCAAGTCAATCGATTTTTTATAAAGCTTTATGGCGACAGCATAGTCAGCATCTGTAAACGCTTCATTGGCTGCTAATAACCAATTAAACGGATTCAAATCCTCTAAATTTTCTAGCTCTTTAGCAATTCTTTCTGCTGCCTCTGAACGATTTTGGGCAAGTAGCAATATTTGATAGTTTTTTAAAAGGACTATTTTATTTAGTGCGTTTTTTATTCCGTATTTATATAACTCTTCGGCTTTATCTATTTCTCCAACTCGTCTATGTATTACTGCTAATGAGTTAATTGCTTGTGCATTTTCAGGTTCAATCACTAAAGAGCGTCTCAACAACCAATATGCACGATTATTGTCATTATTAGCTAATGCCTCTGCAGCTAGATTACGGTAATACATAGCTATAAATTCGGATTCAGACACATAGCCATTTACAAAAGTATCCCTACTTGGATAGTAATCAATGATCGCCTTATTACGCCAGACCATTACACCAGTATTGAGCTCTTGCTCAGGCTCATAAATAATACTGCGAATATGCTGTGCATTAAAAACTACACTTCCATATTCCTGAAAAATTGGCACCCTGTTGACTAATTGATATTTTATTTCGATATTGGCAGTACGTGCAAGTGCAGTTGTTAAAACAGCCAAAGACATACAATTTCCTGCTGAATTAGCTAGTGTGTTTTTGGCATTGCTGGTGAAATTACCATACTTAAATTGTTCACCAAAGGTCTCTAGATACTCATACAAACGTTGATGCCCAGGCTTAGTAGAGTTTGAATAACTGTTGTAAAAACTCATGAAATTTTTTCTTTGCTCGGGGCTCAAAGAGAGTATTTCATCTTCTACTTCAAATTTAAGCTCGTCTCCAAAATTTTCAGAATTTAAAACAGGGAAGCTTTCCTTTACATCTTCAATAATTGTTAAGTCAACTAAAGGCGTTTCAACCGGACCCGTCGCACAGGCCGTGATTAAACACAGAAAAGCAATTGTAAAAGTATGTAGTAAATAATATTTCATTAAATTAGTTATGAATCTTTTGAATCTATCTTAATTTATACTCCTTTTTAAGCTGAATGTCACAGCATTTCTATACAATTTTTCCTAATAAGTGTTTTCTTAAGCCAGCAAAGCTTCCATTACTCAAAACTACTATATGCGTATGGAGTTTATTATCCAGATTTTTAGTAATTTGCTCAATTGCATTTGCCGTCTGATTAAAAACATGAGTCTTAGTTTTATGTTCTTGAAAAACATCAACAATATTCCACTGTAAATCAGTATGTTGAAAAGCCCAAATTGCATCTGCTGCATCAAAAGCCTTTGCTAAAACCGCATTGTGCTCTCCACGCTTCATAGTATTTGAATGTGGATCAAAAACTGCTATAAGTAGATCATCTGGAAACTGTTTCTTTAATCCGCTAAGAGTTGATTGAATTGCCGTTGGGTGATGAGCAAAATCATCATATAAAGTAACTTGTTGATTAGTATGTAAAACTTCCAATCGTCGTTTAACGCCTTGAAATGAAGCCAATGCATTACAAGCATGTTCTACATTTAATCCAACATGATGAGCGGCAGCAATGGCTGCTAATGCGTTTTGTACATTGTGTTGACCTAACTGCTGCCAATTCACCTGGCCTTTTTCATCACCGTCTAAAAAGACCGTAAAGTTTTTCGCACTTTTTTGATTGACAGACCAACCTTGAGAGCTAATATCATCTGACACAGTAAAAACACTCGTTGGTGTCCAACATCCTTGCTGTAAAACTGCATCGATATTTTCTTCTAAACCGTTATAAACAATCAGACCATCAGCATGAATGGTTCGAATAAGATGATGAAACTGTTTTTGGATTGCAGCTAAATCTTGAAAAATATCGGCGTGATCAAACTCTAAATTATTAATGATTAGAGTATCTGGCTTATAGTGAACAAACTTAGACCTTTTATCAAAAAACGCACTGTCGTACTCATCCGCCTCAACGACAAAGAAATTTCCATTTGTTGGTCTTGCGCTTTGTTTAAAATTACTTGGCACACCGCCAATCAAAAAACCAGGTCTGTAGCCGTTGTACTCTAAAATCCAAACTAACATTGACGCCGTAGTGGTTTTTCCATGTGTGCCTGAAACAGCTAATACCCATTTATTTTTAAGTACATTTTCTGCCAGCCATTGTGGGCCTGAAGTGTAAGGCAACTTTCTTCTGAGCAGTTCTTCAACCACTGGCTTTCCACGGCTCATTACATTACCCACAACCACCATATCGACATCTCCAGCCATAGGTAAAGCATCAGGTGAATATTCCTTAACTTCAATCCCTAATTTTTCAAGCTGCGTGCTCATAGGCGGGTAAAGTTTTTGATCTTGACCACTTACTGTATAGCCAGCCGCTTGTGCCAAAGCCGCAACTCCGCCCATGAAAGTGCCACCAATGCCTAAAATATGTATATGCATAAACGTTTATAGCCTTGTTTTATTATACTTTGCGCTTATTTTAATCGAGAAATGTGTGTCTGCAATGTAGATGGCTTATGATACGTGGACTCTCAATAAAGTAAATGAATAAAGCAGGACCTATGGCATTAATCTCTACCACGTCTGATCTCGAACTGTTTTGTACACAATTAAACCCTGAGTTTGGTATAGCCATTGATACTGAGTTTATGAGACAGAATACATTTTTCGCCATACCCGCAGTAGTACAAATCGCTCAAGATAATCCTGAGCACTCAATTAGCATTTGCATAGATGCCACTAAAATTAGCGACTGGTCTAGCCTAGTCAATAAACTAGAAACTGTACCTTTTTGTTTGGCACACTCACCTGATCAAGATTTTGAAATATTTGACCAACTTTTTGGACCAGAATGGAATTTTACAATTTACGACACTCAAGTTGCAGCAGCGCTCTTGGGAGAACAACCACAAATCAGTTACGCAAAAATAATTGATTTAATTTTAGGTTTAGAAATAGACAAATCTCAATCTCGTACCAATTGGCTACGCAGACCACTGAGCAAGGCTCAAATTGATTATGCCTTGGCAGATGTAATACATTTAACAGCCACTTGGGAAAAGCTTAAGGAAAAACTTGAGCACGAGGAACGAATTGCTTGGTTTTATTCAGATTGCCAACGTGCAATAGAGCATCACAAAAAGACCGAGCCAACTAAGAAAGCATGGAACTCAGTCAAAGGTATCAAACGCTTAAGTGGAAGGAAATTTGCTATCGCTGCTTCACTGGCCTATTGGAGAGAAGAAAAAGCCAGGAAGGCCGATCTACCTCGCCGCTGGTTATTACCAGACGACGCCATCCTTGATATAGCTGAAGGCAATGAATCGGTAAAATCGCTCAAAAATAAATGGTCTGTTTTAGCAAAAAATGAGCAAAGTGTGACGGACTTAATAGAGACACCTTTAGAAATCTATGATAATTACCCTACACAAAATTTTGAACCACTCAATACGGTTGAGAAAACTGCCTATAAAGCCATTAAAGCCTATTGCAATACCCAAGCCGAACACCTAAAACTTGATCCGGCAGTAATCGCAAACCGTAAAACTCTTGAGAAGATTGCAAGAGGAGAAAAAGACTTCCTTGATGCAAGTAATTGGCGTCATTCGTTAATAATTAAATATTTAGAAACCATTCAATGACTGAAAACTCTAAAAATACAAGCGATAGCTTATCTATAACTGCAACTAACACTGTTGTTAGCTTTCCTCGTGAGCAAATCAAAACAAGTAAGCCATACGCACTAATAATCGGCATCAATAGCGCTATTGGCTTGGCTTTAGCTAAAGAGTATTCTATTACACATCAGGTTGTTGGCACCGCTAGAGACATTAATGAAGCTAATCATCATTTTACTTTAGTGCAAACGACCTATGCAGAAGTTGATTTACCTGAACTGTATGAAACCTTATCTGGCATTTCGCCTGAATATAACGTAATAATTAATTGTATTGGCTTATTACATAATGCGTTTGTTAAACCAGAAAAATCTTTAGATAAACTAAATGAACGCAGCTTGAGTGAATACTTTAGAGTAAACGCAACAATTCCAGCTCTACTTTTAAAAACATTAGTCCCATTATTACCCAAGAAAAAACCTAGTATATTCGCAAGCTTAAGTGCAATGATTGGCAGCATTA
>CAJQOG010000031.1 GCA_905479875.1 uncultured Gammaproteobacteria bacterium
AATGTAAACCGGTAGTTGGTTCATCTAAAACGTAGAGCGTTTTACCAGTGCTACGTTTCGCTAATTCTTTCGCAAGCTTAACCCTTTGTGCTTCACCACCAGACAGAGTAGTAGCATTTTGGCCTAAACGAATATAACTCAAGCCAACATCCATTAAGGTATCGAGTTTTTTTGCTATGACTGGAATATTCTTAAAGAATTTTTGAGCATCTTCAATTGTCATGTTCAAAACATCATGAATATTTTTACCTTTAAAGTATATATCTAAGGTTTCACGGTTGTAGCGTTTGCCTTTACACACATCACAGGGAACATATACGTCGGGTAAGAAATGCATTTCAACTTTAAGTAAGCCGTCACCTTGGCAAGCTTCACATCGACCGCCTTTAACATTAAAGCTAAAGCGCCCAGGTTTATATCCACGTGTACGTGACTCAGGAGTGTTAGAGAATAGTTCTCTTAAAGGAGTGAACAAGCCTGTGTATGTTGCAGGGTTAGAACGGGGAGTCCGTCCAATTGGGCTTTGACTGATATCAATAACTTTATCAAGATGTTCAGTGCCTTTAATCGCTTTGCATGCAGAGTGATTGGTGCTCGCTTTATTTAGATGACGTGCGCAATACTTATAAAGTGTGTCATTAATTAAAGTGGATTTGCCTGAACCAGATACTCCAGTAATGCAGGTCATTAGACCAATAGGGATTTCAACGCTAAGGTTCTTGAGATTATTGCCCGATGCTTCTTCAATAGTAATTACACGGTCTTTATCGTAAGGCGTGATTGAATGTGGACGTTCAATGGATAATTTTCCTGACAGGTACTGGCCAGTGATAGATTTTTTGTTATTTATAATATCACTAGGCTTACCTTGGGCAATAATTTCGCCACCATGTATGCCTGCACCTGGGCCCATGTCGACTACATGATCGGCATGCAATATGGCATCTTCGTCATGCTCAACAACAATTACGGTATTACCAATATCTCGCAGATGAGTTAGAGTTTTTAAAAGCCTTTCATTGTCACGTTGATGTAAACCAATGGATGGCTCATCAAGAATATACATTACACCAACTAAACCAGACCCGATTTGTGAAGCCAAACGAATACGTTGAGCTTCTCCTCCCGAAAGAGTTTCTGCAGAACGTTCTAAAGTTAAATAATCTAAGCCAACATCAACAAGAAATCGTAGACGATCAGCAATTTCTTTTATTATTTTTGACGCAACTTCTCCACGCCAACCTGGAATGTTAAGCTCATTTGCAAATTTAAGGGCATCACCAATGGCTAAACTAGTAAGTTCAGAAATATTTTTATTCATAACGAAAACGTTACGTGCTGAGCGATTTAAACGTGAGCCTGTGCAATCTTCACAAGAGCGAGAACTTCTGTATTTTGCAAGCTCATCTCTAACAGCGTTAGAAGTAGTTTCTTTATAACGTCTTTGCAAATTAGGGATAATCCCTTCGAATGCATGGTTGCGGTTAAAACCACGACCATTTGTACTGAGATATTCAAAATCGAGAGTTTCTTTGCCACTACCAAACAAAAGAGTTTTTTGAATTTTTTTACTTAACTTATTAAAAGGTTTTTCAAAATCAAATTTGTAATGTTTAGCTAGTGAAGTAATTAACTGGAAGTAATAAGAATTACGTCTGTCCCAACCACGAATCGCACCACCAGCTAAACTCAAGTTGGCATTCATCACTACTCGCTCAGGATCAAAAAACTGATCAGTGCCTAAGCCATCACATGTATTACAAGCCCCAACCGGATTATTAAAAGAGAATAAACGTGGTTCTAATTCAGTAAGAGCATAACCACATTGAGGACAAGCAAATTTATCAGAGAATAAAATTGCCTCTGCTTCAGGTTCATCCATATACAAAATTTTTGCTATGCCACCAGAGAGGTTCAATGTAGTTTCAAAAGACTCGGCTAAACGTTGTTTCATATCACCGCGAACTTTAAATCTATCCACTACGGCTTCGATAGTATGTTTTTTACGTAGGTCTAGCGTGGGAGGATCATCAAGTTCATAAACCTCACCATCAATTCGGGCACGTATAAAACCTTGGCTAAGCAGTTCTTGCATTAATTGTACGTGTTCACCTTTGCGATCATCTACTACAGGTGCAACAAGCATGAGTTTAGAGCCTTCTGGCATACATAAAACTTGATCGACCATTTGGCTAACCGTTTGTGCTTCTAAGTCATTCCCATGGTCAGGGCATCGCGGAATTCCGGCACGAGCAAAAAGCAGTCTTAAGTAATCATAAATTTCGGTAACTGTACCAACAGTAGAGCGGGGATTATGTGATGTGGATTTTTGTTCTATCGAAATGGCTGGAGAAAGACCTTCAATTTGATCTACTTCTGGTTTATCCATCATGGATAGAAATTGGCGTGCATAGGATGAGAGGGATTCAACATAACGACGCTGACCTTCTGCATAAATAGTATCGAAAGCTAAAGATGATTTGCCTGACCCTGAAAGGCCGGTAATCACGATTAATTTTTCTCTTGGTAATTCGAGGTTAATATTTTTGAGATTGTGGGTTCTAGCGCCGCGAATTTTGATGGTATCTAATGGCATAATTTGTAGCTTTAGTGTGGGGTAAAAATAGTTTGAAAAAGGCCTTAATTAGAAGTTGTAAGGCAATCTACAAATATACGCTCTTTTGGCTCTCATGGGCAAGTGATAACAGAGAAATATTATGCTCATCCTGCTGGTTTGCGGGAAAAAACCACAATCTT
>CAJQOG010000032.1 GCA_905479875.1 uncultured Gammaproteobacteria bacterium
GATCGCATGGATCACAAACCCATGCAACTATCTGGTGGACAACAACAACGTGTAGCTATAGCAAGAGCTTTAGCTTGTAAACCCTCCCTGATATTAGCTGATGAACCAACAGGTGCCTTAGATACCAAAACATCGGAAGAAATAATGGACCTATTGGTTGAGTTAAATAATCAAGGCATCACAGTCATCCTTGTTACACACGAACAAGAGGTTGCAGACTATGCACAACGACAAATTCATTTTCGCGATGGACAAATTGAACGAGATGAAAGGAAAGCATTATGAAATTTGGCGTTGCACTTAGTTCGGCCTTAGAAGCTTTAAGAGCGAACCCATTACGAAGTTTTTTAACTATGTTAGGCATTATGATTGGTGTGGCTTCGGTTATGGCCATGATGGCAGTCAGCAAAGGCGCAGCAGAACGTGTTGATCAACAAATTTCGTCTTTAGGTGCCTCAAATTTAACAGTAAGACCTGGATCTAGTCGTCGAGGCGGACGTTCTGGTGGAGCAAACTCCTCACCGCCCTTTACTGATAAAGATCTTGAATCACTACGAAACGAACCTTATGCCAATGCAGTCGCGGCTAGAAATGGTGGCTCTGTAACTTTAGTATCAGGCGAGGAAAACTGGTCAAGCCAAGCTTACGGAACAAATACTGATTATTTTATTTCGCAAGCATGGGGCGTCAGTTCAGGAGAAATATTTAGCGAAAAAGATGTACGATCAGGTGCTGCAGTAGCAGTGGTAGGTAAAACAATTGCTGATACTTTATTTGAAGGTACAAATCCGATTGGACAAAGTTTGCGTGCTAATAATGTGCCTTTAAAAATTATTGGAATTTTAGAAGAAAAAGGTCAATCAAGTTTTGGCAGTGACAGAGACGATTTGATTATTATTCCAATAAGCACAGCAAGAAATAGAGTTTTGGGGGCTAATAGAACAACTCCTAGGCATGTTGAACGTATTGAATTATCTGTAGCAGATGGATATGACATGGCTGAAACCCAAACCCTACTTGAAGATAGAATACGTGAAATCCGTAGAATAAAGCCCGGAGCTGATGATAACTTTAGGGTCTACAATGTTGCTGACTTTATTCGAGCGCGCTCTAGCACACAAGCTACACTTGGAATTCTTTTAGCCTTTACAGCTGCTATCTCTCTAATTGTCGGTGGCGTTGGTGTTATGAATATTATGTTGGTTTCTGTAACCGAACGAACCCGAGAAATTGGTTTGCGTATGGCAGTTGGCGCACGTAAATCAGATATTCTAGGACAGTTTCTTATTGAAGCTATTGCATTGTGTTTAATTGGTGGCTTAATCGGTTCAGCTCTAGGCGTAGGTGCTGCACATTTAGCCTCCAATCTGGGCGGTTTTCCAGTAACTATTTCCCCACAAATAGCCATTATTGCAATTGGCGCTGCCGGATTGATTGGTATTTTCTTTGGGTATTTCCCAGCCAGAAGCGCTGCTCAATTAAATCCAATCGATGCATTACGCTCAGAATAAACAATAAAATTAAATAAGGGAAAAACAATGAGTATTTATATACTAACTCAACAAACTTTTGTAGATGAAGCACGTTACAGAAAATACGAAGCCAACTTCCCAGCTGTCTTCAATAAATTCAATGGAAAGCTTCTAGTTGCAGATGAAAGTCCAGTAGTTCTTGAGGGCAGTTGGCAAATGAATAAAGTGGTTTTGATGGAATTTGCGAACTCTGCGGATGCTAAATCATTTAGTACTAGCCCAGAGTACCTAGCTATTCAGGCCGATCGAATTGCAGGCACTACAGGCTCTGTGCTTTTGCTAAAGAGTTTCGAAGCAAATTAAAAAATATAAAAAGATAATTACTTATTATATTTTTTTCCAAAACGTCTCAACTCACTAGACGTTTGATTTGAGTTTATTTTTACAATATACAAACGATCATACTCAGTTGCTTCATCAATTTCAGAAACTGAATCCCCTCCTAAGAGCTCTACTAGCTGAGGGGTTGTATTACTATGCCCAACCACCAAATGTGTACCAGAGAGCATTTTAAGTGACTGCGCGATGCCTGGAAGATCGCTCGGGTCGTATAGTTGAATATCAAGATTTAATAACTCAGCCAGTGGTCTTGCGGTTTCTTTAGTACGAATATAATCACTACTATGAATAACTGTGATTTTTTCATCTTTCAAAACTTCCACTAGATCTAAAGCTCGTTGTTTACCCTCTTCAGTTAAGCCTGGGTCAGGGCGCTGCTTAGTTTTTTCGGCATGCCTAAGCAAATAAATAGTTAGAGTATCAGAGACATTTTCTGTATTTACAATATTGCTCGTTGTGGAACAAGCAGAAACGATTAAAAGACAAGTTGTTAACAATACTTTATTAAAATATTTTTCCATACCAAATAACCTTATTAAAAATTTTATTATGTTCCAATGAACTCTTCAATACTAACATCTACACAAGTACTATCTAATTCAGCAACCAAATTTAGTTGTGAACCAACCTTTGGTAACTCATAAGCAAAAAAGAACTTAGTCGCTGCTAACTTACCCTTATAAAAAGCAATATCTGAGTTAATGGCTGTTTGCAAACCCTTCTTTGCTGCCATTGCCTGCCATAACCACAACCACGCAACCACAATATGGCCCATTGCATCTAAGAAAACCGTGGCATTAGCTAAAGCCAATTCTTTATCTTGACAACTCAACACAATATCAATTGTTTTTTGTAATTGGTTTATTGAATTATCAAGCTGAGTTGCATAATTTTCTAAATCAATATCAGACCTTGCCTGTTCAAGAGTTTGATTTATTTCATACATTAAAGACTTTAAAGCCCCACCATCATACATTTTAACTTTGCGACCCAGCATATCAATTCCATGTATAGCATGTGTGCCTTCATGAATGTGGTTTAAACGATTATCTCTATACAAACGCTCTACTGGATACTCTCGAGTATAACCATAACCACCCAGTATTTGAATAGCATGTTTATTCGCCTCTAAACAAAACTCTGATGGCCAAGACTTAGCTATTGGAGTTAAAATTTCCAAGAGCAATGCTATGTGCTGTTGTTCTCTTTCATTAGTAGCTAACTTTTGCATATCAATCAACTTAGAGCAATACATAATTAAGGCTTGCCCACCTTCTACATACACTTTTTGTGCCATTAATAAACGCTTTATATCCGCATGTTCAACAATATTAACTTGAGGTGTTTGTGGGTCTTTATTTTCAATCTTACGACCTTGCGGACGATTTCTAGCATAGTCGAGTGAATATAAATAACCACCTAATGCGGCCATCACTGCACCATAACCCACACCAACACGTGCCTCATTCATCATATGAAACATATTGGCCAAGCCATGGTTCTCTTTACCCACTAAATAGCCTTGACATTCGCCCTGTTCTCCAAAGTTAAGTAAGGTATTGGTTGTGCCTCGATTTCCCATTTTATGATTGAGACCAGCAAGGGCAATATTATTTTTCTCGCCTAGACTACCATCGGAGTTTACTCTGAACTTTGGCACTAAAAATAGTGATATACCCTTAACACCCGCTGGACTACCAGGAATTTTAGCAAGCACCATATGCACAATGTTTTCGGAAATTTCTTGTTCACCACCTGAGATCCACATTTTAGTTCCAGTGATACTGTAGTGTCCTGCTTGTGTTAATACGGCCTTGGTTCGAATATCTGATAATGATGAACCAGCCTGCGGCTCTGATAAACACATGGTACCAAACCAGTTACCACTAATTAATTTATCTAAATATATATCTTTGAGTTCTTGGCTGCCACAGGTATTAAGCATATTAGCATTTGCACCGGTTAAAAAAGCGTAACCAATCAGTGGACCATTAGCACATGTAAACATCCCCGTTATTATCTGATAAACAACCCAAGGAAGTTGTAAACCACCCACATCATTATCAAAACCAGCAGCGAATAAACCTGCTTCTTTATAGGCATCAAGTGCTTCTTTCACTTCTGGGATGATATGAACCTTCTCTCCATCAAAAGTAGGTTCGTTAGCATCCAGTTTAGCCGCACTGGGTAGAAATTTTTCTTCAGCTATCTGTTGTGCTGTATCTAAAATAGCAGAAATGGTTTCTTTGTCGTAATCAGCATAACGCTCAGACTGCAAAATACTTTCTAAATCAAGCATCTCATACATTAAAAAATCCATGTCTCTACGGTTTACTATCATTGACATAATTGAGCCTTGGTATAATACTTTTGTATAAAAATTAGATGAACATTATAAGCCATTAGACCTAACTTATATGTCGTATACTCGATATCTCAACTAATGATTAGAATGCGTTATAATTGAAATTCATTTAATTAATAGGACTAATTTCATGGCAAAAATGATTCGAGTGACACAAGCAGCAGGAGCTGTTACTTCTACTTCTGATGATGAAGTAATTTTAATTAATGCAGAAATGATTGTTCGTATTGATGATACCGATGATAACTATGCTGGCGATTGCAGAATACTCTTGAGTGATGGATCTGCTATTTACGTCATTGAATCACAAAGTGCTCTATTTGATTCAATAAATACTTAATTATTTTTGCATGTTAACAAAAGCACAAATTCAACAATTTAAAATTGATGGCTACCTATTGTTGCCACAAGTATTATCAGAAGTAGAATTGAGTGCACTCAGAAAAAAAACAACTGAACATTTAAAAAATCGTATCCAGCCATTTGAATTAGAAGCCGAGGTGGATTACCCGGGCGCACCAAATTCTGAACATGCTGCCGGCGGGGACACTATAAGACGTTTACTCAATGCTCATCACAGAGACTACGTTTACAAAAAATTATCCAAACATCAATTTGTCATACAGAGCATTCAAAAAATACTAAAATGCGAAACGCTTGCTCTTAATCCTAATCACCATAACTGCATAATGACTAAACAGCCGCAGTTTAGCTCCAAAACAATGTGGCATAGAGATACTCGGTATTGGAATTTTAGTGATAAATATCTTATAAACTCTTGGGTTGCTTTTGGTGATGAGAAACAAGAAAATGGTGCAATGAGCATATTGCCAGGCTCTCACCGTTGGGAAGTTGAGAACGATGCTCTGGATGAACATCAATTTTTAAAAACTAACCATCCGTATAACCAACAACGCTTGAGCACAGCAAGATTAGTGGAATTGAATGCTGGTGATATTCTTTTATTTAGTGCTCATTGTTTTCATGCTGCTGGTAACAACCAAACCAGTAAAAGTAAATTTTCTTTGGTCTACACTTATCATGGCGAAAGCACAAAACCAATCGCTAATACACCTTCGGCTCTTAAGCCTGTTATAGCACTACCTTAAAAGCAATAAAGGCCTCTGAGTCCTTTCTAGCATTTTTGCTGTAAAACTACCCAATAAAATATCACGAATACGATGATGACTAAATGCACCCATCATTATCATATCCAAATCTTGTTCTTGTCGATAAGCAACAAGTGCGTCATCAATTTTACCACTTAGTGTTTTAGTGACCACTGAGACACCAGTACTTTGTAAAACGCTTTCAGCTTTAGCCAGCAATTTTACAGACTCTTCCTTATCATCTGAAACATTCACTAAATGACAAACAATATCTTTAAATAATAAACTTGACGCAACCATGTTTACCGCTTTAGTTGATGCTTTATTACCGTTATAGGCGAGCAATACACTTTTTGGCTGAGTAAATTCGCTATTAACAACTAATATAGGCTTATGCAAAGAACGAATAACGGTTTCTAAACGTGCACTATGTCCACTGGTATCGTGATCATGACTTTCACCTCTAACACCAAGTACTAAAACACGTATTTCCTCTTCTAGTTCAATTAAAGATTCACTTAAACTGCCATGCCTTTGCTTGGTAATAATGTCTTTTACGGCATTACTTTCTGCACGGTCCTTTGCAGTTGCAAGCATTTCTTGGCCTTTTTTTATGAGTAACTTACCACGACTTTGATCAGCTTCAGTGTACTCAATCATTAAATCACTAGTCGCACCAAAGCCGATTGCACCGCTTAGATTAGTTACTGTAGGTAAATGCATATGCTCAATAGTATGTAAAAATTTCAACGGCTTTTCAACGGTTTTAGCAATCCATGCCGAATAATCACATACAGCTTCACTAAAACTTGACCCATCGATGCAGGCAAGTACAAATTTTCCAGGTATTTCTTGAATCATTTTAATGTCCTCCGAGGTCAAGCTCAGCAGCTTCAGGTTTATCATGCACACCAAATCTATCAATCATAGTTTCACTGGCTTTATTTAAACCAATAATTTCCACATCTGCACCTTCACGTCTAAATTTCATAACCACTTTATCCAATGCAGCAATAGCTGAAATATCCCAAAAGTGTGCTCTATTTAAATCGATAACCACTTTTTCTACTACATCCTTAAAGTTGAAATATTCAATAAACTTTGCTGATGAATTAAAAAATACTTCACCATAAATTTTATAGGTGTGCGTATTCTGTTCTTCATCTTTAACTAGTTCCACATCCATATAACGGCTAACTTTACGTGCAAAGAATAAGGCAGCTAGTAAAACACCAACAAACACACCATATGCTAAATTATGAGTGTAAACAACTACAGCAACAGTGGCCATCATCACAATGCTACTGGATTTAGGGTTAGTCTTTAAGTTTTTAATTGAATTCCAATCAAATGTACCAATAGATACCATAATCATTACGGCTACCAATGCTGCCATAGGAATCTTGGCTACCCAGTCATTTAAGAAAACTACCAGGATAAGTAAAACGACTCCAGCAACCATGGTTGACAAACGCCCTCGCCCTCCAGATTTAACATTAATCACTGATTGACCAATCATGGCACAACCGGCCATACCGCCAATAAAGCCAGTCGCCACATTGGCAAGCCCTTGACCTTTACATTCACGGTTTTTATCACTGGGTGTATCTGTTAAATCATCAACGATGGTTGCTGTCATAAGAGATTCAAGCAAACCAACCACAGCAAGTGCCATTGAATAAGGGAAGATAATTTTCAAAGTATCAAAATTTAAGGGTACATCTGGCCATAAAAACATTGGCAAGGTATCCGGTAACTCACCCATGTCGCCTACTGTACGTATTGGCAAGTCCAAGACTATAGCCACCACAGTTAATAATAGAATGGTGACTAATGGAGATGGAATCACAGTACCAATCTTTGGAATGTATGGGAACAAGTAAATAATGCCTAAACCGACTGCCGTCATGACATACACATGCCAAGTTACATTAGTGAGTTCTGGCAGTTGTGCCATAAAAATTAAGATTGCCAATGCGTTTACAAAACCAGTAACAACAGAACGAGAAACAAAACTCATTAAACTACCAAGCTTTAAATAGCCCATTAGCATCTGTATAACACCGGTAAGTACGGTAGCCGCTAATAAATACTCTAAGCCATGCCCTTTTACTAACGTTACCATCAAGAGCGCCATGGCTCCTGTGGCGGCTGAAATCATGCCAGGACGACCACCCACAATTGCAGTAATCACTGCGATAGAGAAAGA
>CAJQOG010000033.1 GCA_905479875.1 uncultured Gammaproteobacteria bacterium
GTTTGCAATGGCTTCGTCTAATGCCTCATTAGGCTGTGCATGACCTTTTGGCAATTTCTTTTTATGTTTCCTTTTTTCCTGCTCTATAGATTTTGCTTTCTTTTTATTTATAACACCTGATTTTAGTAACTGATCCTGCAATGAAGACATAATAACCCTCGTAAATACTCTACTCTAGAAGAAGACTACACATAATGTTTTAAGTAATGGGCGCTACGTACGTAACGTCCTGATTATGCGGTTTGTTAGGCGTTTTTTTAAATTCATCCGCTACACTCGAAAAATATGCCATATATAAAACTGCACCATTACATAATAAATTAATCGAGCTTAGTGCCGATTCAAAACCAGCTGCAATAGCAAAGCCCATAAATGGAGCAAGAATTATATAAATTACAATGAGGCTAAAAAACAATGTCCTAGCCCACCTTTTATAAAACAATAAACCAACTGATGCAACTATCGTTAACCCAGTAATAATATTATTAATATAAAAGAAGTTTATAAACTCCATATAGCCATTTAAATCCAAAAGACCTATAGCATCTTTTTGAAAGATTAAATCCCAAAAATATGGCAGGCTCATGAATATTGCATAAGTGGTTAAACTTATTAAAACTAATATTTCAAATAATTTTTTCATATCTTTACGCATAATGTTTTAGTTAACAGACGCTACGTTACTAGCATCCTTATTCAGCGCCTTGTTAACTGTCTTGCGTTGCATTATCTTCAAGTTTTTTTGGCATAAATAATAATACTATTGTAGGGATTATTAATATCCCAGCAATACCCCAAATAATAATATTTCTACCACGTTTTTTTGCGATGAAAGCACCTAAGCCAATAAGTATTGAGAATAAGGCAATATCTTGAAGTAATGCCGTTGTAAATGCTGTCATTTATTTATCCTTTGTAATTTTTATATATCAGTTAACAGTTTATTCACCGACTTCAGGTCGGCTATTTCTATGTCGGTTTATTCGGACAATTAACTGCTTAATACAAGTAATCACAATTAAATGCTTAAACATGTCGGAGTTAATATATTAGTCCTATTGTCGGTATTTACATCATCAAATACAACAATTACTTCTCAACAAATGCCCTTTCAATTACATACTCACCCAAATCACTACGCTTAGTTTCAGTAAAACCACGAGCATCTAAAATTTTACAAAAATCTTTTAACATGCTGGGGCTACCACACAACATAAATCTATCATCTTCAAGATTAATTTCTGGCAACTCGATTAACTTAGTTAAAGAACCACTTTCTAAAGCATCAGTTAAACGCCCTTGAATAGGAAACTCTTCACGAGTTACGGTTGGGTAATAAATTAACTTACCTTTTACCATCTCACCAAAATATTCATTCTCATGTAAGCCCTGAATAATTTCTTGATAAGCAAGTTCAGACTTATAGCGCACACCATGAGTAAGAATAACTTTCTCGTATTGCTCATAGGTTTCAGGATCTTTAATAATACTCATGAATGGAGCAAGACCTGTTCCAGTGGCAAGAAGATACAAGTGCTTACCCGGTTTTAACCTGTGCAATAACAAAGTGCCGGTTGGCTTAGAATTTACTAACACTTTATCACCCGGTTTTAAATGCTGTAAACGCGAGGTCAAGGCACCATCTTGTACTTTAATACTAAAGAACTCTAGTTGCTCTTCATAATTCGCACTGGCCATACTGTAGGCACGCATCAGTGGCTTGTTTTCGACTTGCAAACCAATCATAGTGAAATGACCGTTTTCAAAACGAAAGGCCGGGTCTCTTGTGGTGGTAAAGCTAAATAAGGTGTCATTCCAATGATGCACACTTAATACTTCTTCTTCGCGAATTGTTGCTGCCATATTCTTTTACTACTTTACTGCTAAATTAAGGATTAACTCTGCGTATTGTACGCGCCGCAGGCAATTATGTAATGGGGTTTAAAACCACAAAAACAAGAATAATCAGAAAATAAGAATTCTGTATGAACTTAATTAGCACTTAAAACAAAGTCTTTACCCTGATAACGCAGTAAAACAGCTTTTTGCCCAATCTCTAGAAGCTGAGCTCCTTCGGAGATTTGCTCTCCTTGTCGATAAGCCTGCATATTAATAAAGGCTTTTCGTTGTGATGAATCAGGGTGATACATCAGAATATCTAAATGTAACTCAGGCAGACTTTGGCTTGCACGAATCGATGAGTAATTATCATAGGCCATAAAATCATTCATTTTAATGACTTGCTCTTGCAAAGACGGTGCTGCAGGTGCTTGAGTAATCTCAATAGTTTGTTCTGTTACTGTGGCAACATCTGGAACAGTATTATTGCTAACTGGATCGATAACTAAATCAGATAAGGGTTTTCTTGGAGTTTCATCAACAGGTTTAACTATCGAAGCAAGTGCAGAATTTTGTACTCTACGAGATGGCTCTTGAATAACTGTTTTTTCTGGCCGCTCTACTTTTGGAGCCTGCACTTGTGAAATTTCTGCTTTTGGAACAATAACTTCTGATACTTGTTCCTTAATAGACTGAATTTTTACTGCGTCTGAAGAGTTTTGAACTGATGAGATTGCACTTGTCTCAACAGAATCTTTATTAAACCAAAGCGTAATTGCAACTATACATACCACGGTAATAAACAAAGCAATCAAGGCATACTTAATCCAAGCTTTAACTGGGTTGTCTTCAGAATGTAAATGTGAATACGACATGGTATGCGTGGTATTAATTTGTCGCTCTCTATCCGAGCGTTTTAACGCATCAATAATTGTAGACATTACTCTTGACCCTCAAATTCTGTAAGCAATCTTGGTCTATCACCTAAACCTAATTGATTATTAATGGCTACATAGGTTTCACTTCCAACAATACCATCAGCAAGTAAACCCGCTTGTTGTTGGAAGGCTTGAACTTGTCTTTTAGTATTGGCACCAAAATAAAAATCATTCATATTTGTACTGGGTTTTATATTTAAAAATTGCAGTTTTTCTTTAAGCCACAACACATCATCACCGCTAAGGTCATAATACAAAGTATCTCTTAAAAATTTTCTATCTGGCTGCCAAAACATCAAATAATCTCCACGCCAGGCAGAAATTACTTCATCCAAGGATACGAAAATTCCATTTTGATTGATGTCTAGTTTTACTTTGTTTTGGTCTGCACCAATCATAACCACATGATGAATTACTTCATTACTATCATAAAGCTCTAATATAACTGGTCGCTTTTGCCTAAGCATAGAATCCCAATTTGAATTGCGATACAAGCATCGCATATTGATAGTTTTAATATTTACACATAAATTCTCATTGGAATCTAATGAGTTTTTACCCCATAAACTTAATAAATTATTAATTGCACTATCCGCATTTGTCTGGCTGACATGCATTGAAATAGCATCACTCAAGGATTGAGTAAGCACTTCTATAGTCCGTTCAGATTCTATAGTAACTTCTGGTTTAAGCATGTTGCTCGCGAGAACAGTTGAAGTTACAGCTTCAATTTTGTCTACATTGTCACTTGTCTTTTCATTGATTACATCAACTATTTCTTGTGAAGCAGTCTCTGCAGATACACTATTAGTAGTCACAATATTCTGGTTTTGCTTATTTGCAAAATTGAAAGAACTTAATAAATCATTTCCCGATAACCATGAACCCAGGGCAACACCAATTACTCCAACACTTGCAATCAAAGGAAAAATAAACTTCCAGTTACTATTTCCAGTTTTTTTGTCTTTTTTTAGACGCTTATCTTCACCCAGCACTTCTTTAATTACTTGCTTAATTAACTTAGAGTCAACTCTGGATTTCTCTTGGCTATAAGCGCCAAGCAATGCTCTGTCGGCTAAAACATTAATTAAACGCGGAATCCCTTTAGAGGCATTAAATATTTTCTGTTTGGCACCGCGAGAAAAAATTTCATGATTAGTCCCTGCTATTCTAAGGCGGTGTTGGATATACGCCTCAGACTCGGCTCTATTTAAAGGAACCAAATGGTATCGTGCTGTTATTCGTTGAGCTAATTGACGCAAGTCTTGGCGTTGCAATAATGTTTGTAATTCTGGTTGACCAACCAAAATAATTTGCAGTAGCTTATCTTTTTCGGTTTCTAAATTGGTCAGCAAGCGAATGTATTCCAATACACTAACGGCAAGGTTTTGTGCCTCATCTACTAACAATACAACCTTACGACCCTGTGAATGAGCATCTAATAGATAGTTATTTAAAGCGTCAAAACATTCTTTATTACTATCTTGTTTAATAACCGGAATTAATAGTTCATCACAAATTGCATGTAAAAATTCGCCTTCTGACATGCGCGGATTAAGTATCAAAGCAATCTCAACATTTTCAGGTATGCGTTCAAATAGACTTCGAATAATAGTCGTTTTACCAGTGCCAACCTCACCAGTTAGTTGAATAAACCCACCACTATCAGTTACGCCATACAATAAATGTGCGAGCGCCTCTTCATGCCTCTTACTTAAAAATAAATAAGCAGGATCTGGGGTAATTGAAAATGGCTTCTCTTTTAATGAGAAATAATCAGCGTACATAGTTTTTACTGCTCTTTATAAATAGAGTTCTAATCCTTTTCTATCTTATTAGTCTCACGTTCAGTATATGATAAATTGACCGCTTGGCCATGTTTTATAGCTTGTTTCCCAAATTTTTCTTGAATCGCATCCATGGTTTTGTCGAGATTTTTAGGTCGTTGTGGTTTGGTTTTCAAATCTACTGGCTCTTCTACCGGTTGATCAAAGAGGCCCATTTGAGTATTCTCGGACAGCTTAGATACACCCATTCCAATTAGACGCAATTGCGTGTTTGGCTTTTCCATAAACCATTTTTCTAAAATTCGTTTTGCTGCATTAAACAAAAGCTGAGAATCATCAGTTGCAGGCTGTAGACTCATTTGCCTAGTAAAAGTTTGGAAATCAGGTAAACGTAATTTTAGCTGAATAGTTCCTGCTTGAAATTTCATGCTACGTAAACGCGTAGCGGTTTTATCATTTAAACGTTGTAAATGTCTTAATAACAAAGCTACATCACCAATATTTTCATCAAAAGTTATTTCATGGCTAATACTTTTGTCAACTGAAGCCTCACCCACTTCTCTAAAATCTATGCCTGCTGCCTTTTCTTGCATACGTTGGGTAAATTTTCCGAACACATTACGCAGTTTACTTTCATTAGCCAAACGCAAATCTCGCATGGTATGAATATTTAACTTAGTAAGTTTTGGTAACGTGACTTTCCCAATACCTGGAATAACTCGCACTGGTAAGTTATCAAGTCGTTCGGGTAATTCAGCTTGTGTAATTTCAACAATCCCATCTGGTTTTTCTAAATCAGAGGCTATTTTCGCAACTAACTTATTGGGGGCAATTCCTACCGAAGCGGTTAGCTGAGTTTCATCATTGATACGTTTCTTTAATTTTTCGGCTATGCTCATTGCCGAACCATATAAGCGCATACAACCCGTTACATCCAGAAAAGCTTCATCAACTGAAATGCCTTGCACATCAGGTGTGAATTCATGAAATATAGCAAACACTTGTTTTGACACTTGTTGATATACATCCATGCGTCCGGGCACACAAATTAACTCCGGACAACGCCTTAATGCTTCTCTAGTAGGCATAGCTGAACGCACACCAAAGACTCGCGCTTCATAACTTGCTGCAGCCGCAACACCGCGCGGACCAGAGCCACCAACAATAATTGGTTTTCCTCGTAGCTCTGGATTATCCCTTTGCTCAACTGAAGCAAAGAAAGCATCCATATCTACGTGGAGGATAGTGCGTGGTTGAGGTTGGGATGGCATGAGTCTATTTTACATCGTATATGGGATTGCCGCGTTGTAATGATTTGGTAGGGGTCGATCTGCGTATCGACCCTCAGTGCTAGGCTGATATGCAGATCAGCCCCTACATTAATTTTAACTTTCCACAAAAAAAGGGCTCAATAAATTGAGCCCCCTACAGTATCTAATAATATCTATTAACAACTACTCAGGTGGAAAGCCTGCAAGAATTTTTGCAGCAATACGCACCATCTCACTTTGACTGTGTGGTCTAGTTCTGCGTGTAGTTTTTGTCCAACCACGCCACACTAATTCTTGTGTATTGGAATCTATTGCATCAACAATTACTATGACTTCATCTCTTTGTAAATCTCCTAAACGAGGAGCAAAAATATTCCAGTACGAATGCCGGCTATAACGTCCATATCCAATAGCAACATTAAGCGGATAGTTTTTACGTTTTGCATCAGCCATGTGATAACTCAAATACATATCAGGTGTATCTGAACCCTCAAAGCCTCTATTCAGCATAATATTAGAAATTTCCGCTTCGAGTTTTTTCTCAAATAGTGGGCTGTCATACACAGGATCGGCAACTTGGCGTTCATTTGAGTCTTCAGAATATTGCCACTGAAAGCTTTTATATTGTGAAAAGTCTGCGGTTGGATCAAAGTCCGTTTTTGGAGCACTGGCGCAGGCACTTAGAATGGTAGCCATACAAACTATTGCTAAGTACTTGATTTTATTGGATAGAAACATGAAAAACCTCATTAATGACTTTGAAACTCTCTAAGTATGCGTTTTATAGCTTAACAGGAACTGAATGATACTAACTATAGTTATAGCCTGCAAAAATAACACTTGCAATTAACATCAAACTAGTTAATAACAAGTAACTCATAAATATCATCATATAATTTATTATTGTCATAGTTACGCCACGCTTATAGACAATTCGCATAGAACGATAGAAGTAATGGGGTACTAGTAATAACCAATACAAAGCAATAACTACTTGTAAACCATTTTCAAAAGTGAGTCTAAATAGTCCATAAAAAACTGAAAGCCAAATGACAAATTTAATACTAATTCTAAACCACTTAGTCTTTAACTGATTTTTATATTTTTTTATTCTTTTCTTAAAAAATAAATAAGTCATTAACCCAAGGGCAACGCATGCTAACCAGAAATCAATAAAAGCATTATTTCCAGCAAGTTGATTAGCAAATACAGAAATAAATAAAACTCCAAATAAATATGCATGATTGTGTAGTAGATAAATTAGATGTTCAATATAATACTTACCTGTTCCTAAATAGAACAATTTAAAAAATGCAGCAATAAATGGTAGGAAAATCAGTAATGCTTTTGGTATTGGATTCAAGAACTGAGAGAGGACTTTCTTTAAATTTCCATTTTGCAAATCTTGTTTAACATTCTGAGATAAGTTAATAATTTTGTCTTTAAGCATATCCTCAATTTCTGGAGGTATAAGCTCTCCAAACAGTGTAATATCCTCTTTATTGAGAGGAACTTGAATATCTTCTGAGGATATAGGATCTGCGTTATCTACTGCTCTACTACCTATAACGGCAAGATAAGCAAATACTAAAATACTAAACAGTAAATACAAACGAAATGGAGAGGTATAACTTTGTCTTTTTCCATTCAAATAATCAAGAGTTAATTGGCCGGGCTTAAACAGCAAAACACGAATACTTATCCATAATTTCGATTCCAACCCAAACATCGCATTAGTAACTTCTCTAAGCATAGCCAAAAACGTCGGAACACGTGGCTCTTC
>CAJQOG010000034.1 GCA_905479875.1 uncultured Gammaproteobacteria bacterium
CTGCAAACGTTTATTTTGCATAATAGCTACAAATAGATCGGCTACTCCAGGAGTGCGACTCTCACCTAAATGTTGTAGCGCTGAAGTATCTTCTGTTTTAAATAAGTACGCACGCTTTCCAAACACTTCGCTCTTATGAATCGGATTAAAGCCTTCTGCTTCGGCATATTTATCCGGCGAGACTAATATTTCTGTATACAAAGTAGCAATATCTTCCATGCTCTCGTCTAACACAATGGCTCCATCATCAATAAATAATAAGTGCGACAAAATGTGCTCTACTTCTTCAACTTGATGAGTGGTAATTAAAATGGTTTTGTCATTGTCAAAGTAATCATTCAATAATTGCGAATAAAATTCTTTGCGATACAAAATATCTAAACCTAAAGTAGGTTCATCTAAAATTAGTAATTTCACATCAATAGCCATAACTAAGGCTAGATGTAATTGTGTAACCATGCCTTTAGATAATTCTTTAATCTTAGACTTAGGCATAATTTTTGTACGCGATAAAAATTTCTCAGCTTTAGCACGATTAAATTTAGGGTGTACTTTTTGCACAAACTCTATAGCTTGTGAAACTTTCATCCAACGAGGAAGTACTGCAACATCGGCAATAAAACAAACTTCTTCCATTAATTTGGCGCGGTCTTTATAAGGGTTTAATCCCATTACCGATAATTCACCATCAAAATTAGTTAAACCTAAAATTGCTTTTAAAGCCGTTGTTTTTCCAGCGCCGTTAGGTCCGATTAGACCAACAATTTGGCCTGCCTCAACACTAAAGTTGGCGTTGCGTAGAGCGTAGCTTGATCCATATGACTTACTTAAGCCTTTGGCATGTAAAACTGTACTCACTATTCTTCTCCCTTGTTTTCTTTTTCGTTTATAAATAAATCTTCTAGTCTCAGGCCCAAACGATCAATGCGAGCATAAATTCCTGGCCATTCTTCGTTTAAAAATTTAATCCGTTCCGAGGCCATTAGTTTGTCTGAAGCTCCTTCTAATACGAACATTCCTAAGCCGCGTTTTTTTTCTACTAATTCGGCATCTACAAGTTCTTGATAGCCTTTCATGACTGTTAGTGGATTGAGGCGATACTCTGCCGCGACTGAGCGAACTGAAGGCAGAGCATCTCCATCATTTAAGGTGCCATCCAGTATCATCGCCACTACGCGGTCGCGTAGTTGACGATAAATTGGTTGGTTATCATTCCAGGTATTGGTCATAAGTCTTTCCGTTTTTTTATAAGCTAACATTATTCGCAAAAGCGATATTTGTTCTAGCGGTTTCTAAGGCTGTGATCGCAAAATCAATAGTCATTAGTTTTACTTGATTGCTAGCTGCATCTTCTACTTCAAAGTCTAAGGTATCAAATGAGGCAAATGTTGGTTGTATATTATTAGCCCAAACTGATTCTAGTACTGTTTTAGCATTTTCAGCAGTAAAGCTATTTTCTATGTTATTTGTAGGGTTACTATCTACAAAGCTGTCTAATGCAGCGTTAAAATTTTCTAATGAAGGTTTAGCAGTAATTAAATTTGTATCTATATTAATACTGCTCAACGTTTCATTACGAAAAGATTTAGATACTGACGCTTTTTCAGCCGCATTATTTAAAATCTCAAAAGAGGGAGCTACTACATTTTTAGCAATTTGCTCAACCTGTAAACTATGCATAGTATCTGCACGAAATTCTTCAGATAGGTTTTGCACATTGCTATTAGCTTGTGCATTTAGGCAAGTCACCAAAAGTACTGCAGCAGTACACGCTTTTACTAACGTTTTACTGATGGACTGTCTTGCTAGGGTATTCATTTCGTTCTCCTTGGCCTAAGCCAAAATAAAATTAAGTTTTTGTTTAACACCTTTGGCAGCTTTCATTGTTCGTTTGCCGTAGTGGTGTTGTAGTGAACTATAACACCAGAATGGTTATTGGCAAGTACTTTCGTACTTTTATTCTTCGATAAATCAATAAGTATAATAAAAACAGTTAGTTAACTTGTAATTTATTTCCTCAAATTAATGATTTTTAGTGTTCTATGCGAGTGATTAGGTGTTGAGAACGAAGTAATTTTGCTTAAATTTCATACAAATAAGGCTGCATGTAACACACTACTAACACACCTCTACAACACTAAGTCTTATTCGAATAGCTTAATAGTTACTAATTTAACCCCAGTCACACAAAGTTCACGTTTATGACCTTGAATGCTAAAAAACAAAATACTAAACCTGTCAGAGGAAGAAACCATGAAAACATTTAAGTCGCATCAAATAAGCAATTACAAAATTCCCGGATTCATTACTAAATCGTCATTAATCGTTCTGGCAACTGTATTAGTTGCTTGTGCAGGGCAAGAAGAGGCTGCAAAAAAAGATTCAGATACTATCCAATTGAATGAACCCGTATTACATGTAGAAGTAAAAGAAGGATTTCGTCGTGAAGATATTGCAATAGAGGAAGTAATAGCTTCTGCTGAGAAAAGAAAGAATGCTGCTCAAGTTGCTAGAGATAAATATGAAGCAAGGAGTCAAATTCGAGTCGCTGAGGCTGAAGCCGTTTCTGATATGCCCTTGATGAAACACTCAGCACCAGCTATAGCTGTCAAAAGTGCTCCAGTCCATCATAATTACCAAGGCATACAGAACTCAGGGTTTAGTGTTGGCGTTATCCAACAAGGCCAAGTTACTGATGGAAACAACTACCTACCTGAAGGCCAGGATAATTATGCTGACGTAGAAGAAAATGCTATCAAACGTGTAAGTGAAGACCCGGTGTCTACTTTTAGCGTTGATGTGGATACAGGCTCATACACAAATGTTCGTAGAATGTTGAATGATGGATATCTTCCACCAGCAGAGTCAGTGCGTGTTGAAGAGTTTATTAATTACTTTAATTATGATTATCAAGTACCCCGTAGTAGTAAAGATCCTTTCTCGGTAACGACTGAATTATCGCAAACACCATGGAATGCAAATTCAATGCTTTTGAAAGTAGGTTTAAAGGCCTATGAAGTAGATGCTAGTGAGCGTCCAGCAGCAAACCTAGTTTTCTTATTAGATGTATCGGGCTCAATGAATTCTGCTGATAAACTTCCACTACTTAAAAAGTCATTCCATAAGCTAACGAAAAACTTAAACGCAGATGATTCAGTATCTATAGTTGTCTACGCAGGTGCGTCGGGTGTGGTTTTAGAACCAACCAGTGGTGATAATCACCGTTTGATTCTTTCTGCACTGAATCGTTTAAGAGCAGGTGGTTCGACTAATGGTGCGGCAGGTATTAACCTTGCTTATGAACTTGCCGAAGAAGCATTTATCAAAGATGGCATTAATCGCATTATCTTAGCAACCGATGGTGACTTTAATGTAGGCACTAATGGTGTAGAGGCACTTAAGCGCTTAGTTGAAGATAAACGTGAAAATGGTATTTCATTAACTACTCTAGGTTTTGGTAAGGGCAATTACAATGATCATCTTATGGAACAAATCGCCGATATCGGTAACGGAAATAGTTCTTATATAGATAGCGTGCAAGAAGCTGAAAAAGTTTTAGTGACAGAAATGAGTAGTACATTGTTAACCGTGGCCAAAGATGTAAAAATTCAAATTGAATTTAATCCAGCACAAGTGTCTGAGTACCGTTTAATTGGTTATGAAAATAGAGCGCTTAAACGTGAAGACTTTAATAACGATAAAGTGGACGCTGGCGAGATTGGAGCAGGGCATACCGTTACCGCAATTTATGAAGTATTTGCCAAAGACTCCAAGTCACAGAACATTGATCCTTTGCGTTACGGAAAAACATTACTTCGTTCTTCAAAGAATAAAGAATTAGCTCATGTGAAGTTACGTTTTAAATACCCTGAATCCGATAAAAGCACATTGCGAGAATTCACAGTGAAGACAAACGATATGCGTTCATTTAAAGACATGAGTCAAGATTTCAAATTTGCTACAGCGGTGTCAGCTTTTGGACAAAAGCTTA
>CAJQOG010000035.1 GCA_905479875.1 uncultured Gammaproteobacteria bacterium
AGATCAATACGATTATTGGCCGTTTGTAAGAAATATTCTATTTCAGCTTTTACATAAGCGTATTTAGCAGCGTCAGAGAACCCTTTTAAAGTAACTATTTGATCTTCATTAACAGCAAGTCTTGCACTTAATTCCTCAACATCTAGTTTAAGATCCTGTTGAACTTTACGATTACTTTTACTAATGTCATTAACTAATTTATCACTATCAGTAGAAAAAGTATTTAAGTAGCTTTTTAACTCAGTCTGCATTTCACGCTTTAATGTTGCTGAGTTTTCCTGAACTGCAGTAAGATTTACACCCGCCGATTCTGCAACCTTAGTTACGTCTCGCTGTAACCAATAAGTGTATGCGCTAATAACTAAGGCTGAAAGCGCTAACAAAAACGTTAGTGCTGTGAAGAACCCCCCGCCACGCTTTGCCGATTTTATTTTTTTATTAGCTTTTAGAGACGGTACATCAGAGTCATGAGAAAGGTTTTTAACTTCTTCAGAAACATTGTCCAGGATGTCTTCACCTGAAGTCATCGATTCATTAACAAAATCATTATCACTCTTGCTTGTATCCGTCAGAGCATCTTGCTCTGTTCCATAGGATATTTCCAATGAATCCTCAGTATCCGAGTCTATATCATTATTTTGTGTATCAGAGCTCATCAAAATCCTCGTCAGCATCAAAATCATCTGGGTCATCAAACTGATCTTGCTCGATAGCATTACCCGACTTAGTATGCCATTTGATTAGTGCTGTTAATAAAGTTGCATTGACTGCATTTTCGGCAACAATGATTGAGTGCGTAAAACCTAGTGCTTTGGCTTTAACTTTGAGCCGATCACTAGAAACAACCAGCGGAACTGATTTTAATTTACTATTTACTTTTTGCAAAAGCCTTAAAAGATTTTCTAAAAGCTCTTCGCTGGTTACCACCAACACATCAATGGCATTCTTCTCAACTTTAACCGCAACTTCTTGTGCGGCTTTGATAGGGAGCTCACGACGATATACTTCAATTCGGTAACAAGCTGCTCCACGCTCTTCTAGCTCTTCTTGTAGTAGTTTACGACCACCCTCACCGGTAACAATAACGATATTGTTATTTCCCACATCTTCCATTAAAGGCTCTTCAAGAAATGCTTCGGTAGTAAAACTACTTTCAGGGCAAAGGCTTACATTGAAGCCATGTTTTTCAATCGCTTCAGCAGTACTAATACCAATGGCTGCGATGTTTGCAGTTTCCAATAATTTTTTAGGTAACTGCTCTACCCCATAAGTTACCGCATTACGCGAAACAAAAATTACCCAATGAATAGAATCAAGGCTACGCAATGTTCTTTTGGTTTTACTATCCACTTTAACTTCATGAATATTAGCCGTTGGGAAATAAGTTGTTATTGCGCCACTATTTTCAATGATGTCGCATAACTCGAGACCACGATCACCAGGACGTGTTACTAGTACATTTAATCCATCCAAACTCATGCAATTACTCTTTTAACCTTTTCAATTAGATTTACCATAATTAATTTAATAAATATCAAATTAGACTTTTGTTTTTTCATTGCAGCTCTTGCAAAATTTGCGCTGCTCCAGAATCTAAAAGGCCTTGTGCGACATCCTGACCCAGAGATTTTGCTAATGAAATTTTAGCGTTTATATCATGTTCTTGTGTAGGTATAAACGAGCTTTGTGTATTTCGCAAGACTTTCTTGCCATCGCTTGCTGCCACTAAACCTGTGAATGAGATTTCTTGCTTATTTACAGCAGCAAAAGCGGCTATTGGCGTTTGGCAATCACCACCTAATTTGGCGTTAAAAGCACGTTCTGCGCTAATCATTATTTGACTATTTTGGTCATTTAAAGCATGTAAGAGTTGACGTGTATTTGTATCTGTACTTAAACATTCAACTCCTACTATTCCTTGAGCAGCCGCTGGGACACAAAGCTGAGTGGATAAGATTTGTGAAATATGCGTTTCAAGCCCTAAGCGTTGCAAGCCTGCACGCGCTAAGACAATCGCGTCAAACTCACCTGATTGCCACTTTCTAATTCGAGTTTCTACATTACCCCGTAATGGCTTAATTTTTAAATCTGGGCGCTGGGCGAGTAATTGTGCTGCTCGTCGTAAACTAGATGTTCCTAAAACTGCACCTTGCGGTAAATCATTAAAATACAGCCCATCAGTTGCTAATAATGCATCTTCAGGAGCCGCTCTATCCAATACGCAGCCAATAACAAACTCTTCACCTAACTGTACCGGCATATCTTTCATTGAATGCACTGCTATGTCAGCTTGACCACGCAACATAGCTTGTTCTAATTCTTTAATAAACAAACCCTTACCCCCTACTTTTTGCAAACTACGGTCAAGAATCTCATCTCCTCGAGTAGATAACGGAACAATCTCAATCTTTAAATCAGGGTTTTGTGCACGTAATCTTTCTGCTACATGCTCAGTTTGCCACAGCGCGAGACGACTTTTGCGGGTTGCGATTTTTAATACGGACATATTTTTAATATCATTAGTTGGCAATTGTCTGAGTTATAACATTGAAGGAAAAAACTGAAATTCACTTTTTCAACAAAGTTTTAACTTCTTTAACTTGTCGCCGTGAAACTGCTATTGTTTCCGACAAATCTTTAATGCTCACATGATAATGCCCTTCATCGTCTCGTGTGAGTTTTTCTACGTATTTTTTTGATACTAAGGCATTACGATGAACTCGCAAAAAATCAGAAGGGAATTCATTTTCAAGCTCTTTAAGAGTGTCATCAATAATTTCTTCGCGCCACTTATCATCTTGATAAATAAATAAACTGACATATTTTTGATCAGCCATAAAGTAACGTATCTTACTTAATGGAATCATAGTTAATTGGCCGCGTTTATTTAAACAAAAACGATCTCGTTTTTGAGGTAAATCCCGCACTTCAACACGATTAATTTGTTTCTCACTTAACTGAGCTGCTCGGCGCAAACTGTCTATTAATTTTTGTTGTCTGACGGGTTTGAGTAAATAACCAATTGCCTGAGCATCAAAGGCCGCCATTGCATGCTCGTCATATGCTGTTGTAAAAATAATTGACGGCGACTCACCCATTGAGCTTAAATGCCTAGCCACTTGTAAACCATCTAAACCGGGCATACGAATATCCAATAAAATAACATCGGGGCGAAGCCGTAATGCCATAGACAAACCTTCTTCCCCATTATTTGCTTCGCCAATAACCTCTGGATTAAATTCTGACATTGCATCATCTTGCAAATGCCCAAGCATACGTTTACGAGCAAGAGGCTCATCATCTACGATTAATATTTTCATAATTTAGTGGTGCATAATGAATTTTTCATCACACGTGTTCATCATAAGGAAATTGCAAAGTGACTTCATAGCTTTCATCAGTTTTATTCACTTTTACCCATGCATGCTCACCGTAAACCAAACGTAAGCGCTGCTCAATATTTTTCATAGCAATTTGATTGCCATGTTTTCTTCCTGCACCTATCAAACCATCGCTTTCATGTTTTGCCAATGGGTTTTGAATGCAAACAACCACAAATTTTTTACTACCCGAACCCTGGCTAGAAGCGGTTACTGTAACTTTGCCACCGGTAGTAAGCGGCTCAATTCCATGATAAATCGCATTTTCTAGTAACGGCTGAATAATAAGGACCGGTACCTTTTGCTTTAATGGTAGTTCACTTAATTTCCATTCGACTTGTAAGCGCTCGCCTAAACGAAGTTGCTCTATACGTTGATAAAGTCTAGCTATCTCTAGCTCTTCCTTTAATGAAACGCGTTTATTTTCATCAGCCAAACTGGCTCTAAATAAATCGGCCAAATCTTCCACAGACTGTTCGGCTAGCTTTGGGTCGATTCTAACTAAAGATGCAATTGAGTTAAGTGAATTGAATAAAAAATGCGGTTGAATTCTTGATTGCAAAGCCTGAATTTGAGCGGCAGAAATTGCTTTAATGCGTTGCTGGTTTTGATGTGCAATAAAAAAATAACGCAACATCAAGCCGCCTACAATTAAACAAATAAAAACGTTATTAATAAAGAATTGATCGGCATTTTTTGAAAGTGATACGGCAACACTAGTTTGAGCAAAATAAGTCTTGAACAAAAATTTTGCTATTGCTGATACAAGGGCGCTCACTGTTAATAAGCACACAAGCTGTACAATGGTTGAACTGACTACCGGCAATTTACTTAACCAAGGACGCAATACCTGCATTGCAATAGAAAAAATTATTCCTATCCACAACATCAATAAGGATAAGGCGGCAAAGAAATTCAAAAATTCTATTGACCCAAGAGGATGCTTCATCAAAGCCAAAATACCGACAATCAACTCGATACTCAACATCATGCCCAAAACTGCTTGAGGATTATTTAAATCCGGCAAGTAGTAACCGTCTGTCGACTGATTCTGGGTTTGATCTATTTTAGAATTGTATTTTTGAGACATCGCGGTATGCTTGAGCCTATAACTGTATGTTGTTAAGTATATGCTTTTAGGCAAAAAAAAACCGATGCAAGATCGGTTTTTAATAAAAATATAAGAAGTCTTTACCAGTTCTAGCTTTCGTTAGCTTCAGTAGTCGCTTTAACACAGTATCGCTTAACGTATTCCTGACTCTCGGCAAGTTTTACATTTATCTGATCGATACCTAGTTCCACATCTTTACCTTCGGCATCTTTTTCTAGTATTTTCCCACCTTTAAGCAAATTAGCAACGTTCTTTTTGGCCGTTGCACATTCGGCAGTCAAGCGAGCTTCATCATTCAAGTCAAAAAGTTCAGGTTTTTCTAGAACCGTTTTTTTAAGCTGTTGTTTTGGAGTGGCTACACTAAAAGAGATTTTTTTAGCTGATTTAAACGGTTTGTCAGAATAGTGCTTTGTGCCATTGCCATCCACCCAAGTATAAACTTCGGCCGCCGCAAGACTATTATCAAAATTGTTTACATGTAATACACCAGCTGTGATCACTAAAGTTAATACGCTTAAGTTTATTTTTTTTAATATATTCATTGGCTTCTCGGTGTGGCTTCTTTACATTTGAGTATTATATAACACTAATTATGCACTTTAACATCTCAATAGACTCTTTATTCATATTTACTAAGCTAAAAATTAAAATTTATCCCAATAAATACAAAGGTTTACAATCATTAAGGCAAACCCAGTCCGAAAATTGCAATAAATACTTTTTAAAAGTTGCTGTAAAATTTACTTCTTGATAATATCAAGATATGCCTCAAAGAGCCAAACTAGCTAATTTGTTGATTATGAAGCTTAGTAGACTTTTTTCCTTAATCTAGGTCACATTTGACGTATTGCCTAAACCTTAAGTTCCCAAAAAAGCAAAACGCCTAGCAAAAATGCTAGGCGTCTTATCTTATATTAGATCTTTTAATCTAATATTTACAAAGCGTCTGCATTCGTTTCACCGGTACGAATACGAATCGCTTGCTGAAGCTCGGTCACGAAGATTTTTCCGTCACCAATTTTACCAGTACGAGCCGTTTCAATAATCGACTCAATTACACGTTCCAATAAGGCTTCATCAGCAATAGCGACTTCGATTTTCATTTTTGGCAAAAAGTCGACAACGTACTCAGCCCCTCTATACAACTCAGTATGGCCTTTTTGTCTACCAAAGCCTTTAACTTCAGTAACAGTGATGCCTTGCACGCCCAGTTCTGATAAGGCTTCACGTACATCATCTAATTTAAAAGGTTTAATAATTGCAGTTAACATTTTCATGATTAATTCTCTATTTTCTGTTTAATTTTTAATGTCTAGGAGTGTAGCGAATCTTTATATTTTTAGCTAGCTACTCAGTAATAAAGATTCGCTTCATTAGATTAATTTGTGAATTCTGGATAGGCTTCTAAACCACATTCTGCGATATCCACACCCTCAAACTCTTCTTCTTCGCTAACTCGTAAGCCAACTACTTTATCAATAATAAACCAAACGATAAAGCTAGCAATACCTACCCAAAGAGTAATTAATACGATGCCGGCTAACTGACCTGTAAGAGTTGCATCATCGTTGCTAATAAGCACAGCTAAAACGCCCCAAATACCGGCCACACCATGCACAGATATTGCTCCTACGGGATCATCAATCTTAATTTTATCGAAACCTATGATTGAAAACACTACAATTAAACCGCCAACAGCACCGATGAATGTTGCAATCAAAGGAGTTGGTGTACCTGGAGATGCAGTAATTGCTACTAATCCGGCAAGTGCACCATTCAAGGCCATGGTTAAATCTGCCTTACCAAATAATAAACGTGCCGTTAACAATGCAACGACTAAACCACCTGCTGCAGCCATATTAGTGTTAACAAATACTAAGGCCACAGCATTAGCGCTATCAATGTTTGATACTTTAAGCTCTGATCCACCATTAAATCCAAACCTGCCCATCCATAAAATGAACATACCAATGGTTGCTAGCGGTAAGTTAGCACCAGGGATTGGAGTTACATTACCATTTTTATCGTATTTATCCTTACGAGCGCCAACCATTTTAGCACCAACAATCGCGGCTACAGCACCAGCTAAATGCACAGTTCCTGAACCAGCATAATCAAAATAGCCAAATTTACCTGTTAAAATACCACCGCCCCAATTCCAGTAACCTTGAATTGGGTAAATTACTGCAGTGAAAACCACCGCAAATAATAAGAAAGACCATAGTTTCATACGTTCCGCTACTGCACCAGAAACAATAGACATAGCCGTAGCCACAAATACTACCTGGAAGAAGAAGTCAGCCATACCTGAATAATAGGTCTCGCCTGCAGATGCAACCACTGCTTCTACTGTGTTATCTGTACCAGACAATATTCCGCCCAGTTTAGGTAGTAATGAATTAAAAACATTATCTCCTGGGTACATCAAGTTATAACCAAACAGCATAAACATGATGCAGGCGATGGCAAATAAAGCGACGTTTTTAGTTAAGATTTCTGCAGTATTTTTAGAACGAACCAGGCCAGCTTCTAACATGGCAAAGCCTGCTGCCATCCACATGACTAAGGCTCCTGAAACTAAAAAATAAAAGGTATCTAGAGCATAGCTCAGAGAAATTACTTCGGGTGTCATTAGTTTTTCCTTTATTACTGAGTCTTCTAGTTCGAACAAAAACTCTATTTTTATAAAATGTACCCTTAACATTGCAAATGCCGTGCCAACTTCATAATTTCAACAAAACTCCCAGTATCCGTGCGTGATTCATGTTCTTAATAAGAATTTCTCTTAATCCCAGCGGCTATGAGCATCAAAACGCACTGATTAAGTGCATATAAATACACAAGCGCTCAGCTATAGGGCTGAGAGTGTTATTATGTAATTAAGCACTTTTTTACAAGACTGGAAACAATATGGACCCTAAATTAATAGATGATTTAAGTAAACGCTTTTACAAGAACCTTCCTGAAAATTTGAAGCACTTAGGCGATGATTTAAAACACAATTTCTCAAGTGTATTAGAATCTGGCATGAGTAAATTTAATATAGTGACTCGCGAAGAATTCGAAATACAGAAATTAGTTCTTGCAAAATGTCGTAAGCAAATTAATGAATTAAAAATGCGTCTAGATGCAAAAGAAGAAGAATAATGCCAAGAGCTTGCGCCCGTCATATTTTAGTAAAAAGTAAACAAGAAGCTGAAGAAATAAAGCAACAGCTAGCAAAGGGTGCTGACTTTTCTCAACTTGCAAAAAAACACTCAACTTGTAATTCAGCAAAAAATGGCGGCAGCCTAGGTGAGTTCGCTCCAGGGAAAATGCTTAAAGCATTTGATAATGTAGTTTTCAAAAAACCTGTATTGACAGTGCATGGGCCAGTTAAAACCAAATTTGGTTTTCATTTAATTGAAACGATTTATCGCACTTAGATTCATAGATAAATATGTCACGTATAGCTTTCTCGCATCTCATAGATAATACCGACACTAAACATAAACGTTTACATAGCGTTTTAAAAGACTATGGATTCATAAGGATTATCAAACGATAATATAAACAGCGGGCAAAATATTGAACATGTCTTCAAGGAAAATTTCTATTTTCTTTATCTGTTAATATACTTCTTTAACCCCACTTAGACTAAATTATGACATACACTCCTGCTCTCTCGCGATATAACAAAATGCCTTATAACCGAGTAGGAAATTCTGGTTTAAAACTTCCTGCCATCTCACTTGGTTTATGGCATAACTTTGGAGCAAGCAGCTCATTTGATAATGCAAAGGCAATGTGTAGGACTGCATTCGATCTTGGCATTACGCATTTTGATCTAGCCAACAATTACGGCATTCCGGCAGGCTCAGCTGAAAGTAATTTCGGTAAAATTCTCCAACAAGATTTTAAAAACCACAGAGACGAGCTCATTATTTCAAGTAAAGCGGGCTATGACATGTGGCCAGGACCGTATGGAGAATGGGGAAGTCGTAAGTACTTAATGGCTAGTTGTGATCAAAGCTTAAAACGTCTTGGCCTGGATTATGTAGATATTTTTTACTCACATAGGTTTGATCCAGAAACTCCACTTGAAGAAACTATGGGTGCATTAGACACTCTTGTACGCCAAGGAAAAGCCTTGTATGTTGGTATATCTTCTTACAACTCAGAACAAACTAAGCATGCTGCTAAAATATTAAAAAAACTCGGCACGCCCTGCATTATTAGTCAACCTAGCTATTCTATTTTTGATCGTTGGGTTGAAAATGATGGTTTACTTGACACTCTTAAAGAAAACAAGATGGGAAGCATAGTTTTCTCCCCACTTGCACAAGGCATGCTTACCAATAAATATTTAGACGGTATTCCTGATGGTTCTCGAGCTAGTGAAAACGGTTTTTTGAAAACCAGTGATATTACTCAAGTACGCGTCGCACAAATTAATGCCTTAAATGAAATAGCACAGGCACGCGGTCAATCTCTTGCTCAAATGGCTTTAGCATGGGTCTTAAGCAAAGGTGATGTGACGAGCGCAATAATTGGTGCAAGTAAAACTGAACAAATTGTAGATTGTGTTGGGGCAACTCAAAACATACAATTTACTAGCCAAGAACTCGAGAAAATTGAAACTATTGCAAAACCTTAATACGCTTGTAAGACTAAGACTACATACAAGTTAAACAAAAACATCGACAATGCACTTGGCGTAAAGGATTACGTCAATATCTCTCATCAGCAAAGGATTGCTATGCGACTCGCAACGATTTATTCACGTGCAAATGTGGGCTTAGATGCTCCTGCCGTAACCATAGAAGTACACCTCTCAGCAGGACTACCTGCCTTAAATATTGTTGGTTTGCCAGAGACCGCAGTTAAAGAAAGTAAAGACCGTGTACGTTCAGCAATTCTTAACTCTAAGTTCGACTTCCCTAGTGCAGGCCGTATCACTATCAATCTAGCCCCTGCTGACTTGCCCAAAGAAGGTGGTCGTTTTGACTTGCCCATTGCTTTAGGAATTCTTGCTGCATCCCGTCAAATTAACGCTCAAAATTTACATACTTATGAATTTGTTGGTGAGTTAGGCCTATCAGGTGAACTCAGACCTATTAAGGGCGTATTACCAGTAGCCTTACAAACCGTAAAACAAAATCGAACTTTAGTCATTCCGGAAAAAAACAAAAACGAAGCCACGCTAGTCAATAATATTGAAGTCCTTACACCTAGGCACTTACTGGATATTACAGGGCATATTAATGGACAGCTCCGTTTAGAGCTTGCCGAAAATAGTAATGCTGAACTTGAAGAAACACCCTATCCTGATTTGTCTGATGTAAAAGGACAACATCACGCCAAACGTGCTTTAGAAATTGCAGCTGCGGGTGGGCACTCAATGTTAATGATAGGCCCTCCTGGCACAGGTAAAAGTATGTTGGCATCTAGGCTTCCAGGAATTTTGCCTCCAATGACAGAGCAAGAAGCTTTAGAAAGTGCAGCCATCTACTCAATTAGCCGCTCCAACTTTCAGTTTGATAGTTGGAAAAAAAGACCTTTTAGACAGCCGCATCATTCAGCTTCATCTGCCGCATTAGTTGGAGGGGGTTCGAACCCAAAACCTGGTGAAATCAGTTTGGCACATACTGGTATTTTATTTTTAGATGAGATGCCAGAGTTTGATAGAAAGGTTTTAGAGGTTTTACGGGAGCCACTTGAGACCGGACATATTGTCATTTTCAGAAGTTCTTGCGAATTTTCAAAAGACAGTGCGAATTGCGAATAAACTAATTAACAATAAAATCAATAAGTTAAGGAATAATGTGATTTACCGTAAGTATATAACTAACTATGAAAATTTTTCAGATGAAAAATACAGCTTTATATCTTACTCTCCAGCTTGTTCTTTTCCTATTTCAGAAGATTCTCTTAAAGCCACTGCCTGCTCTTGTCGTAATCCATTCACTTCTCTCTAGTATTTTTTCCAAACTATCCTCACCATAACCACTATGCGTAGAGCGTCTATTACCATTGTGATCATAAATCAAGAGACGACCTTAGGACATGCAAAATAGGAATATTTGTGATATGAATACATCTAATTACATGTCTGCTAAATATGGGAATGCAGACGTTGAACTATTAGGTTTGCTAACTTGATGAGCTTCCCCTTTCGGCCAAAAGCTGTCATTGCAAGAACCACCCCAAACGCCGCACCCAAACCAGCGATATTCCGAAGTGAAATTGAAATACCCTTCGCAGTGATTCCAATAAAATCTCCGAATTTACTGAAGCTAATACACAACAAAGCCACCCGAAGGTGGCTTTGTAAGATTAATCCTACTTGTTCTGTAAGGTTATTCCGATGTGTCTAACTTTATTTTCCTTGGTCTAGGTTACATGGTGTGTGTCACGAAATTTTTTTACATTACGAAGATGTGTGGC
>CAJQOG010000036.1 GCA_905479875.1 uncultured Gammaproteobacteria bacterium
TTCGTGTAAATAACCCTTGGCTAGATTGCCGATATTCAATTGACTAGATGTCGATATTTTTTTATTAAAGCTCCATACCAAAGCTTTTTTTTGCATAATATTATCTAACGACATAGATTTTTCTCCATAAACACTGCAATAAAAATTTTATGCAATCTGTAAACCTTTCTTTCAACTTAATCTAATAAAGTCACACAACTATTACTATCTTGTGCTGTAAGATTTATTGTAATGGCTTTTAGCTACATATGGATAGTATTAATTAACCTATATATATTTTGATTAAAATTCATCACACATTTAAACTTATAAATCATATAAAAAATATTTAGATTCATTCTTTAAATTTTATATATCGAAGCTTTTTTCGCTGATGCTTATCAGGTTTAACATCTTCACGAGGGCGAGTGATTCTATCAGCTCTATTTTGAGCTTCTAATAATAAACGGCTCTCAAGACCCTGCGTTGTTTCTTGATACATAATTTGAGCCTCTTTAGCAGGCCCTCGCCTTTTTGGAATTCTCACAAGCTCAACTTCCCATGCAATACGATCTTTAGTTATCTTAACAATGTCTTTAATTTTAACCGTATAAGCGGGTTTCACTTTTTGACCATTTACAAAAACATGTCCTTTTGCTATCGCTTCAGTAGCTAGTCGACGTGTTTTATAAAACCGCGTCATCCAACACCATTTATCAATACGAAGTTTTTCTGTTCCGGCATCAATAATCATTATCTACTCTGCAAAATATTAGTATCACGGTTTATTGATTTAAAAAATAAGACTTTATCACCACTAGAATTAATTGAAAAATTATTGCTCGGCAAAGTATATTTAAGATTTACCACACCCGCATTTGAACCCATAAAATCGTAGGCTAAATAAAACAGCTGATTACTAGAGTCTTGAATGTAATAAACACCTTGCTCAGTTAGTTCAATTGAACGTGCAAAACGAGAAGTTCCAATGCCAGGAACAACTAACTGTTCACTCTCTGGGCTCAGTCTCCAAAGCCCTGCTCTATGAGCCTTAATCACAAACTGGCCATGAGCAGCGACATCAAACAAAGCCACAATACCAGTATCAGAGAATTGAGTAACTTGTCTATTTTTTATATTCAATTCATATAATTGAATATCTCCACTAGCCTTAGAAGAGAAATAAATTCGCTTTCCATCTACTGACCATGTAGGCATATTCAGATCAGAATAATCATCAGCTGATACCAAATCCTGGCTTTCACCTGTATTAACATCAATAATAAATATAGATTTTGAGTCGTAACTTAGTAAATAGTTATCATCTGGTGACCATCTTAGCCAATCAAGATATTCCTTCTCCTTAAGCTTAGTTAGCTGATACTCGGTTTTTTGTATTTTTTTCATCCAAATTTCTTGCTGACCACTACGATCAGAAATAAATGCAAAATTTTGATTTGCATTAGCATAGCGTGGATTAATATCGTGATAATCTGAATTTGTAAACTGAACCAAGCCAAAGTTACCAACTATATTTTTTTGCCAGATACTATTCTCTTGATTCCCAGTAACTAATATTATTGAATCGCTTGCATTATTTATGTCGTATCGGTTAATCCTCTCACTTAAAGTATTAACAATTTCTTTTTCGATTTCATATTTCAGCGAGTATTCAGATATTGATGTCGAACTTTTTTTATAAGTTATAGAGTTATTCTTTTCACGTAGCTTCAAATCAGAACTTATACCAGTAATATCAAGAATTTTACTTTCTAATTGAGAATCAAGGTCAAGCTCATAAAATATCGATTTACGTAATGAAGGCTTACGCAGAAAATAAAGTTTATTACTTTTATTTGAATAAGCAAATTCAACATCGCCAATTGCGCGATTAGAAATATAATTGGTTAAACGTTTGCGTTCACCCGTGTTCACAATCATTGAGTATATTTTATTTACCGGATCAACCTCATCATGATAAGTATAAAATAATTTACTACCATCAGCGTTTAATTCTAAATCCAGAGACTCATTTCCAATACAGTTAAATAAATTATCTAAAAGATAACTCTCACCTAATGACTTATATCGAATAACTTTACAATCATCAACTGATTGTCTTACAAAAACAATATTCTCAGCATCGTTACTAATGCGAGCGTTAACATCATTTTCTGGCGAGGACAATATTTGTTTTACTGAATTATCACGAGTATCTTTCAAGTACAAATTGTAGGTATCTTCATCGTTTTTCTTATAAGAAAAAATTATATAATTTCCATTTGCAGAACTTGAAGGATAATCTTGAAACCCTTGCAACGTAGATAATGGCTGAAATGAATTATAAGCCGTCATTTTTTGTAACTGCGATTTTGGTAATAATAACTTAGACCATATCAAAAATATGCAGACTAACAATAAAATCGGGAGCAAAAAATATAACTTATTGATTGCAAATTTATTAATACCGCTATTAGTTAGTGAAGTTGCAAGTTTTATATTTTCATTAAGTTCAGGCTCTTTGGGAACAGACTGAGTAAATTTTTCACTTACAGTTATTTCAGAATGTATCTCAACTGCGGGAACTAATTTATAGCCCATACGAGGAATTGTTACTAAGTAGGAATCTTTATCATTGGCATCTAAATGTTTACGTATCTTGTTAATCACACGATATACCGCGTGATCACCAACAATACGTCCTAGCCAGATTTTTTCAATTAGCTCTTCTAAACTGATAACTTTATCTGGGTTTTGCAGAAAATAATGCAAAACTTCCATAGCACGCGGCGACATTCGAATCACTTCGCTTGTTTGGGAACTTTTAATTTTATTTTCTTGCGAATCTACTTGCCAGATTCCAACTGTATATTTCACTGGAAATTATTTACTTTTTTATGCCTATACAAAAGAGTATAAACCAAGTAATTACTGATTTTAGAGCAATAATAGTGTCTTTAAATCTGCACACTTATTAGCCACTCAATTAAGCCGGACTGATAAAGCATAATTACTCTTAAATTAACAAATATACAGATATATAATGCTGATTCTTATCCAACGAATCGTATCACTATGAAGCATGAATTACTCACTAGACTAGGCAATGACACTGAAGCACTTAAAACTGAAGGGCTCTTCAAATATGAACGCATCATTAGCAGTGCCCAACAAGCTGATATAACCGTTCAAGAGCATAATCAGCAAAAAGAAGTCATCAATTTTTGTGCTAATAATTATCTCGGTCTTGCCAATCATCCTGACTTACTTGCTACAGCAAAAGACGCCATTGACAAATATGGCTACGGCATGGCTTCGGTTCGCTTTATTTGCGGAACACAAGATATTCACAAAGAACTTGAGAATAGAATTAGTAAGTTTTTAGAAACTGAAGATACCATCCTTTATCCATCTTGCTTTGATGCCAATGGGGGCTTGTTTGAAACTATCCTTGGAAAAGAAGATGCCATAATTTCTGATTCACTCAATCATGCCAGTATTATTGATGGCATTCGCTTATCTAAGGCTCAACGCTTTCGTTATCAAAGCAATAACATGCAAGACTTAGAGCAACAATTAATTGCGGCTAAAGATGCTCGTGTGCGTTTAATTGCTACTGACGGTGTGTTTTCTATGGATGGGACTATAGCTAATTTACAAGCCATTGTAGAACTAGCTAAAAAATATGACGCCCTAACAATGATTGATGACTGTCATGCAACTGGCTTCATTGGCAAGCAAGGCAAAGGTACTCCAGAATATTGTGATGTACTTGGAAAAATTGACATTATCACTGGTACTTTAGGCAAAGCACTTGGTGGTGCATCAGGAGGTTATACCTCTGGTCGTAAAGAAATTATTGCTTGGTTACGCCAACGCTCTCGCCCTTATCTTTTCTCAAATACCGTGGCTCCCGTAATTACTGCAACCTCTATTAAGGTTTTTGACCTATTAGAGTCATCCAATGATTTACGTGAACAATTAAAATCTAATAGTGCATATTTTCGCGCTGAAATGACTAAACTAGGTTTTGATTTAGTGCCTGGTGAACATGCAATTATTCCTGTTATGCTGGGCGATGCAAAGTTAGCATCTGATATGTCAGATAAACTTTTAGACGAAGGAATTTATGTTGTTGGCTTTTCTTTTCCCGTTGTACCTAAAGGTGCTGCACGTATTCGTACGCAAATGTCAGCGGGTCATAATAAAGCTCATCTCGACAAAGCCATCGCTGCATTTGCTAAAGTGGGTAGAGAATTAGGAGTTATCAGCTAATGAGTTCTATGTTAGGTAAAACCATGCAAGCCTTAGTCAAATCCGAAAAGAAAATTGGTTTGTGGTTACAAGAAGTACCCATTCCTGATTATGGTCCTAATGACGTATTAATTAAAATCCACAAAACCGCTATTTGTGGGACTGATATGCATATTTATAATTGGGATGAGTGGGCTCAAGCCACTATCCCTGTTCCCATGGTTGTTGGGCATGAGTACGTAGGTAGAGTAGTTGCTTTAGGTTCTGAAGTTAAAGGTCTCGAGATTGGAGATCGCGTTTCAGGTGAAGGGCATTTAACCTGTGGACACTGTCGCAATTGTCGGGCAGGCAAACGTCATCTATGCATGAATACTGTTGGTGTAGGAGTAAATCGGTCTGGTTGCTTTGCCGAGTTCTTAGCTATTCCAGCAGGCAATGCATTTAAGGTACATGAATCTATATCTGATGATGTAGCATCAATGCTAGATCCTTTAGGCAACGCCGCACATACAGCTCTGTCTTTCGACATGGTTGGAGAGGACGTTCTGATTACTGGGGCGGGCCCTATTGGTGTTATGGCTTGTGCGATTGCCAAATATGTTGGGGCTCGTCATATCGTATGCACCGACGTTAACGAATATAGACTTAAACTTGCTAAACAAGCTGGCGCATCACGTGTTATCAACGTAACAAAAGAGGACGTTCAAAGTGTCATGCCTGAGTTAGGCATGAGTGAGGGCTTTGATGTTGGTTTAGAAATGTCTGGTAATGCTCTAGCACTCCGAAGCATGTTAAAAGCTATGCATCACGGCGGGAAAGTAGCTCTCTTAGGAATTCCTGCTAATGAAGTCGCGATTGACTGGAACGATATTATTTTTAAAGGCTTAGAGCTCA
>CAJQOG010000037.1 GCA_905479875.1 uncultured Gammaproteobacteria bacterium
TAGCCAGAAAAAAACAGTAAGCTGAACGCAGCAATAAGAAGAGTTAAGCCCAATACCAGAAACTTTGGCGACATCAAATCGATTTGTCGGGCTTGAGTTTGGCTTTTTGTTAAAACAATTATATTCATATCGTAAAAATCAATTTATCATGTACACAGGTGCACCACAAAGTTCCTTTTCGAAATGCGCCCAATCTAAGGATGCTGTCTGTTAATGACTTTTTGACTCTACTTTTTGAGCAACGCTTAACAGCGAATAATAATTGTTGTAAATTGCCCTACAAAGTCACTTAAGTTATTGAATTAAATAGAAATACTATGAAGAACAAAGATCCACAATCACTCCAAAATATTCTTGCTGGCGGAACAGATTCGTTACTTACACGTTTAGCCCAACAACAAGCAGATAATAATACCTTATTAGGGCGTGTAAGGGCACTACTTGAGTCAAATTTTACTCAACATTTACTTGCCGCTACATATCGGCAGGAAGTTTTGGTATTAGTTGCAGATAGCCCGGCATGGGCAAACCGAATTCGATTTGAGAATGCTTATATCCAAAAAACTCTCATTAATCAGGGAGTTTTTTCAGAAATCCAAGATAAAGTATCTGAGTTACCAATTTTACGTAAAATTGTGGTGCGTACAGCAGCCAGTGAAATTGGTTGATTTATTAAAAATTATGCTAACGCAACTGGCCGCATGTAGTTAATAGGCGCGTGTTTATCTTCTTGTTCAAAAGTGACTTCTTCCCATGAGTCCGGCTGTGCAACTAACGCACGAAGTAGTTTATTATTAAGCCCGTGGCCAGTTTTAAACCCACTAAACTCCCCTATTAAGCTATAACCAAATAGGTACAAGTCACCAATCGCATCTAGAATTTTATGACGTACAAACTCATCTTCATAACGCAAACCGTCTTCATTCAAAACACGAAAATCATCTAAAACTATTGCGTTATCTAATGAACCACCTAAAGTTAATTGGCGAGAGCGAAGCATTTCAATATCACGCATAAAGCCGAAGGTGCGAGCACGACTTACTTCTTTAACATAAGAGGTAGTAGAAAAATCTACACAGCCATACTGTGTATGACTCTTAAAAACAGGATGATCAAAATCAATAGTCATCCCCACTTTATAACCGTCATAAGGATCAAATTGAGCCCATTTTTCAGCGTCTTCAACACGAACAGTTTTTTTAATACGAGCAAATTTCTTAAACGCATTCTGTTCAATCAAACCTGCCGATTGCAATAAGAAAACAAACGGCGCTGCACTGCCATCCATAATTGGTACTTCGGCAGCACTTAGATCAACATAAGCATTATCTAAACCAACCCCTGCCATTGCTGAAAGCAGATGCTCTACCGTTGCTACTCGCACATCATCTTGAATAAGCGAAGTACCTAGCATGGTATCACCAACTAACATAGCATCTGCTTTTACTATCTTTGGTTCTGGGAGATCAACACGTACGAAAACAATACCCGTATTCACTGGTGCAGGACGTAAAGTCATAAAAACTTTTTCGCCAGAGTGCAAACCGACACCAGTGGCACGAATCGAATTTTTTAGTGTACGTTGTCGTAACATGTTGTTTTTCCCAATCAGAAGTACTGATACAGAACTCTTATTTTGACTATTTAGTCATAAACGCTAATTTTAAGGCCGTATTATACCAAAAATAGTACATTTTAGAGCCACTCTACTAATGGCTTAGAATAGTAATATTTAATTCTTATGGCATAAAACCAAGCTTAAACTAGCTTTATCTCTTAAATAATCAAACTTTAAGTCACTGTGACCTATAACAATCAGAAGAATTCAGTTTTAATCAGCTTGTTTTCTTAAAAAAGCTGGAATATCTAAAATTTCTTCGTCTTGCATATTTGGCACAATATCTGAACCAACAGCTCGTTGTTGACGTCTTGCAACCATAGGACGGTCCAGCTCTTCATAGTCAGGACGTTCAGGCAGTTTAATTTCACGTACTAAACTTCTGATGTCTGGCTTTTCAAGCACGACTGGACCACTATTTAGTCCTGTAGCAACAACCGTTACTCTCAAGTGACCTGACATTTCAGAATCTATCACTGTTCCCATTACAACCGTTGCATCAGCAGAAGCAAATTCTTTAACGGTATTACCCACTTCTTCAAGTTCCATCAGGTTTAAATCAGAACCAGCAGTTACGTTCACCAAGATACCTTGTGCACCTGAAATGTTAATATCTTCAAGCAATGGTGAAGAAATTGCTTCTGCAGCAGCAAGTTGTGCACGGTTTTCACCTTGCGCAGTACCTGTTCCCATCATGGCCATACCCATTTCAGACATCACTGTTCTTACATCTGCAAAATCCACATTAATTAAACCAGGACGAGTAATAAGTTCTGCAATACCTTGCACGGCACCTTGTAAAACTTTGTTAGCTTCTTTAAAAGCATCAAGCAAAGTTAAATTACTATGAACACTTAGTAGTTTTTGGTTAGGGATTGTAATTAACGAATCAACATAACCACTCAATTCCTCAATTCCTTTTTCGGCTAAACGCATGCGTTTATCGCCTTCAAAACCAAAAGGTTTTGTAACAACAGCTACGGTTAAAATATTCATCTCACGTGCAACTTGAGCAACTACTGGAGCAGCGCCAGTACCTGTACCACCACCCATACCAGCAGTAATAAAGAGCATGTCACTACCTTCAATTACTTCTTTGATACGATCTCGATCTTCCATTGCAGCTTGGCGGCCGATATCAGGATTAGCGCCAGCGCCTAGGCCCTTGGTAATGCCACATCCGATTTGTAAGGCTGTTTTAACTTTAGAGTTCCCTAAAGCCTGCGCATCTGTATTTGCACAAATAAAATCGACGCCATCAATACCTGCAGACATCATATGAGCAACAGCGTTACCACCGCCACCACCAACACCAATTACTTTGATAACAGCGCTCTGGCGACTGGAATCCATTAATTCAAACATTTTGTATCTCCTCTGATTGTTAAATTGTGACTCTCTAGCCACACTTTTTTCAACAATAATTTATTGGGTTTGCAGTCAATAA
>CAJQOG010000038.1 GCA_905479875.1 uncultured Gammaproteobacteria bacterium
AACTAAATGAACGCAGCTTGAGTGAATACTTTAGAGTAAACGCAACAATTCCAGCTCTACTTTTAAAAACATTAGTCCCATTATTACCCAAGAAAAAACCTAGTATATTCGCAAGCTTAAGTGCAATGATTGGCAGCATTAGCGATAATAAATTAGGTGGTTGGTATGGTTATAGAGCCTCAAAAGCCGCTTTAAATATGTTGGTCAAAACTACTTCCGTGGAACTATCACGCAGTTACCCGAAAACCGCAATCATTGCATTACATCCAGGCACCACGCGCAGTAAACTTTCAGCACCATTTACTAAAAATTTACCTGAAGAACGTCTTTACCCACCAAATAAAACCGCAAAGCGACTAAAACGAGTTATTGATAGTTGTAACGCAGACAATACTGGTTCGTTTTTTCATTGGAGTGGTAATAAACTAGAGTGGTAAAAAAAATGCCTGTGATAAATTTCACAAGCATTTTAAATTTTTTCAATTCTTTATTCGAAGTAGTTAATCTAGTTCTGAAATACGTAATGCTTCTAGCATTCGTGTAGTAACATCTTCCAAACTGCCAAGGGCATCAATTGTCGTGAGCTTATCATTCGCTTTATAAAACTCAATTAGGGGTGCGGTTTGTTCTTGATAAACCTTTAACCGATTTCCAATAGTTTCTTCATTATCATCAGCACGATGCATAAGTTCACCAGAACATTTGTCACAAATTCCTTCTACTTTAGGTGCTGAGAAATAGACATTAAACATTTGTCCGCAATCTTTACAGGTTCTACGACCAGTTAAGCGTTTTAGCAATACGTCAAAATCAATATCTAATAAAACCGCTTCGTCTAGAGGTTTATCTAGTTCATCTAAAACATTTTCTAAAGCCTCAGCTTGTGAAATATTTCGAGGGAAGCCATCTAAAATGCAGCCGCCCTTACTTTCAATGACTTTTTCACGAGTTAAACCAATAACAATTTCATCCGTTACCAGCTCACCTGCGTCCATAGCCGCTTTTGCTTTTAAACCTAATTCCGTCTCAGCTTTAACTGCTGCACGTAATAAATCACCTGTTGAAATCTGAGTCCAACCTAAAAGTGATTGTAAAATTTTTGCTTGCGTACCTTTTCCTGAGCCAGGCGCGCCTAATAATACTATTCGCATATGTGTAACTTTATATTTTTAATATGTATGAAAAACTGCTTAAATTGCGTACAGAACGCACGCTAATAAACATAACCCTAACCTGTTAAACACCTAAAAGCAAACGCGAATCCATCCTTAGAACACAATCTTTATGTGAATCAGAAAAAGTGCTAAAAATACGTTATCCTTGCAAAAAATTTAGTAATTTCTTGTATAAATATTAAGCTTGGAGAATCTATATGACTGGTAAAAATGCTTTCTATGCGCAATCAGGCGGAGTAACTTCTGTCATAAATGCTTCGGCTTGCGGCCTCATTGAAACTGCACGTAAACACAAAAAACACATCAATAAAGTTTATGCAGGCCGTAATGGCATTATTGGTGCGCTTGCTGAAGACTTAATCGATACCAGTAAAGAGTCGGCATCTGCAATTGCTGCTCTCCGTCATACTCCAGGTGGTGCATTTGGCTCGTGTCGTTACAAATTAAAAGGTCTAGATGAAAGTCGTGCGCAATATGAGCGTTTAATTGAAGTATTCAAAGCACATGATATTGGATACTTTTTTTACAACGGCGGTGGTGATTCAATGGACACTGCGCACAAAGTTTCTCAAATCGGAAAAAAATTAGGCTACCCAATCACCTGTGTAGGTGTGCCAAAAACTGTGGATAACGATTTACCGTTTACTGACACCTGCCCCGGTTTTGGTTCGGTTGCAAAATACGTCGCCATCTCTACAAAAGAAGCCGCTTTAGACGTGCAATCCATGTGCGCGACCTCAACCAAAGTATTTATTCTTGAAGTTATGGGTAGGCATGCCGGTTGGATAGCCGCCGCTGGCGGCTTAGCTGGGCAAGGTAGCGCTGAACCGCCACATATTATCCTTTTCCCTGAAGTACCATTTAATGCAAAAGCTTTTTATGCTCGTGTAAAAGAATGCGTTACTAAATATGGTTATTGCGTAATTGTGGTCTCTGAAGGTGCACGCTATAAAGATGGACGCTTCTTAGCTGAATCTACTACCAAAGACGCTTTCGGTCACGCTCAACTAGGAGGCGTTGCACCTGTATTAGCTAATATGATTAAAGATAAATTAGGCTATAAATTCCATTATGCAGTAGCTGATTATTTACAACGAGCCGCCCGCCATATCGCTTCAAAAACTGATGTTAATCAGGCTTACGCCATGGGTAAAGCTGCTGTAGAGTTTGCCATCAAAGGCAACAACGCTGTGATGCCAATTATTAAGCGCACCTCAGACAAACCTTATCGTTGGAAAGTTGATTCAGCACAACTTAGTAAAGTTGCTAATAAAGAAAAAATGATGCCTAAGAAATTCATTTCTAAAGATGGTTTCGGTATTACTAAAGCTTGTAGAACTTATTTAGAACCATTGATCAAAGGCGAAGATTACCCACCCTATAAAAATGGTCTACCAATATATGTCCAACTAAAGAACATCGCGGTTAAGAAAAAACTAAAGAATGATTTTAAAATATAGTTTTAATTATTCACACAATAAAAAAAGGGACTCAATTTTGAGTCCCTTTCCTTTTATCTAAAAATCTTCTAATTAAAGTAACGGAGCAATTACTAAACTTACAATCGCTAACACATTAATCAAAATATTCATCGACGGACCTGAGGTATCTTTGAAAGGATCACCTACAGTGTCACCAACAACCGCTGCTTTATGAGCATCTGAACCTTTACCACCGTGGTTCCCTTTCTCAATATACTTCTTAGCGTTATCCCAAGCACCACCGGCATTCGCCATCATTAGAGCCATCATTACACAGCCCAATAAAGCGCCTCCTAACATGCCTCCAAGTGCTTCTGGACCAAGACCAAAGCCTACAACTACTGGACCAAGAACCGCAAGTAAACCCGGAACAATCATTTTCTTTAAGGCAGCATCAGTAGCAATCTCAACACAACGAACCGTATCAGGCTCAGCTGTACCTTCAAGCAGTCCAGGAATTTCTTTAAACTGCCTACGAACTTCTTTAATCATATCGAAGGCTGCATCGCCTACCGCTTTCATAGTGATAGAACTCACCAAGAATGGGAAGATAGAACCTAAGAACATACCGATAAGCACAGTAGGATCATTAATTTGCAGAGAGAAATCCGGCTTATGACTAGTGATTACTTCAATGTATGCAGTAATCAAAGCCAAGGCAGCTAAAGCAGCCGCACCAATTGCAAAACCCTTACCAATAGCAGCAGTAGTATTACCTACTTCATCTAGTGAGTCAGTAATCTTGCGAGTCTCTTCACCCAAACCAGCCATCTCAGCAATACCACCAGCGTTATCGGCAACCGGACCATAAGCATCAATTGCCATAGTAATACCTACTGTTGCTAACATGCCAACAGCAGCAATACCTACGCCATATAGACCAGCAAACTCATTGCCTAAGAAAATAATAATACAAAGAGTAAGTACAGGAATTACCACCGATTCCATTCCGATTGCCAAACCCGAAATCATCACTGTTGCAGCACCCGTTTCACTATCTTTAGCGATTTTTCTTACTGGAGCACCCCCTGTGTAATACTCAGTGACCAAGCCAATCACAATTCCGCCGATAGTTCCTGCCAATACCGCATAGAAAACACCCGTAGAAATATTTAATCCCGCTATTACAAAAAATGCAGCTGGTAAGAAAATTAATGCACCACCAATAGTGCCTATACGCAAGGCTTTGCTTGGCTCTGATGTTGAGAATAACTTAACTAAAAAGATACCTATGATTGAACAAATTAAACCAACTGAAGCAAGCATTAAAGGCAAGCCCATCACATCTTTACGTATACCCAACTCAGCAATATCTGCAACACTCATGGTGGAAGCAATAGCAATACAGGCAATCATAGAACCACAATATGACTCAAAAATATCTGAACCCATACCGGCAACATCACCCACATTATCGCCAACATTATCGGCGATAACTGCAGGGTTACGAGGATCATCTTCTGGAATTCCAGCTTCTACTTTACCGACCAAATCAGCACCAACGTCAGCCGACTTAGTAAAAATACCACCGCCTACACGAGAGAATAAAGCAACCAAGGATGCTCCCATACCAAAACCATGAATGGTTTCTGCATGTTCAACATTTCCAAAGAAGTAATACAATCCACCTAAACCTAGTAGGCCCATAGCTGCAACTGTTAGCCCCATAACCGAGCCACCATAGAATGCAACCATTAAAGCGTCGCCAGCACCTTTTTCATGTGCCGCCACCGTTGTACGAACATTGGCTTTTGTAGCTGTGTACATACCTATATAGCCAGCAATAGAAGATGTTGCAGCCCCAACGAAAAAGGCTAAGGAAGTATCCCAACCTAAATCAGACAAGCCCATAACAATCATTATGACTATCGCAAACATCCAGAGAATCTTATATTCTCGTGCCATAAAGGCCATAGCACCTACATGAATTTGTGCAGCAATTTTAGCTACCTTTCCTTCACCTGCTGGTACCTTTACAACAATACCGTACAGAACAAATGCAGCTATTAAACCGATGACTCCTAAGATAATAGGGGTTAAATTTGACGTTAACATGTAGTCTCCTCTTATGTTGTTAACTGTTCTTTTATAATTTCATACAACTAGTTCACCAAACATAGATTGTTTTATATATTTTCTAAAAGTTTGTAGTGAACATAAAAATTCATGACGAATTAATTATCGGCAAAGTGTAGCAAAAAACACCAAACAACGCGGCTTCATATTGAAGAAAAACCTTAGAGTTGCTCTATTTTTGAGCTATAGAAGTTAAACAATTACAAATTTGAAAGTATTTGTACGGCGTTTTGAAATAAAACTTTTAGATTGATAAAGGATGCGTATGTTCAATTATAAAACCTTGAGCATAATCGGCTCCGAGTTCACCAAGAATATCTAATACCGATTGACTCTCTACTTGTTCGGCAATAACTTTCATGCCAAGACTATGAGCTAATTTAATCATTGCTGCAACCATAGCGCGGTTCACTTCATCTTCAACAATGGTTCTTACGTAGAAACCATCTAGCTTTAAGAAATGAATGTTTAGTTGTTTAAGATAAGTGAATGATTGTAATTCGCGTCCAAAATCATCCAGCGCAAACTGACAACCTAAGTCATTCAGTACACGGATAAAACGCTTAGCTTCGTCTAAGTGAGCAATAACATCTGGCTCTGGCACTTCAAAACAAATATTTTTTGGGTCAATTCCGTATTCATCAAAGCCCTCAACAACGGCATTAAGAAATTCAGAATCAGAAAAGGTCTCTGCAGAAAGGTTAATACTGCAAGACTGATTTTCTTTCAAATTAATCAAACCGCGAGATAATGCATGAAATGTATTTTTAACTACTAGTCTATCGATTGCACTCAACAAGCCAAATCGACGGGCCGCTGGCATAAACAGTTCAGGACGATAACGTATACCTTGTTCATCCATCATGCGCACAGTAATTTCATAAGCAGGAATTTGTGACGTAGTTTGCATAACGGAGGTACGAGTATTGAACACGGCAGTATCACTCAAGGAATGTAAACTCATTATCTTTTGCACATGTAATTCAAAACGATTATGCGTCAAAGCCTCCTGAACGCGATGTTGCCAAACAACACTGCCTTGATCACGTGCCACACGAGAATCATCAGATGTGTATACATGATAACGAGAGCCACCTAGTTCTTTTGCAATGTAACATGCAGTATCGGCCGAATTAATAACGTCAGCAATAGTATCTACATTACTTTTAATTTCCACCATGCCACAAGCTACACCAATATTAAATCGCTGGTCTTCCCAACGGAACACATGATGTGAAATCGTTTCACAAAGTTCTTGCGCAATTTCTTTGGCTTTATCTAAAGGACAACCGTAAAGTAATACTCCAAACTCATCACCACCTAAACGCCCCACTGAATCTGTATCTCGTACAATATCAGTGAGTTTTTCTGAAACTTGTCGCAGTACATCATCACCAGCTCTATGACCGGAGTTATCATTAACTGGTTTAAATTTATTTAAATCCAAATAACATAAAACGTGGACTTTCTCACCAGCGATGGCTTCACGCATTGCTTGCCCCAAACGCTGTTCAAATTCACGACGGTTGATTAAATTAGTTAATGGGTCATGAGTTGCGTCGTAGGTTAATTTATCTGAAATCGCGCTATTATCTAAAGACTCTTGAAGTAAGACCGATGCACCCAGTAAATGGCGCCTCTCATCAAGTAAGGGTGTTGCAGTCACATTTACTGGCACAAAAGTATTAATACCACTCTTTTGCAGTAATGTATCTTTTATATTTAATACCGATTTTTTTGTTTGTAGAACTTGAGAAACTGGATCAGACAATGGCCTATGGTCTTCTTCATTTACTAAGTGCATGATTAATGAAGCATGTTTACCAACCACCTCAGAACTCGCTCGCCCTAATATTTCAGCCGCGTGATCATTGTATTCGGTAATAAAACCCTTAACATCAGTGAGCATCACTCCGACACTTAAGCTATTAAGAACTGTACGCGAAAAGTCTTTTTCTCTATCGATTTGATGCTTCAATGATTGACGAATTGACAAATCAGAAAAACTGCTAATTACAGTTTGCAAGCCTCGATATGTAACTAATCGCGTATGTGCGCTATGCGAAATATACCGCCCGTCTTGATTCATAATTCGAACTAAATAACGTCTTGATATTGAGTCTGTGATCGGTTGTTTGGAAAGTGCATTTTGCACTGCGCTGTGGTCTTCTTGGTGCAAAAAATCATTTAGATTTCTTTGCACAAGTTGCTTTTGTGGAATACCAAGTAAATCAGCGAACGCCGTGTTTGCAAATAATATTTTCATATCATGTTGCACACAAATAGGGCTATTAACTGTTTCAGCTAAATGCCTGAACATTTCCTCACGTTCAAGTAAGGAATTACTGGTTTCATCCAGTAAATTCAACATACGATTTAAAGTAGAAGTTAAGTCATTTTCAGACCCTTTAGATAACAAATTAGTGGGGGGTAGCTGTGGCGCACGCGACAAATCACGACCTATAATATCGGTCGAGCTTTCAATATCGATTCGTCGTAACGAATCTCCTGGCTTGTTGTTTTCGCCGCTCACCCTTTTTTTATAATCACTCGACAAGACTAATCTGATTAAAATCATATTATTCTTGCTTGTGACTAACTCTCCATTGTTTACTTAAACTAAACTCTAATTGCAAAGAGTGCGTTTATAACTCTCAGACAAATCTCTATGCTTCAATGTAACAAGCATGAAATTTTAAAACTTGAACTGAGTCACTTTTTGAGCATTTTTTTAAGCCATATTTGATTGAATATGTGAACTACTAGGCAGTTCTGGTAGCTTTCCATGCCATTGTGTAAAACTTGGTTATTTTTTTACGCTCATTATGTGTACTAATTTTACGCCATTCTGCTCTTATACTTGCGTCTAATTTTTATTATTGATTAAATATAAGCCATTATAATCTTCTTACTTTAATTTACTATTTATTAATAAGAACTTAACCGTCTCTGCTTGCATTTAACATAATGAAAATATGACAAATTGGAGTACTGTAAATCCGACTTTGTGCGTAAAAACGGTATAATGAACACTACTTTATCTAACATAATTCTTTAAGAATTCTATAATAAGAGTCGATATGCAAAGTCAAAGAGAACAAATGGTTGAACAACAAGTGCGAGCTTGGGAAGTCTTAGACCCTGCAGTACTGGATGCGATGGCAAGTATTTCACGAGAGAACTTCTTACCTCAGAAATACAAAAATATTGCACATGCAGATGTCTCATTCAAGATCCGTGATGATTTCAATCTGCCATCACCGTCTGTTCAAGGAAAAATACTTCAAGCCTTACAAATTTTACATAATGATGCAATTCTACAAATTGGTGCTGGTTGTGGTTACCTAAGTGCTTGCTTGGCCTATTTAGGTGGCCATGTAACCGTTAGTGAAGAAACACAAAATGTTTTAACTGAGTCTCTTAATGCTTGCCAAACCTTAGGATTTAAAAACATAACAGCAAACCACCTTAGCTGGAATGATGCTTTGAAGACTGGTGAAAAAAAATATGACGTGATAGTTACTCAGTACGCATATAAAACTATTCCACAAGATCTAAAAAAGGCTCTAAAAATTAATGGCCGTGCAGTAATTTTTACAGGTACTGCACCTTTAAATCAATGCATGCATATTGAACGTATTGGCGAAAACGAATGGCTTGAAGAAGCAATTTTTGAAACCGAAGTTAGTTCTCTTCCAATTAAATCAGCTGCAGCCTTTAATTTTTGATAACTATGAAGGATGAAATCCAACAATTAAGCGTAAATACATTTGCTGAAATATGGCTATCAGACAAAAAATCCAAGCCTGTTTTACTGGATGTTAGAGAGGCCTGGGAAATATCTTTTGCTAATATTTCAGGAAGCTTAAATATCCCAATGAACCAAATCCCTGAACGTTTAAGTGAGCTTCCTAAGGAGACTCATTTGGTCATAATGTGCCACCACGGCGGACGCAGCCAATCTGTTGCTCAATTTTTAGCCCATAATGGTTTTAATCAACTAAGTAACCTCATAGGTGGAATTCATGCATGGAGCACTGAAATAGACTCGAATATTGCTACTTATTAGACTTTTTTAGACCGTCTCAACGTATCAAGCTTAGCTAGATGCTAAAAAACTAGCTACTTCCAGTGACTTGACACCAAGTGATATGGTGATATAGTTATGTATAACACTTAATTGTTCTTGAGAATATACCATGCCAATTCGTACATTTGCACAAACCACCATTTTAGCAATCTTCCTATTCACAGTTAGTCCTCAAACCTATGCGCAGGATGACCTTTCCAGCATTTATCTGCAGGCTCTACAAAGTGATCCACTACTTCGTGAGGCTGAGGCAAATAGACTTGCGAGCAATGAAGGGAAAACTCAAGCACTCAGCAATTTATTACCACAAATCTCAGCCAGTGCCAATTACAGTTCAACTGATAGCAGTGGCATCTCTGTAAGTGAGTTTTTCCCTCAAGGTAGTCCAAACGATGAATCCAGCAGTTCAACGGGTTGGAATGTGCAATTACAACAGTCTTTATTTGACTGGAACCGATGGATTAACTTAAAAAGCGCAGAAAAAAACGTACTAAAATCTAATCTCGACTTTGAAATCTCAAAACAAGATTTAATTTTACGCGTAGCTAGTAGTTACTTCGCTGTATTAGCTGCTCAAGATGTTTTAGATTTTGAAAAAGCTTCAAAAGAAGCCATAGCTCGCCAATTAGAACAAGCTAATACTCGCTTTGAAGTTGGCCTAGTTGCGATTACTGATGTACAAGAGGCACAGGCTGCGTACGATCAAGCGATAGCTAGTGAAATCGACGCTAAACGTAGATCTGCGCTTGCAATAGAAAATTTACGCGAGATTACAGGTCAACAAGTAAAGAATTTAGCTAGACCACAAGCTGATTTTGAATTAGGCCCACCTGCTCCAGCTTCACAGGAAGTTTGGGTTAATCAATCATTAGATCAAAATTTAAGTTTACTCTCAGCGCGTATGTCCGCAGAAATTTCTCGTGACAATATAGATAGTCAGAAAACTGGACACTACCCTACTTTGAGTTTAAATTTAAACCGTAGAGGCAGTGACTCAGACCGTGATGATTTTATTCGCGACATCTCAAGCACGGGCTCTGGCAATTCAACTACTTTTGGTGTGCAACTCAATGTCCCTATTTATTCAGGTGGGCGGACTAGTTCACAAACAAGACAAGCGGTTTATCAACATCGTGCATCAAAAGAACGTGTGGAGAGAATTACTAGAGAAACAGAACGCTCGACACGTGATGCTTATCTAAATGTTTTATCAAATATTTCTAAAATACGTGCGCTAAAACAAGCAGTCCGTTCATCACAAACAGCTTTGAAAGCTACAGAAAAAGGCTTTGAAGTGGGTACCCGAACTACGGTAGATGTACTGAATTCGCGTAGAACCCTATTAGACTCAGAACGTAATTATTCACAGAGTCGTTATGATTATTTATCAAATTTACTGAATCTAAAACGCGCTGCAGGTACATTGAGCCAAGCTGATATTGATCAAATAAACTCTTTACTCGAATAACTAATCAATTAATTATAGAGTGAGGATAAGTTGAATTTCTTCCAATAATTTATCCAGTGCGCCAAAGTTCTCTGCAACTACTTCTTTACCTGCGCTACCAGCCAGTCTGGCCAGTGCAGGATCTTTTAACAAGGAAGTAAGAGCTGTTTGAAAATCGCCTTGTGTTCTAACTCCTTCCAATGCACCAACTTCTTCTAACATTTCAGATATTTCTGGTGCATTGAAAGTATGTGGTCCAACCAAAATCGGAATTGAGAGAGCGGCTGGCTCTAATAAATTGTGTCCACCAATAGGCACTAAACTTCCTCCTACAAAAGCAACTTGCGAAGCCGCATAAAACATAGGTAGTTCGCCTAAAGTATCCAATAACAGCACCTGTGTTGCATCATTAGGAATTTCATGCGTACTACGTCTAGTAAAAGATAAGGCATTTTGTTTAATTAAAGTCATTACTTGACTGCTGCGTTCTGGATGTCGTGGTGCTAGAATTAACAACAAATTTGGGAAAGTTATTAATAGTTTTTTATGTACTTCTAAAACAATATTTTCTTCACCGTCATGTGTACTAGCAGCAATCCATACTGGTCGGCCAGAAAAATGATTATGATAATATTCTTGGCCCTTTTCTTGTAGGTTACTTGGCACAAACATAAAATCAAATTTTAAATTACCAACAACCCTAACGCGTTTTGCCTCCGCACCCAAACTTAAAAACCGTTCTGCGTCACGACTGGTTTGTGCGGCAATTAACTTGACTTGATTGAGTGTAGGTTTAAATAAATACTTAAACCTTTCGTAACTATTTATTGAGCGCGGAGAAATACGTGCACTTGCCATGACAATAGGAATAGAATTATTAGCGCATTCTGCATAAAGATGCGGCCATATTTCAGTTTCCATGATGACAGCCAATCGTGGCTGCATATGCTTAATAAACTGCCTTACAAGGAATGGTGCATCATAAGGTACATAAGTATGTACTACCGAATTTGCAAATATTTTTTTAACTCGATCTGAACCAGTAGGGGTTTGAGTCGTTACTACTATGGTTTCATTGGGATATAGATGTTGCAAGCGCTTAACTAGTGGCACTGCCGCTTGTACTTCGCCAACAGATACGGCGTGAATCCATATAGATTCCTTTAAAGCAGGAAACTTATAATTTCCAAAGCGCTCAGGTAATCTCTGCCAGTACGCAGGTGTTTTAAAACCACGCCAAAGCATGGCAGTTACCATAAGAGGCAATAATACATATGATAAAACAATTAACAGAAAGCGCATTTTACTGTTGCTTTTTAATCTGATCAATAATACGAGTAGTAGATCTACCTTCATGAAATGTTAGAACTCTCACTTCACCACCCGCAGCTATTACCTCTTGACCACCTGCAATTTCATCGACTTTATAATCCCCACCTTTAACTAAAATGTCAGGCAATAGTTCAGCTATTAATTCTTGGGGGGTATCATCAGAGAATGGTATTACCCAATCGATTGCAGATAAGGCCGCTAGTACCGCCATCCTATCATTAAGTTTATTGACTGGTCTTTCAGGGCCTTTCAAACGACTCACTGACGCGTCATCATTAACAGCAACTAAGAGAAAGTCGCCTTGGGCTCTAGCTTCTTCTAAAAAAGCAATGTGTCCTGCATGCAAGATGTCAAAACAACCATTAGTCATAACTATTATTTTATTTTTTTTCTGTAAATATTGGATTAATTGTTGAAGTTGTTCTTTGGACTGTAGAGCTCGCCCTCCAATGCCCTGAGTATGTAATGCATTACGTAATTCATGCGCTGTGATTGTTGATGTGCCTACTTTAGCGACAACAACACCAGCTGCTTGATTGGCTAAGTCAACAGAGTTTTGTATATTTATACCAGAAGCCAAACACGCTGCAAGCACTGCAACCACAGTATCACCAGCACCAGTTACATCATGTACTTCACGTGCAACAGCCTTAACTTGATAATCAAAATTCTCAGATTGCAAAAACATTCCATGTTCACCACGAGTTACTAATAAGTGAGAGACTTTGATTTTTTCGCGTAAATCTTTGGCATTATTTGAAAATTCAGTCATTGAATCAAAAGAACCAACAATTTGCTCAAACTCTTTTTGATTTGGAGTAATAACATCAGCGTTTTGATAACGTGTAAAATCACTGCCCTTAGGATCAACAATCACTACTTTATTTTCAGCTTTAGCTATTTGGATGAGTTCTTTTACTTGTTGCAGACTTCCCTTTGCATAGTCAGAAAAAACAACAACATCATAATTTTTTAAACTTAGTAAAAATTTCTGTTTTAGAGCTTCACATAACTCTAGAGGAATTTTTTTCTCAAAATCACAACGTAATATCTGCTGATTTTGACTCAAAACCCTAAGTTTAGTAATACTTTCTATTTGTGCTAAGCGCTCGCAGTGCGAATTAATTTCTAATGAAGTCAGAATTGATTCAATACTATCTGCCACTTGGTCATCACCAAGCATCCCTAATAAACCAACGCTAGCCCCTAAGGCTTTAATATTAGCTGCCACATTAGCAGCACCGCCAAGACGATCCTCTGTATGGCTTACATTTACAATTGGCACAGGAGCTTCTGGTGAAATTCGGCCCGTTGACCCTGACCAATACCGATCAAGCATCACGTCACCAACCACTAAAATTTTTGCTTTTGAAAAATCTGGTACTTGAATACTCATACTATAAATTTCTAGTTTTTGATGCGCATATGGTAGCACAGTGCAATTGTTGAAATAATTTTCTGCAAATCTTATTTACAACTAGCCTGTCACTATCAATCAGAAAGAATTACAATAGTATACTTTAAAAAACGAGTAATTTTTTTGTCGCAATTTTTACGAAATTCTACTGCTAGACTGGGGGTGAGTATACTTTGGATACTGAGTTTTTTACCTTATTCGACCTTAATGGCTCTGGGTAAATATTTTGGCTTCATATTGTATTATCTTGCAGGCAAAAGACGTAAAGTTGCCGCTATAAATATTGCACTTTGCCTCTCAGATTTGAACCCAGATGCTAGAAAGAAAATACTTAAACAACACTTTTCTGCAATGGGCAAAGCTATATTTGAATTAGCAATCTGCTGGTTTTGGAGTGAAAAGCGAATTCGGCCACTTTTTCATATCACCGGTGCTGAAAATTTACACTCAGCTCTTAAGAAAGAGAATGGAGTCATCTTACTTAGCGCGCACTTTACTACTTTAGAAATGGGTGGTCGCTTAATAGCTTTTGAAAAAAAAGTAGATGCGGTATACAGAAAACATAAATCTAGCTTTCTTGAAAAATTTGTAAAATCAAAACGAGCCAATTACACCGAGCAGACCATCGTTAAAACCAATATTCGCGAAATGCTTAAGCGTCTCAAGAAGAATCATATTGTTTGGTATGCACCTGATCAGAATTTCACGCGTAAAAATTTCGTACTGTCTACTTTTTTTAATCAACCTGCACCAAGCAATCCTGGTACAGCACGCTTAGCAAAAATGACTGGGGCTAGTGTAGTGCCCTTTGTTCAATATCGACGTTCAGATGGCAAAGGCTATGATTTAGAAATACTACCTGAGCTTGAGAGTTTCCCAAGTGGAGAAGACTTGCATGATGTAAATCGTATTAATCGAGTATTTGAAACTTTAATTCTTAAACAACCTAGTCATTATTATTGGCTACATAAACGCTTTAAAAATCTTCCTAGCGTCTTTAAGGATGTTTATGCAGATATTTAGTTTGGTACTAAAGTGAATTTTTTAAACACTTTACCAATTCGCTTTGGTTTATTCATATTGTACTTGTGCTCACTTTTACCTTACTCAGCCATTCAGGCCATAGGTAGAATTCTAGGCAAGCTTAGTTATTATATATTTAAAAATAGACGTCGATATGTACTTGCCAATTTAAAGCATTGTTACCCGCTTGAAACTAATGCTTGGCATCAGCTTATTTGCAAAAAACATTTCGTTTCATTTACTAAAGGCTTAATGGAACAAAGTATCTGTTGGTGGTGGAGTAATGAGCGTTTTGTTAAATACGTTGATATTACTGGCTTACAAAATTTACATGCTGCAAAAGACTTAAATAAAGGAGTAATTCTACTCTTTGGACACTTCACAACTTCAGAAATCGGCGGTAGAATTTTAGGCAGTGTTGAGAAACCTGCGCTAATGTACCGTCGTCATAATACAGCTTACTTTGATGCTTTTATAAATAAAAAACGTAGCCGATATGTCAGCAAACTCATCGATAAAGAATCTCCTCTTAGTATGGTTCGTTTATTAAAAAAGGGAGAATGCATTTGGTTTAGCCCTGACCAAAATTTTGTTGGTCGCGGTAGTATACTCGCTGACTTCTTCGGTCAGGTGGCTCCCACTACATCAGCTACTGCAAAACTGGTTGCCATGACCGGCGCAAAGGTTGTGCCTATTACACAAACGCGTAAAGCAGATGGAAGTGGATATGAGCTATTAATACAGCCAGCTCTTGAAAATTTTTCTGGTTTAAATGAGCTGATTGATACTAATCGAATCAATAAAGTTATCCAAGATATGGCGAAAAAAAATATTGTCGACTATTACTGGGTGCATCGGCGCTTTAAAAATTTACCTCAAGAAATTGGGGATATCTACAAAATAGTTAAATAATATTATTTGCTATGTAAATCTCGATATGCATAAATTAGCTCAGCCCAATCATTTTGTTGCTGGTCATCAGTACGGCGAGAAACTTTTTCCATGGATCGCCTCAACCTTTGCAAACTTTTGCTATGCTGATTTTCTAAATTTACACCAGGAGTTATAGTGGATTTATCCAAATCGATTATTGTCGCCTGCGCATTTTCATCAATCAAAATATTGTGCGCATTTAAATCACTATGCAATAGACCAGTCTGATGCACTTGAGATATAGCCAGAGCAATTGCAGGCCAATTTATTTTTGTATCACTCTCTAAACACGCACTTAAAGTTTGAGAATTTTCTACATACTGAGTCAAAATTGCAGCTCTATAACTGAATTTATTTCTCACATACATCGCGGCTATAGGTTTTGCGACCGGTAAGTTAAGTTTATAAAGTTGCGCTGAAACTCTATATTCAGCTAATGAACGCACATACTCTGGCTTAGTAAATAAATAGCTTTGCTTAACTATTCTTCCAAATAAGCCACCACGACGGTATTGACGCAAAACCCAAGGAACTTGACCAGGTGCGTGTACATAGTAAGTAGTACCACGGCCTTTGGCTAATACGCGTGTTTCAGAAAATTGGGCCCAGTACTCTTCTGAAAAATACTCGGGTTTGATTTTGCCCTGCAATACAGAATCGTATAGCATAGAGATAATATTCCCATCTTCTAATTTGATTTCTTGCTGGAATTCACTCATAAAAATGTTGTTCTTAAAAAAACCGCCCA
>CAJQOG010000039.1 GCA_905479875.1 uncultured Gammaproteobacteria bacterium
GCTCGTTGGACAGCCCTTCCTCATCGGGTTCGGAAATCGCTCAAGAGCGTAGGCTCTAGCTGCGCTCAGCAGAGCTTCTTCCTCGGCAGGAGAGAACGATTTCTTGGAGGCTTGGTCAGGTTTTCTCATGAGCGGCCTCCCTGGGATTCGTCCTGCGCCGTATCCTCCGCGCCTTCCTCCTGCTGCAAATCCTGCAGAATGTCTCGTGGCAATTTCTCCAGCGCCCGATAGATTTGTTAGGTTTAGCATGTAGGTTCCTTACGATAAATTATCTATTGCTTTTTGCAAGTTTGTACGCGCTTGATTCTCATATTTATTCGCAAAAAATTCATGATGATAAATATTTTTCCTATCTAAAAAAGACTGCAAAATTTCTTTACGCTTTTTCTTATAAATAAAGCCTGGTATCAAACGATATTCTTTACGAACATTTTGTTCGAATTTCTCATATGCCTCGACAGGCACGCCTAATATAGCTAAATCTATATCAACCACTAAAGCAGAATCGTTATCTCTACATTCAGCATTGTGTAATGTAGCCATTATATGTTTGTATACATTATCAATTATGCTATTGCCAGCCTTTTGTTTATGTAAAAATTCTTTCGCCCATTCTGCACTAGCTTGTTCATTGTCTTTGGCGAAAATTTTATAAATTGCATCATGAAACCATAGGGCTAATTCGACTTCATGTGGATGTTCTGCCAATTGCACTGATTCATCGAAAGATAGTAAAACGTAATTTAAATGTTGCATTGAATGGTAATACCTATGCTTCTCCGAATATCCTTCTATTAGCTTATTGAATGTTTCGATATTGAACTCAAAACCAAAGACCTTCATTAAATTTTTCCAGCGTACTGGTGTAGTTATTTGATTATTATTTAGTTTATTCATAAGCGCCATATCTTGAATTAAGCCTCAAATAACTTTTTCAATTTACGCATAGACAAAAATAAAGTCATAGACTCCAGAGGTGATACTTGAAAGCCGTGTTTTTCATAAAATCCTTTAGCCTCTTGTGAAATTGCATGCACTAGTATTGCACTAGTACCAATATTTTTTGAAGTAAATATTGAACGCAATATAGCATCTCTTAATAACTCAGCTCCAAGGCCTTGTCCTTTATAGGATCCATTTACAGCTAAACGTCCTAGCACTATTACTGGTAAAGGTTCAGGCATATTCCTAGTCATTGACTTTGGTGCTAGCTCACGTTGCACACTACCACTCGCTAGTGCGTAATAAGCCACTACCTTTTCTTGATCACAAATTACAAAAGTACGGCTTGCTCCATAGCCTTGATTTTTAAGTGCACGTTTTCTTAACCACTCATTGAGGGTTTCATTTCCACAATCAAATTCATCTAAAAGATGCTCACTATGTAAAGCTGTGGGTTTACTCAGTCCCATCGTGAAGGACTAGTCAGCAAAGCCTTTAATTTTTCGGCATTTGGAATCGGCGCATCAAGAGCTGACTCAAATCCATTAAATGTTTCTTCATTGACCATGAATAACCTTTGATCCAACAGGACGTTCTCCGCCTCGCGGCAAGCCGCATTCAAAATAAAGGTACTGCGATCCATATTGGATAACTCAGCCGCCCTATTTAAAAGGTCTCTTTGGCTAGGTTCTACTCGCATATTGATAGGTGCTGTTTTTGACATGATAAAACTCGTGTATATTGAATAGGTATACATAATAGTGTATTCATTAGCTACACACAACAAGCATTTCAAAATATTCTCAAAAAAGACTTGAAATATTCTCTAAATGTTCTCTATACTGTGCAGAACGTTTGGAGAATATTTTATGAATGAGCTCAACCTGACTAAAACTGCCCGAAAAATCTTAGGATATGTTCAGCAACATATTGAATTAAATGAAGAAAGCCCTACTGTGGCCGAAATTGCAGAAGGCTGCGATATGCAGTCAACTGGCACAGTTCACCGCTATTTATCGCAATTAATTGAGGCTGGTGCCCTAATTCGTCGCGGTAAGGGCTGGAGAAACCTGGCTTTGGCCAGTGATGAGCCAGTGGAAGAAGAAAACCCTTTCCTTATGCCATTTTTAGGCAAAGTAGCTGCCGGTCAACCGATTGAGGCTATCTCCAGTCATGAAAGCATCGATTTATCCGATTATCTTTTAGGGCCCGATCGCTTTGCTTTATATGTGGATGGCGAATCCATGATTGAACTTGGCATCATGCCTGGCGACACAGCCATTATGCAACATGCTAATACGGCTGATAACGGTGACATCGTTTGCGCCTTAGTAGATTACGAAGATGCAACCTTAAAAACTTTTTATCGCAAACCAGGCGGTATTGTGGAATTGCATCCAGCCAATAGCACTATGCAAGTACAAATCTATTCAGGTGAACGTGTACAAATTCAAGGAATCTTAAAAGCCTCCTTTCGTAGTTACTCAGCACCACGCTGGTTGAAATGATCTTGCTACTAAAAACCTACTGAATACATAAAAGAATAATAGAGAGAATTAACATGGCAAATCCATTACAAAAAAGAACATCTGACGGCAGTCGCTGGGATCGCATGATTGCCTTAGTCGACATGAATGCATTTTTTGCATCTATTGAGCAATTGGATTTTCCAGAGTTACGAGGTCGCCCCGTTGGCGTAACCAATGGCAAAACGGGTACGTGTATTATTACTTGTAGTTATGAGGCACGTACAAAAGGCATTAAAACTGGCATGCGCGTTAAAGACGCCTTAAAAATTGATCCAGAATTTGTACAGCGCCCTGCTCGTCCAGAGCGTTATGCAGCAGTGTCAACAAAGATTATGAATGAATTACGTAACATCACTCCTGACATAGAAATATTTTCGGTGGATGAAGCATTTTTAGATTTAACACATTGTCAGCGCTTGTACGATTCACCACAAGAAGTTGTAAAATTGATTAAACGCACGGTATTTGATGTATCGGGCTTACGTTGCTCTATTGGTTTAAGCGGCGATAAATCGACTGCAAAATATGCTGCTAAACTAAAAAAACCTAATGGCTCAACCATTATTCGTCCAGAAGACGCCGCTAAAACTTTGGCTGATCAACCCGTTACTGTCATTTGCGGCATTGCCAAAGGTATAGAGAAACACCTAAACGCCAGAAGCGTTTATACCTGTGGCGATGTCGCGAAACTACCAATAAGTGAAATGTCCAGTCGTTGGGGAAGCATTGGTCGTCGCATGTGGTTAGCTTGCCAAGGTCAAGATCCCGAAGAACTTATACAAGAAATACCTGAACCTAAAAGTATTGGTCACGGAAAAGTAGTACCGCCAAACACAACTGATGAAACTACTTTAATGGTTTACTTAATTCATATGTGCCATAAAGTGGGCACGCGTCTACGTCGACATGAGTTACTGGCGCAAAACTTTTCGATTAGCTTACGCACCGAAGAAGGTTGGATTAAAGAGCACTTCGTTACAGAGCCGACCCAAAACGGTAATGTCTTAGTAAAACTCTGTAAAGATTTTTTAGATTGTCGTTGGGAAGGTCAAGGTATTTGGCAGGTACAAATCACTGCTTTAGATCCTGTACCTTTAAGCGGTCAAACGGATATGTTTCTCGAAACCACTGATGAAAAACTAATACAACAAAAAGCTAATGAAGTCATGGATAAAATCAATGACCGTTATGGTGAGTTTAGTTTATGTCCTGCTCCTTTGCTCAATCGTTCTACCATGCCGAATGTCATTTCACCAGCATGGAAACCTTTTGGACATAGGGAAACCATCCAAACACAACGCGCCTTAGCTTCTTAATGTTACTGCCCCATAAATTTTTAGGTTTACAACATGTGCGGTGGAGTGCTTTTTCAAATTGACGGCAAAGAAGTTAGAACTTTTTTTCCTAACCCTAAAGCACGCTTACCTGTACTAAAACGCGATGGCAGCATCGAACCCATTGCATGGGGTCGACGTCGCGAACAATCGGGCCGACTACCCTTAGGTGGTTGGGCCCGACACGAATCCATATTGGCTGGCACGTGGGATAAATACAGTCCACGCCCCATTAAAATTGCCGTTTTAGCCTTTATGGAAAAAGACCACTTAGGCAAAAGTCACTGGTTTGAAGTGACCAGCGGGCAATATCTTCAAGGCTTAATCGTCCGCGACCAACATATTTTAAGAGTATATGTTGTAACTATTGAACCAAATTTTGAAGATGCTGTGCACGATAGATGGCCGAGACTTATTTAATTATTTTATATTTATACATTTAATGTTTGCAAAGTATTAATACTCGCGCTTAAAGCCCCTTCAATGTAACCATTAAATTGGCCTTCTGCACTTTCGGTTCCTGACCAAATTAAATTATTCCCGAAACCCTCTTCAGTTCGAGTGCCCCAGAAATTACTTGGGTGATGATTTTGAATCTCTTGATCGTAATGTGTTGC
>CAJQOG010000040.1 GCA_905479875.1 uncultured Gammaproteobacteria bacterium
CAATTATTTTATGCATGTAGTGTAATGAAAACTCTTGATAATCTGCCGTATTGAGTACTCCACCCCACGAATCGAAAATTTGCAAGGCTTGTGCACCTGCTTCGATTTGTGCATTAAGATAAGTTATACATGAGTCTGCAAGAATATCCAATAAGGTATGCATGGCTTTGGGGTCTTGATAACGCAAACCTTTAACCTTGGAATAATTTTTACTGGGACCACCTTCAACCATATAAGTAGCCAATGTCCAAGGACTTCCAGTGAAACCAATTAATGGAACTGAATTATCTAAAGCCTTACGAATTTTACTAACCGCATCAGGTACGTACTTAAGCTCACCGTCCATGTCTGGCACAGCAAGTTTTTTAATTTCCGCAAGCGTTGACACTGGGTTTTTAAAACGCGGCCCTTCGCCGGTTACAAAATGCAAACCAAGACCCATCGCATCAGGAATGGTTAAGATGTCAGAAAATAAAATTGCAGCATCTAAATCATAGCGCCTAAGCGGTTGCAAGGTAACTTCGCAAGCAAGCTCTGGATTGGTACACAAGGCCATAAAATCACCAGCCTCGGCACGAAGGGCTTTATATTCTGGTAAATGACGACCAGCCTGACGCATAATCCAAATGGGTGTTCTATCAACAGGCTGACGTAAGAGAGCTCGAATGAAGCGATCATTCTTTAAAGTGTTTTTTGACATAGATGAAGCCGACTAGAATTTGTAGATTAAGTCTATTTTACACTTCTAAGCTTTTGGATGCTTACTTGACCACTCATTTGATGCTAAAACGTCGAATTTTCAGGCACTAGCATCTAAAATTAGAACATTCTTGTTCTGCAAATCGATCAGTCATACCCGCGATATAATCTGCTACCGCACGAGCCTTTTGGTCTTCTACTGATAGTTCAGTTTCACTCAAAGCCTTTTGCCTATGTTCTGGTGGCAGCAAACCTAGGTCGTTTAAATACGCATTAAATAAGGTAGTAACCACTTTATCTGCATGGCTATTCATTTCTAGCACCTTATTATGCTTATAGAAATTTTTAAATAAATATTTTTTAAGCTCTTGATGTTTATCTAACATCTTTTCGCTCATTAATATCATTTTCCGACCCGCTTGGCGAACATCTTTAACAGACAGAGGATTTAAATCACGAATATTACTAGCAGAGTTGTTTTGTAAATCTAGAACTAAATCATTTATCATGCGACGAATAATTTCATTGTGCAAAAGGCTTCCTTCTAAATCTGGATATTGTTTTTTAACCAGCTCAAATTTAGCACTAAACAACTCCGTTTCACACAGGCCTTGTACCGTTAATAAGCCAGCACGTAAACCATCATCTACATCATGATTGTTATAAGCAATAGCGTCAGAAATATCAGCAATTTGAGCCTCTAGACAAGGCTGCTCTCTCTTTAAAAAACGTTCTCCAAGTTTCCCTAGTGTTTTTGCATTACGCTTTGAGCAATGTTTCAAAATTCCTTCACGAGTTTCAAACATTAAATTTAACCCTGGAAATGCGGCATAGCGTTTTTCAAGAACATCAACAACACGTAGTGACTGTAGATTATGTTCAAACCCTCCATAGTCTCGCATGCAAGTATTTAAAGCGTCTTGCCCTGCATGTCCAAAAGGCGTGTGTCCTAAGTCATGCGCTAAACAAATAGCTTCGGTGAGTGCCTCATTAAGATTTAGATTGCGAGCGACACTTCGTCCAATTTGTGCAACTTCTAAAGAATGTGTAAGGCGTGTTCTATACATATCGCCTTCGTAATTTACAAATACTTGAGTTTTATACATTAACCGTCGAAATGCATTCGCATGAATAATACGGTCACGATCTCTTTGGAACGAATCTCTTTTTGTATCTGACGATTCTTGAAATTGTCTACCGGATGATTGAGCTGTGCTAACCGCATAGCTGGCGAAATAATTTTGTGAGTACATTGACATCTAATTTATAAGTAACTTGTTAATACTTGTTCAATTTGTTCACGACCAATACTTTCATCGACATAGGCATCACCAAGTTTTTTAAGCAAAATAAAACGTTGTGTAGCACTGGTATTTTTTTTATCACCTTGCATCACTTGAATAAATTCATCGACCTTAAAATCTGGCCATTTTGTTGGTAAGCCAAAGCTCGCAATCAAACGATTGGCACGCTTGGCGTCTAGCTCACTAATTTTACCTATTTGAGCGGACAAATCAGCTGCCATACACATTCCAATTGCAACCGCCTCACCATGTTTAAAACCTTTATACGCCTGCAAAGTTTCAATTGCATGACCAAAGGTATGCCCCAAGTTAAGCAACATGCGCTGTCCATAATCATGCTCATCAGCCTCAACAATTTCAGCTTTAATTTCTATACAGCGGCTGACAATCTCACTCAAAACCAGCATGTCTCGGTTTATGATGTCTTCGTATTTGTCTTCTAGTTTTTCAAGTAATTTATAGTCATATAAAAGAGCATATTTAATAACTTCAGCTAATCCAGATAGATACTCACGCTCAGGTAAAGTTTTAATAAAATCCAAATCTGCGATCACTGTATATGGCTGATAAATTGAACCTACTAAATTTTTACCTTCAGCTAGGTTAATTCCAGTTTTACCACCTATGGATGAGTCCACCATAGCAAGCAAGCTAGTAGGTATATGCATCAGTTGCGTCCCACGCATATAGGATGCTGCAACAAAACCGGTAAGATCTCCTACTACTCCGCCGCCTATACCAATAAGCACTACATCACGTTTCACACCAAGCGCTACTAGCTCACTAAGCAACCATTGATAAGTGTCAAAAGATTTTGACTCTTCGGAGGCCGGTACCACCAACCAAGCTAAAGGTTTTATTTTCGCTTCCAGTTTTGAACGATACAACTCATCTAAATTTTCATCTGTTATAACTATTGCTGGCTGAGAAAATAATGAACTAACTTGCTCTGGAGATTCCAGCAAATTGATACCGATAAAAGCTGGGTAAACACGATTTTTTGTATTAACTGAAACCGATTTCAGTTCAATGGTTTGTTTTTGCATAGCTGATTTTTCTAATTTTTCAACAATAATATTGACCACGTTTGAAACTTTTTGCTCATCGGTATTAATAACTATATCAGCGACTTGCCTATAAAACTGTTCACGATCTGTCATCAAACGACGTAAAACTTTTTCGGGGTCATCTTCTTTAAGTAAGGGGCGGTTATCTTTCTTCTTAGTACGTCTAGCCTGTTGATTGACTGAAGCGTGTAAATAAATAACTAATCCGTTAGCGCTAATGGCTTCACGATTTTCTTTTCGAATTACTGAACCTCCACCTGTTGAGAGGAGGATATTATCTTTAGCGCATAGCTTGAGAATTGCTTCTGTTTCACGTTTGCGAAAACCATCTTCACCTTCTTTTTCAAAGATGTAACTGATATCTACCCCAGTACGGGCAACAATATGATGATCAGAGTCGTGGAAATGGCGTTTCAGTTTTTGAGCAAGCTGTCGACCGACAGCTGATTTTCCTGCTCCCATCGGTCCAACTAATATTATGTTCTTATGGTTGGACATATTCTAATACTACAACACAACTAGGTAGTTGCCTAGTTGTGTTTTTTTAAAAGATAATTTTTATTTAATCAGTCAAATTATCATCATTCAAAATTTTAGGAGTGATGAATATAAGCATTTCAGATTTATCTTCAGAACGAGTTTTTGACCTAAACAGACCACCCACAACTGGCAAGTCACCTAATACGGGAACCTTGGTAACACCATTACGTGTTTCAGTTTCGTAAATACCACCTAAAACCGCTGTTTCACCGTTTTTAATACGCACTTGAGTGGTTAGTTGGCGAGTATCGATACTTGGTACAAATCCACCATTAGAGCCTGGAACTAATTGACCTACAGAATCTTGTGCGATGTCTAAGTCCATAATGACATACTCATCAGGAGTTATGAGAGGAGTCACTTTCATGCTAAGTACCGCATCTTTAAACGACGTTGTAGTAGCACCACCACCACCGCCTGAATTTTCTTGGAATGGTATTTGCACACCTTGCAAAATAGATGCTTCCTGTTGATTGGTAGCAGTAACACGTGGACTTGAAATAATTTCACCACGACCTTCTGCTTGTAATGCTGACAATTCCAAGTCAACTAAATAACTACCATTTAGTATAGCCAAACCAATGCTTCCCGCAGGAGATGTTACAGGCAAATTAACATTTAAGCGATCAGCTGCATAGGCACCACGTACTGGAACAAATGGTGTTCCAGCAAGGAACGATTCAGCATTCTCAGCTGCGGCATCACTAAAACTATTCATCGTTTCAACAGCGGCATTATTTGTTCCTGATACCGATATTAAACCATCTGAACTATTATCAGACACTGAAGAGAATCCAGCTCTAACGCCTAACTCACGACTAAAGTCCGTATTAGCCACCACAACACGTGACTCAATTAACACCTGAGTTACAGGTATATCTAAAACTTCAATCAAATTGCGAATTTCTTCTAATTTTTCATTGGTATCATAAACCAAGAGACTATTAGTACGATCATCAATAGTCACGCTGCCTCGAGAAGACAAGAACGATTGACCTCGTACACTTTCACCACTACTACCTCCAGTGCTGCTCTCTTCTAGTAAAGCTTTAATATCTGAAGCTTTTGCATAATTGATTTGGATAATATCAGAACGTAATGGTGCAAGTTGTTCAAGGTCTTTAATTGCTTGTAATTGTTGCTGTTCTTGAGCAGCAAGCTCAGCAGCAGGAGCAACCAACACTACATTATCTTTAGTTCGCTTATCTAAACCTTTTGTTTGTAAAACAATATCTAAAGCCTGATCCCATGGAACATTTTGCAATCTTAAAGTTACAGTACCTGAAACGCTATCACTAACTACAATATTGAAATCGCCATTACTTGCCAAGAGTTGCAATACAGCTCTAACATCAATACTTTGAAAATTAAGGTTGATTGGTGTACCAGTGTATTCGCGATCTTCTAACAACTGCAAATTTGCCGGAACTGAAACTTTCTCACGAATCTCAATAGTAAACGTATCTTCAGACTGATATACCAATTGATCATAATCACCTTTAGCAGATATCAGCATGCGGGTATCACCATTACTAGAAATTGTATCAACTAAGGTAACTGGTGTTCCAAAATCAATTACATCCATACGACGTTGTAAATTTGCAGCAACATCAGCATCTTTAAAAGTTGCAACAATCTTGCCGCCACTTTCAGCAACATCAACTTGCGTACTTGGATCTGCTAGTTTTACAACAACACGTCCAGCGCCATCAGAGCCACGACGAAAGTTTACATCGCGAATGCCAGCGTTTGAGGCATATCTTGATGAGTTGCTAGTTACAACATTTCTTGGAGCTTGGGTAATTGTAGGAGCCGCTACAGGTTCAGATACAAAGGCTTGGCTGTACGAAGAAGAATCACCTAAGGTTAATACCACTGAGTTACCTTCAGTTCGTGTTTTGTATGGCACCATGGAATCGAGACTTAATACAATTCGTGTTCGGCCATTTGCTTCAGCAGACATAATGCTATTCAGCACACCAACGCCAACATTCTTACGA
>CAJQOG010000041.1 GCA_905479875.1 uncultured Gammaproteobacteria bacterium
GCGCTTTAGCCATAATGAATTCCTACAATATGCTGCTTAATTGTGTTTAAACGATATTACTTGCGAATTGGACGACGAGGACCCTTACGAGTTCGAGCGTTCGTTTTAGTACGTTGGCCGCGAAGAGGCAAACCACGTCTATGACGAATACCACGATAACAACCAAGATCCATTAAACGTTTGATATCCATAGATACTTCACGGCGAAGATCACCTTCAACTGTGAAAGCAGCTACTTGATCACGTAATTTACCTACTTCATCATCTGTTAGGTCACGAACTTTAGTACTTTCTGTAACGCCAGCTGCATCACAGATTTTTCTAGAACGACTTAACCCAACACCATAGATGCTTGTCAATGCAATCACCGTATGTTTATTTGACGGGATGTTAATACCAGCTATACGAGCCATAAATCTTACTCCGAACCTATTTCTTTAAAATAAGCTATTAAAAATATTTTGTTTACTTATGCTATAACCAATTAACCCTGACGCTGTTTATGGCGTGGGTCGGTACAAATCACACGAACCTGACGGTTACGACGAATTACCTTACAGTTACGACAAATTTTCTTTACTGAAGCACGTACTTTCATAATTTTACCCTCGACAATAAAAGGAGCATTCCTTCTTTATTGTCTACTTTTTCTTACCTTTGAAGTTTGATTTCTTCATCAAACCCTCGTATTGATGCGACATCATATGCGCTTGGAGTTGTGACATGAAGTCCATGAAAACAACAACAATAATCAGCAATGACGTACCACCAAAATAAAACGGAACTTTAAACTTTAAGATCAAAAATTCTGGTATCAAACAAACAACGGTTACATAAATCGCAGCCCAGAATGTTAGTCTTGTTAGTACCTTATCAATGTACTCGCCAGTTTGTTTGCCTGGACGAATACCTGGAATAAATGCACCAGATTTTTTTAAGTTATCAGCAATCTCTTCAGGCTTTTGCACTAAGGCGACCCAGAAGAAACAGAATCCAATGATCATTGTGGTATATAACAATATATACAATGGCTGACCTGGGCCAATTTTTGCAGCAACATCTTGCAACCAAGAGAACTTATCACTACTTCCTGCTAAGCCAGCAATTGTCACTGGAAACAAAATTAAACTAGAGGCAAAAATCGGTGCCATAACACCTGACATATTAACCTTGAATGGAAGATGACTACTTTGTCCAGCCATCATCTTACGACCCTGCATACGTTTGGCATAATTCACCGCAATCTTACGTAATGCTCTTTCGAAATAACAAACACCATAAACAACTGCCAATACACCAATGAAAATAATCAACGCCGTGCCTGGATGCAATTGGCCTTCATTCACCAATGTCATTGAATTACCAAAAGCTCCTGGTAAGCCAGCAACAATACTGGCAAGAATCAATAAGGAAATACCGTTACCAATTCCACGTTCTGTAATCTGCTCACCTAACCACATTAAGAACATCGCACCTGTCACTAAAGACACAACAGATATAATTAAAAACTGAATACCTGGGTTAATTGCAATACCTTGGTTCTGCAAAGCAACCGAAGTAAAGAACGACTGCACAGATGCTAGTAACAAAGTACCGTAACGTGTATAAGTAGTTAACTTACGTTGTCCTGCTTGACCTTCTTTTTTAAGCTCCATAAAACGTGGAACCATGGCAGTCATAATCTGCACAATAATAGCAGTTGTTATGTAAGGCATAATACCTAGAGCAAGAATGCTTAAACGCTCTAATGCACCACCACTAAACATATTCATTACGTCAAAGATACCACCTTGACCACCGCCTAAGTTTAGCAATTCTTTAAAACGTGCTGGATCTACTCCAGGAATAGGAATAAATGTACCGACGCGATAAACCAATAACGCACCCAACAAAAACCATATACGTCCTTTTAATTCTTTAGAACGTGTTCCTGTTATTGCGTCTGCTGGTTTTGGTGCTTTAGCCACTTTATTACCTTTTACTTATTCTGTAATCGTGCCGCCAGCTGCTTCAATAGCAACTCGGGCACCTTTAGTTACACGTACACCTTGTACGGTAAATGCTTTATCAATTTTGCCTGATGCGAAGATTTTTACAGTCTTTGCATTAGCAGCTACAACGTTGGCACGTTTAAGTGTCAAGATATCAATAAGATCGCCTTCTACTTTTAACAATTCGTCTAAACGAACTTCAGCATAATAAGCTGATTTACGTGCAGTAAATCCAACTTTAGGCAAACGACGTTGTAAAGGCATTTGACCACCTTCAAAACCAACTTTATGAAAACCACCAGAACGTGCTTTCTGACCCTTATGTCCACGACCACAAGTTTTACCTAGGGTTGAACCAATGCCACGACCAACACGTTTACCGGCTTTGCGGCTACCTGCATTAGGTTTTAATGTATTTAATTGCATACTCATTTACCTTTAAGCCTCTTCTACTTTTAATAAGTAGGAAACCTTATTAATCATGCCACGGTTTTCCGGGGTATCGATAACTTCAACTGAATGACGGATACGACGTAAACCCAAACCTGCTACACAGGCTTTATGTGACTTTAAGCGACCGCTGGTACTTTTTAGCAAAGTAACTTTAACTTTTTTCTGTGTCATGGACTTATCCAGTATTCTTTATAATTTAGCTTTTAATTTCAGCAACTTTCTTGCCACGTTTTGCAGCAATACTTGCAGGTGAATGCATCCCATCAAGGGCTTTAATCGTAGCGCGCACTAAGTTGATCGGGTTACGCGAACCATAACTCTTAGCTAATACATTACGTACTCCAGCACATTCCAAAACTGCACGCATTGCGCCACCAGCAATTACGCCAGTACCGTCTGATGCAGGCTGCATGTAAACTCGTGAAGCGCCATGACGACCCTTTAATGTGTATTGTAAGGTGTCATTTTTCAAGTTCACATCAATAATTTGACGACGAGCTTGTTGCATAGCCTTTTGGATAGCGATAGGTACTTCTTTTGCCTTACCGTAACCAAAACCAACTTTACCATTACCATCACCAACTACTGTTAATGCGGTAAAGCTAAATTGACGACCACCTTTTACTACTTTAGAAACACGATTTACTGTAACTAACTTTTCAGTTAAGTCATCAGTCTTGTTTCTATCACCACGTTGTTGTTCTGCCATAACCTGTTCTCGTTGCTTTTAAAAGTGCACTTGAGTACTTAAAAATTTATTAAAATGTCAAAACTTCTTAGAAGTCTAAACCGCCTTCACGCGCGCTATCTGCTAGAGCTTGAACTCGACCGTGATACTGGTAACCAGCACGATCAAAAGCTACTTTGGATAAACCAGCCGCTTTAGCTTTTTCTGCAATTGCAGCACCAACTGCTTTTGCCGCTTCAACATTACCGGTGTACTTAAGGTCACCAGCAATTGCTTTATCTAATGTGCTTGCAGCAGCTAATACCTTGCTACCGTCAGCGGTAAATACTTGTGCATAGATATGACGTGGGCTACGAGTAACTGTTAAACGCGCTACTTCTAGTTCACGAATCTTCGCCCTAGTGCGCTTGGCGCGACGTTGGCGTGCTAATTTTTTATCCATTGCAGTTCTGCCTAATTAAACTTTTTACTATTACAATTTGTTTGAAAAGAAACTTAAAAATTACTTCTTTTTAGCTTCTTTCATAATTACGTGCTCACCTAAATAACGAACACCCTTACCTTTATAAGGCTCAGGTGGACGATATGCACGTATATCCGCTGCAACTTGTCCAACCTGTTGTTTATCAATACCACTAACCACAACTTCAGTTTGGCTAGGAGTTTCTACCTTCACACCCTCTGGTATGGCGTACTCTACAGGATGAGAAAAACCTAAATTAAGATTTAATGAATTACCCTGTGCTTTAGCACGATAACCAACGCCTCTAAGCTCTAATTTTTTCTCAAAACCAGTTGTTACACCAGTCACCATGTTTTGTACTAACGAACGCATTGTGCCCGCTAATGCCATGGCTTGACGACTGTTATTGCGAGGTGCAATTTGCAGTGTGTTTTCATTTTGCTCAACGGTTACATCAGAATGCAATTGCAATTGCAATGTGCCTTTTGAACCTTTGAATGACAGGTCTTGACGATTAATCGTCACTTCTACACCTTTTGGCATTTCGACCGGTTTTTTTGCCACTCTAGACATTGTTTGCTACCTTAAAAAAATTATTTATAAACGACGATAATGAGTATTGCTTAAGACACAAAGCAGAGAACTTCTCCGCCATGACCTTGAGCACGCGCTTCGCGATCTGTCATTACACCATTTGAAGTTGATACAATCGCAACTCCTAAACCACCTAATACTTTAGGTAGATCTTCTTTACCTTTATAACTGCGTAAACCAGGACGACTAATGCGTTTGATTTGCTCAATTACTGGGCGGCCTTGAAAATACTTCAATTCAACTGCCAAATTCTTGTGTGCACCATCTTGAGTTTCTGTATAGCCAGCAATAAAACCTTCTGCTTTCAATACATCCAAAATTGCTTTCTTCTTAGTAGAAGCTGGTACGTTTACGCTTGCTTTATTTGACGATTGACCGTTACGGATACGTGTTAATAAATCAGCGATTGGATCTGTCATACTCATGATGTTTTACTCTTTAAAATCTTAGTCTTGTTTTAGTCAATTACTAAAAACAATAATTACCAACTAGCCTTAGATAAACCCGGAAGTTCACCACGCATTGCATGCTCACGTAATTTGTTACGCGACAAGCCAAATTTACGATAGTAGCCGTGTGGACGACCGGTTAAATTACAACGATTGTGCAAACGACTTGGTGAAGCGTTACGCGGCAATTTTTGCAATTTTTGTTGTGCCTCAAAAATCTCATCATCAGTAGACTTTGGGTCTTTCATGATTGCTTTTAAAGCGTCACGTTTTTTGGCAAATTTAGCAACGGTGCGTTCTCTTTTAAACTCACGTTGTATCATTGATTGCTTAGCCATATCGTTTTCTCTTATTTGTCTCTATTAAATACTTAATTATTTTTTAAATGGGAAGTTAAACGCTTCAAGTAAAGCGCGACCTTCTTCATTATTTTTTGCTGTAGTAGTAATAGTAATATCCATACCACGCAAAGTATCAATTTCATCATAGTTAATTTCAGGAAAGATGATTTGCTCTTGCACACCCATACTGTAATTACCACGACCGTCAAATGACTTAGGATTCAAACCACGGAAATCACGTACACGTGGGATTGATATGTTTACTAAGCGATCTAGGAACTCATACATATTTTGTTTACGTAAAGTTACTTTACAACCAATTGGGTAACCTTCACGAATTTTGAAACCTGCCACTGATTTACGAGCTAAAGTAGTTACTGGACGTTGGCCAGCAATTTTAGTCATATCAGATCTAGCGTTTTCTAAAATCTTTTTATCAGCTAGCGCTTCACCTACACCCATATTAAGAGTGATTTTAGTGATGCGTGGAGCTTGCATTACGCTGTCATAAGAGAATTTTTCCATTAATTGTGGAAGAACTGTCTCATTGTAAAATTCTTTTAAACGTGCCATTTTCTTATGCTCTTTAATTTAAGACTATGTAATTTATTACAGGTCTTGTGTTACCGGTTGTTCGTCTGAACGAAAGAAGCGAACTTTTTTACCACTCTTTTCATCAACTCTAAAACCGATACGCTCACCTTTTTTGGTGCTCGGGTTGTAATGCATAACATTTGAAATATCTAATGGCATTTCTTTTTCAATGATGCCACCAGGAACGCCTGCATTAGGATTTGGTTTTTGATGTTTCTTAACTTTATTTATACCTTCAACAAGAATATCTTCTTTCTCAGGCATTACTTTAAGAACGGTACCGCGCTTACCTTTATCTTTACCAGTAATTACGATTACTTCATCATTTTTCTTAAAACGTTGCATATCTATATAACCTCGGCTTACAACACTTCAGGTGCTAATGAAACGATTTTCATAAAACGCTCATTACGCAGCTCACGTGTTACAGGACCAAAAATACGTGTACCAATTGGCTCAAAACGAGCATTCAAAAGAACTGCTGCGTTGCCATCAAAACGAATAAGTGAACCGTCAGGGCGACGAACGCCTTTACGAGTACGTACAACTACTGCGTTATACACTTCACCCTTTTTTACTTTACCGCGTGGTATTGAGTCTTTAACACTCACTTTAATAATGTCGCCCACATTGGCGTAACGACGCTTAGAACCACCCAGTACTTTGATGCACATTACACGGCGCGCACCACTGTTATCGGCTGCATTTAGCATGGATTGCATCTGTATCATTGCCGCAGTTTCCTTTAATTAAATCTTGTATTAATATCGTTTATTTAGATTGCTGCACGTTCAACAATTTCATGCAAAGTCCAAGACTTTGTTTTTGAAAGTGGACGGCACTCAGTGATTTTTACTAAATCACCAATATTACAATCATTGTTTTCATCATGTGCTTTCAGCTTAGTAGACTTAGTTGTGTACTTACCATATAGCGGATGCTTAACACGACGCTCAATAGAAACCGTAATACTTTTAGTCATACGGTTACTAACAACCTTACCGGTTAGGGTACGGATTATTTTCTTTTCTGTAGTTTCAGTCATTTCGCACTACCTGCTTGGGCTTTCTCATTGAGAACCGTTTTAATTCGTGCAATGTTGCGACGAGCTGCTTTGAACTCATGCGGCTTCAATGCTTCACCTGTTGCAGCTTGTAAACGCAATTTAAATTGAGAGTTGCGAATGTTAATTAAATCAGCATTAAGCTCTTCAACAGTTTTGTTACGCAGATCATCTGCTTTTAATATATCGCTCATCACATCACCTGACGGGAAACAAATTTAGTTGGAAGTGGCAACTTAGCCGCTGCTAAACGGAAAGCTTCACGAGCAATTTCTTCACTCACGCCTTCCATTTCATACAACATACGACCAGGTTGAATTTGAGCAACGTAATACTCAACGCTACCTTTACCTTTACCTTGACGAACTTCTAAAGGTTTTTTCGTAATTGGTTTGTCTGGAAAAATTCGAATCCAGATTTTACCGCCACGTTTTACGTGACGAGTCATCGCACGACGAGCCGCTTCAATTTGTCTTGCAGTGATACGACCACGGCCAACAGCCTTAAGTCCGTACTCACCGAATGATACTGAACTACCACGGTTAGCTAACCCACGGTTTTTGCCCTTCATCATCTTGCGATATTTTGATCTTTTTGGTTGTAACATCTCTGTTTACCCCTTCTTACCAGAGCCGCGTGTGCTTGCAGGTGTTAATGACGGCATAGCCCCGAAAATTTCACCTTTAAAGATCCACACTTTAATGCCAATAATTCCGTATGTTGTCAAAGCTTCTGCGAAACCATAATCAATATCCGCACGGAATGTATGCAATGGCACACGACCTTCACGGTACCATTCAGAACGTGCAATTTCAGCACCATTCAAACGACCCGATAATTTAATTTTGATGCCTTGAGCACCTAAACGCATTGTGTTAGTTACTGCACGCTTCATTGCACGACGGAACATAACACGACGAATTAATTGTTGACCTACGCCTTCAGCAACCAATTGAGCATCTAATTCAGGTTTACGAATTTCAGCAATACTCATACGAACATCGTTTATGTGTAGCTCAGTAAGCTGTGCAACTTCACGACGTAAACGCTCGATATCTTCACCTTTCTTACCGATCACAATTCCTGGTCTTGCAGTGTGAATAGTCACATGCAGTTTTTTCGCAGGGCGTTCGATTTGTATAAAACTTACCGACGCTTGTGCCAATTTCTTAGTTAGATATTGACGAACTTTGTGATCCGAATGAACGTAGCGAGCATAATCTTCAGAATTGGCATACCATTTCGAAGACCAGTCACGCGTGATGCCCAGGCGAATTCCAATTGGATGAACTTTTTGACCCATAGGTTTTCTCTAAACTTTAAATACTAAAAGTGTTCTTGAACTTGCAGACCTACTGGTCAGCAACCTCAACCATAATATGACTTGTGCGCTTAAGGATACGATTACCGCGACCTTTAGCTCTTGCACGCATACGCTTATGTACAGGACCTGCGTCGACCATGATAGTTGAAACTTTCAACTCATCAATATCGGCACCGTGATTATGCTCGGCATTAGCTATTGCTGATTCGAGCACCTTTTTCACAAGGACTGCACCTTTCTTTGGCATAAAAGACAAAGTAGTTAATGCTTCGCTCACGTCTTTACCACGAATCATGTCTGCAATTAAGCGACACTTTTGTGGCGAGATGCGGGCGAAACGATGTTTTGCTATTACTTGCATGTCATTCAACCTTTATTAACGTTTCGCTTTCTTGTCTGCCGAGTGACCTCGGTAGGTACGAGTGGCAGCGAATTCACCTAACTTATGACCAACCATGTTCTCTGAAACCAATACTGGAACGTGTTGACGACCGTTATGTACCGCAATCGTAAATCCAACCATATCTGGAGAGATCATAGATCGACGCGACCATGTTTTGATCGGGCGCTTGTTGTTTGTCTCAATCGCAACTTGCACTTTCTTTTCTAAGTGCAAATCAATAAATGGACCTTTTTTCAATGAACGTGGCATGTCATTTAACCTTTAACTTATTTTCTAGCTTTACGGCGACGGATAATCATTTTATCTGTACGCTTATTAGAACGAGTTTTCTTACCTTTGGTAGCAACACCCCATGGAGTTACTGGATGACGACCGCCCGAAGTACGACCTTCACCACCACCGTGTGGATGATCAACCGGGTTCATAGCTACACCACGAACCGTAGGACGAATACCACGCCAGCGTGTTGCACCCGCTTTACCCAACTTACGCAAGCTGTGCTCGTCATTACCGACTTCACCAATAGTGGCACGGCAATCCGCAGGAATCTTACGCATCTCACCTGAACGCAAACGCAATGTTGCGTACATACCTTCGCGTGCGGCTAGCTGGGCTGAAGTACCTGCTGAACGTGCTATTTGAGCACCTTTACCAGGCTTCATTTCAATACAATGAACCAAAGTACCAACAGGAATGTTTCTTAATGGCATACAGTTACCCGATTTAATCGGGGCGTGCATACCAGACTGAATTGGATCACCAGCCTTAACGCCTTTAGGAGCAATAATATAACGACGCTCACCATCTGCATATAAAACTAAAGCCAAATGTGCACTACGGTTTGGATCATATTCCAAGCGCTCTACTTTGCCCGGGATATCATCTTTGTTGCGCTTAAAGTCAATAATACGGTAATGCTGCTTATGCCCACCACCGCGATGACGCGTAGTGATACGACCGTTATTATTACGACCACCATTTTTACTTTTCTTTTCCAATAACGCCGCGAAAGGTGCACCTTTGTGCAAGCCTTCAGTTTTTACAGAAACTGTAAAACGACGACCCGGCGATGTTGGTTTTGCTTTATGTAATGCCATGATTATTACTCTTGCTTACTTTTCGCTATGCGAAGTAAATTATTCAAGACCCAGGAAGTCAACTTCCTGTCCGTCTGCCAAAGTAACGTAAGCCTTTTTCCAATCCTTACGTTTTCCAAAATGAGCGCCGGCACGTTTTGTTTTGCCTTTGACATTTAAGATGTTGACTGACTCAACTTTTTTATCCAACATTAATTCAACAGCAGCCTTTACTTCAGGCTTAGTTGCATCAACGCGAACTTTAAATGCCACTTGATTTTTACTCATCAATAGCATGCTTTTTTCTTTAATGTGCGGCTCTACTAATATAGTGGAGATACGCTCTGTGAGCGCTTGCTTACTCATCCTAGTTTCTCCTCTAAAACGCGAACCGAACCAACTGTCATAATTACACGGTCGTAATACAACAAACTAACCGGATCAATTGAATTAACTTCTAAAACATTAACTCGCGGCAAGTTGCGTGAAGACAAATGTAATTTCTCGTCAAATGCTTCAACAACGATTAAGGCATTGCCGAAACCCATGTCTTTAAGCTTGCCGGCAAGAACTTTTGTTTTCGGCTCAGCAACAGTGAACTCTTCAACAATAACCAAACGCTCTTGACGAACCAATTCTGATAACAAAGACTGCATCGCAGCGCGATACATCTTTTTATTAACTTTTTGCGAGTAGTCACGCGGCTGTGCAGCAAAAGTACGTCCACCACCAACCCAAATTGGACTACGAATAGTACCAGCACGTGCGCGGCCAGTACCTTTTTGACGCCAAGGCTTAATACCACCACCACTTACAGCGGCGCGATTTTTTTGAGCCTTTGAACCTTGACGAGCTCCAGCCATATAAGCTGTAACTACCTGATGAACTAGACCTTCATTAAACGCTCTTCCGAAAGTAACCTCAGAAACAGTGACGCCATTACCTTTGTCATGTAATTGTAATTCCATGATTAAGCGCCTCCCTTAGCATTAATAAACTTGACCGCACGATTCACAATCAAATCTCCGCCTTTAGCACCTGGTACAGCACCTTTAATCATAAGAAGGTTACGCTCTGCATCAACCTTAAATAAAGTTAAGCTTTGCTCAGTCGTTTTGCGGGCACCCATATGGCCAGCCATCTTCTTACCTTTAAATACGCGACCTGGGGTTTGGTTTTGACCAATAGAACCAGGAGCACGATGCGAAAGTGAGTTACCGTGAGTAGCATCTTGCATAGCAAAATTCCAACGCTTAACACCACCCTGAAAACCTTTACCTATTGAAGTTCCTGATACGTCAATCTTTTGACCTTCCTCAAACAACTCGACTGTGAACTCTTGCCCAACAGTTACTTCGTCCGATACGTCTTCCGTGCGGAATTCCCAAAGACCACGACCCACTTCAATATTTGACTTGGCGTAATGACCGGCAACCGCTTTACCCACTTTAGAAACTTTACGTGAACCGGTGGTTACTTGAATCGCACTATACCCATCAGTTTCAACAGTTTTAACTTGAGTAACACGATTCGGTAGTACTTCCACGACAGTTACAGGAACGGACTCGCCCGTTTCAGTAAATAATCGCGTCATGCCGCATTTGCGACCTACTAACCCAATAGCCATTTGCTTATACCTCTATACTCGTAGTTGATTTCGATTGATCAACTACCTAAATTCATGTTTGCTGGTTTTCAACGTCACCCATGTGAGATTAAACCAAATCAACAACATACAAACTTTTTTGCAAAAAAACACCCGCGCAACAAAGTACACGGGTATTTCCACTAAATTCTAAATCCGACCAACGATGTGCCGGTTAATGCTAGCTCGCTATTATAACAAGCTTTTAACACCTTGCAACAGTCAATTGATTAAAACTGACCATTTTTCAAACAAAAACTTAATTTAGTTTGATTTGAACGTCTACACCAGTAGGCAATTCTAATTTCATTAAAGCATCTACTGTTTTATCAGTAGGCTCAACGATGTCCATCATGCGCTTATGCGTACGAATTTCATATTGATCACGCGCATCTTTATTTACGTGCGGTGAAGTCAATATGGTAAAACGCTCCATTTTAGTTGGCAAAGGAATAGGACCTTTAACCTGAGCGCCTGTACGTTTAGCGGTTTCAACAATTTCTTTAGCTGATTGATCAATTAACGCATGATCAAAGGCTTTAAGACGAATGCGGATGTTTTGGTTTGCCATAATTTATATCTGCCGTAAAAAAAGCTGCTAATACAATACTGTACTGACAGCAAAAATTTGGTTATTTCCTTTAAAATCAGTGGTTAAGGCAATCACTAGAGAAATATAAACTAAGCAAGAACTCTTGACCCACTGATCAAGGGATGCAAATTATACATAAAATGTGTGGTCGCACAAGCATGATTTCAAATTTAAATACAAATTATTTAAATTTCACTGATTTTATTGGGTAAGAGCGAAAACAATCCCTTTATCCATCCAAATAGTAATGGGTACTCCCTTAGCATAAATAGTTTCAGGAGCTGTATTATTAGCCAACTCATTAAACTGGACCGCCGTGTACTCAGCTTGATAAAGAGTTTGTTCATTGCCTGATTTATCAATATAACGAAATTGTGCTGCTGGCTCGCCTAGTAAAGAACAATACCGCCCTCCAATTAATGCGCCTTGAATCTGTTCTAGCCGCACAGGCCTGAAATCTAATTTTTCAAAATAACTCTGCACTTCTATAAATTTATCGCTACTAATATCTAATGGCTTTAACTTTACATGTTGCGTAGCCACTTGATGGGCAATTTTTTCAACCACCGTCGCACTGCCCGTTTGGTTTATAGTCATAAACCCAGCAATTGTCATTACAAATACAATGCTAAGTGCAATCGCATAACGCTTCCAAATATTTTTCACCGATTTTCCAAGTGAGGTTTTTTGCATTCTTTGCAAATTTTGCAATTGTTCCCCTGAAAGTTTTTTATTTTCAAATTCTTTTTTTAGTTTATTTTTTAATGCGCTCATACAGCACCATTTCCATAAATCTTTTGATGGGATTTTTTAATACGTTGTCGCATGCGATAAATTCTCGATAAAATCGTTCCTTTTGGCATCCCTACATGCCCAGCTACCTCTTGAACGCTATAACCTTCAACCGCCCAAAGAAACAATATCTCTCTTTCTATTCCTGACAGCATTGAAAACAGATTTTCAATTTCATTCTCATCGATTATCATTTGTTCGAGACTTTGCCATCCAATATCTGATGAATCAATATTACTTTCATCAAAATCATCCCACTGGATAATTCTGTTATGACGTAATTGATCTATATGTGCATTTCGAATAATACGTCGCATATAAGAAAGCGGATAATCTAAATCAGCAGACTGACTACGTAAATATTTCTCCATAGCCGTTTGCAATAAATCGTAGGCATCACTGTCTTGCAGTGTTAAGGCACAACAATACTGAAAAAGCTTTTGCAATTCTTTACTACTAAACTCATGTTTCATAATCGCATGCCGACTATCCAGGAGCTCTTCATCCATTGAGTAAGAAACTCAGATGGAATTAAACCAAGCTCTTGAGATTTTTCAGTTAATTCTTGCATGTTACTCGTGTCCCTTAATAGCATATTAAGCAAAACATATTCTTGCTCCGTTATACGCTTTACTACAGCACGATAATCGTAGCGAGATATAACTAAATGATAGGGCGAAGTTTCATTTTCGGTAATTGTAGATGCCTCACCAGTGTTATTCGCAAACCATATTTTATCTACTGGAAACTGCATATTCAACAAGCGTAAAGAATGGCTTAATATTGGTTTAAGTTTAAGTTGCTCTTCAACTGATTTAGTTTGCAATGATGACCAATCAAAATTTTCATCATCTTCAACATAATAAACTGCATGTAAATCCCACTCTAACAATGCCAGTTCTTTAAGATATGGCAAATCCTGAGCTATATCTTGATAGATATTTTGCGATTTTATAAATTCCGAGAAACTAGAGCCATAAGCATTAAGGTCAGAGTTTTTTGATGGGTACTTTTGTACATAACGTTTAGCAAGCGCTGTAAAAAAGCCAACTCCTAATACTTTCATGCATATCGGAAAAATTTGTTTTAGTGTGTTGATACAAGCACCATGGGTATTGGTTCTGTATACTTCTAGCGACTGCTGAATATCAAGTCTACCTGCAGGTTTAATCACAGCATTTCCCCAATCGAAATCAGGCCTTGAATTAAACAAGGCTTTAGAAAAATATTCTTGATATTCTGCTAAGTTCATCATGCAGCCTGTAAAAATTTTTCCCGCAAACTATCTGCTTGATTTTTTTCTTGCAATAATCTATCAAGACTTGGTATTGCATTATCCCACTCAATCAAAGTTGGAACATATTGATTTTTTTCTAATAAATATGAATACAACTCCCAAACTTCGCTCGCCACAGGATTATTGTGTGCATCCAATAAGTAATCTTGTTTATTTTCAAAACCAGCTAGGTGAACTTCTTTAATACGCTCTAAGGGCATAATGTCGATATATTGTCGTGCGTCATCACCATGATTATATTGATTAACGTATATATTATTTAAGTCCAATAACAAAAAACAATCTGCTTCCTCAGCCACAGCTTTAACAAATTCAGCTTCATTCATTTCAGTATTTCGAATGCTTATGTAACTTGAAACATTTTCTATCAATATAGTTTCTTGCAGAAAATCCTGAATGTCTAGAATTTTTTGTGCACAGTGTTTTACTGCTTCTTCAGTATAGGGTAAAGGCAAAAGATCGTGGCTATGCTTTCCTTGTATTTGAGTAAAACATAAGTGATCAGAAAACCAAGTAATTTCTAAATCTTGCATTAAGTTTCGAATATCAGTGAAATACTTCTTATCGATAGGATCTAAACCACCAATAGATGAACTCACCCCGTGCAAGGTCATTGGGAATTTTTCTCGTAAAGCAAATAAAGATGCACGGTCAAACCCACCTGCAGCAAGATGGTTATCGGCAAGCACTTCTAACCAAGGAATATCAACATCCTCAGTTAAAAGTGTATCTACATGGGGAGACCTTAAACCTAAGCCTGTCCCCCTTATTTGCTTATTCAGTAGCATTAGAGAATCAATTACGACTTCTTCTCGGTTTTTGCTGGTTTTACTTTCGCCACTACACCACCAGTAATTTTTGTGCATGTACCTTCTGGAACATATACCCATTCATTATCATCATTGTCTCTAGTCGACTGACCTGAACAACTATGTTTACCATCTAGTGAGCCGCAATCATTCATTCCCGCTTTAGCAATACCTGCACACTTTTCCCATTGCTTAGGTTGATCTGGCACGGCTTGAACGCTAGCCACACAACCTAAAGTTACTAAACCTACTATCGCAGCACTTACCAAAGTTCTTTTATCAGTTTTCATGAATATCTCCAAATTAAAATTTATGAGTTTTTTATTTCCTCATTAACTAACACGTATGAAGGAGACTTTTGATTGCAATTTTTATAAAAAATTTTCCTCGCCCACAAAAAAACGGGCATAAAGCCCGTTTTTTTACTGGATACTGAATTGAATTCAGTATGACAGGGTATGTTACTTAAGAATCTTAGCAACAACGCCCGCACCTACAGTACGGCCACCTTCACGAATAGCAAAACGTAAACCGTCTTCCATCGCGATAGGAGCAATCAATTCAACATTCATCTTGATGTTGTCACCAGGCATTACCATCTCAACGCCTTCTGGAAGGATCACTTCGCCAGTTACATCGGTTGTTCTGAAATAGAACTGTGGACGATAACCTTTAAAGAATGGAGTATGACGCCCACCTTCATCTTTACTCAAGATATATGTTTCTGCTTCGAATGTTGTATGCGGGTTTGATCCAGACGGGTTATTAGGTGATGAAAAAGAATTAGGCATTACCTGTGCACTATTACCTAGAGACACCGCAGGCATGGAAATTGGTAATCGCCACTTTCCATTAAACGTACCATTTCAAAATGGGCCGATTAGAGGACAAGATATTTTTGTACCTTTAGATTACATCATTGGCGGCAATGCA
>CAJQOG010000042.1 GCA_905479875.1 uncultured Gammaproteobacteria bacterium
TTACAAACCAGGTGATGTTTACTGGTGTACCGCAGACGTGGGTTGGATTACCGGACATAGTTATATTATTTACGGTCCATTAGCTAACGCCGCCACAACCGTGATGTTTGAAGGTGTTCCAAGTTATCCAGACTACTCTCGCTTTTGGCAGATTTGCGATAAGCACCAAGTTAATATTTTCTATACGGCACCTACTGCTATTCGTGCCTTAATGCGTGAAGGCGAAGATTTAGTAAAAACAACGTCGCGCTCTTCTTTACGTCTATTAGGAACCGTAGGCGAACCGATTAATCCTGAGGCTTGGACTTGGTACCACAAAGTAGTTGGCGAAGAACGTTGCCCAATTGTGGATACCTGGTGGCAAACTGAAACTGGAGGATGCATGATTACACCACTTCCAGGTGCTACCGACTTAAAACCAGGTTCGGCAACACGTCCGTTCTTCGGTATTCAACCAGCTTTAGTTGATGGTGAAGGCAATACCCTTGAAGGAGTAGCTGAAGGTAACTTAGTGATTACCGATAGTTGGCCTGGACAAATGCGTTCACTTTATGGCGATCATCAACGCTTTATAGATACGTATTTTTCCACTTTTCCAGGAAGTTACTTTACTAGTGACGGTGCAAAAAGGGATGCAGATGGTTACTACTGGATTACAGGTAGAGTGGATGATGTACTTAATGTTTCTGGTCATCGAATTGGAACCGCCGAGGTTGAAAGTGCACTAGTTGCTCATCCTGCCGTGGCCGAAGCCGCTGTGGTTGGCTACCCGCATGACATCAAAGGTCAAGGAATTTACATATACGTAAGCCCAATGGCTGATGCCGTAGCTAACGATGATTTAGTTAAAGAACTCAAACAATGGGTACGTAAAGAAATTGGGCCAATTGCAACACCCGATTTAATTCAATGGGCCAGTGGCTTACCTAAAACACGCTCTGGAAAAATCATGCGTCGCATTCTTAGAAAGATTGCTGCAAACGAACATGATGCTTTAGGTGATGTATCTACACTGGCTAATAGTGAAGTTGTTGGTGAGCTAATTGAAGGTCGCTTAAACCGATAACTCTTTAAAAATGAATATCTCGCAGGGAATTGAGTTATATTATAAAAAAATAATTTATATTTATCAGATTATCTGAGAGATATAGAATTATTGATGAACTAAATAATTAAAAATATAAAAATTTACTTGTTGTATTTGTACATAAGCCTGGGAGGTGCGAAATGTCAGTAAATAAAGACTCATCATTGATTAATATCATTATCACTGATGATCACCCCTTGTTTCGCTCAGCTTTAAAAGCGGCGCTTGAGTTATCTTTAGATAATGTTAATTGCTTAGAAACTTCTACTTTATTAGAAGCTGAAAATCAGTTAATTAAAAATGGTTTAATGGATTTACTGCTACTCGATTTACAATTACCTGATTCAAATGGTTTCTCAGGCTTGGTACATTTAAAAAATCGCTTTCCTACTCAAAAAATTGCCTTAATTTCTGCACATGACTCACAAGATGTTATGCAATCAGCATTTGACAACGGTGCCAATGGGTTTATATCAAAGTCTGAAGATATGCAAACCATGAAAACAGCTATTGAGAAAATACTTATCGGTGAAGCGCACTTTCCAAATCTAGTTGCAAAAAATGATGGCGGTACTTTGCATACCAAAAATCATTTATTAGAGAAAATCTCAGAGTTAACTAGTAAGCAGTATGAAGTCTTTCACCATTGTTCGGGCGGCTTATTGAATAAGCAAATTGCATATGAAATGCATGTAACCGAAGCCACTGTAAAGGCTCATATAACAGCCGTAATGCGTAAATTAGAAATCAATAATCGCACTCAAATTGTTATGATTGCAAATACACTTAAAGATGAATTAAAAACAACTTTCTAAGCTTGTTTATCTATTAGTATTTTCAATAATTTTTTTCAAATCCTCAGCATCAACCGGTTTTAATAGCAACTGATACTCCCGATCTTCAATAATTGCCTGCAAATCACTACTATGGTCAGCAGAAATAATAACAAATTCAGCATTTATTGCATCACGGCAACTATCTAAAACTTCTATACCCGTATCATCATGATCTAAATGGTAATCGGCAAAAACTATATCTGGCATAAACCCTTGGGCTAAAATATCATTAAATTCTTGACGGTTTCTTGCTACCTTAACCACGCAATTCCAGTCTTCTAACAGCACCTGCATTGCGGTCAGAATTTGTATTTCATTGTCTAGACACAGTATTGATAGTTTATTTTGATAATTAGATTTAGTTGCTAAAAAAACTGGAATATTTACATTTGTTTCATCAGAATTATCAGTACTCAAATCAATATCAATTGAAAAAGTGCTGCCCTCATCTACTCTAGATTCAAGATTAATCTCAGTACCCAACAAAATAGCAATACGTTGACTAATAGCTAAACCTAATCCTATTCCAATTCCTTGGTCTTCAGGTATCTGCACTTGAGTTTTTAGCTGCTTAAATTCTTCAAAAATAACTACTTTATCCTTAGCGGCAATACCTATTCCAGTATCAATAACCTTAATTTTAAGCGTGTTATCTAAAACCTGACAATTAACCGATACACTACCAGTTTCTGTATAACGAATAGCATTACTAATTAAATTTTGCAATACACGTTGTAACAGTTGACGATCTGAGCTAACAATAGCATTCGAGGCATTTATTAATAAAATTAAGCCTTTGTTTTCGGCTATGCCGCTAAATTGACTATAGGCTGAATCTAGAACTAACTGTATTGGAAAACGACTGATATTCGGGACTAAATTTGCCGTATCCAATTTAGACATTTCGATTAATGAACGTAAAATATTTTCTGCAGACTGCAAACTTGAAGACATTTTTTTAACAATATCGACCTTCTTTTGTGGCATTGGGTCTTTGTCAGATTCAAGCACTGCAGCAAATAGTTTTGCGGCATTAAATGGCTGAAGTAAATCATGACTTGCTGCAGCAAGAAATCTTGACTTACTTATAGTCGCCTGCTCAGCCTCTAGCTTAGCTTCTTTAAGCTGCGTTACTGCTTCAGAAAGTGTCATAGTGCGTTCTTCTACCCTTTGCTCTAAGGTCGTATTAACCTCTCGCAATTCGGTTTCAATTTTTTTGTATTCTGAAATATCCGTATAGGTAGTTACGTAACCGCCCCCTGGCAATGGATTACCCCTGATTTCTAATATAATGCCATCATCCCTAAAGCGTTCAAATCGATAAGCAATACCGCTCTCTAAATGTGCAAGACGCTTAGAAATATGCTCTTGAATATCGCCTGGGCCACAATAGCCACGTTTCGCGTTAAAACCAATAATGTCCTCTATAGATTTACCTACAGTAATAAACCCAGCTGGGTAATCCATAACATCTAAGTAACTTTTATTCCAACCCACCATACGATTTTCAGAATCTACAACACTCATTCCCTGACTAATATTATTCATTACGTTTTCTAACAAATTACGATTAAAACGTATCGCATCGGTTGTGCTGGCAAATAAACTCACCACATCATCTAAATCTATACCTTTGTCTTTGAATACGGATGATATTAGTACACGTGCCGATGGTGCTCCGATAACTCCAGAGAGCATCAATTCAGTCGTAGTAATTAGTTCGGCAGGCGCTGAATTATTTAGTTCATAGTTCTCATCTTGTGATTTCAACCATGCAGCAAAACCTTCTTGGGCTGCTTGCTCTCCTAAAACACTCGCCGCTAAATTTTGTAAATCAATTATTTGTATCTTTGGACTAGCGAATTCAGCATTTAAAACAGGCTTGCTTGAAATAACATGAGTAAAGGCATAAGACTGTATTCGCTCACTTACGCTGCTTTTAATGGTTAATGAACAAAAAATAAATACACCTAGATTAATACCTAAGGAAACAAAAGTAGCCTCGGTTAATAAAGAAAACCCGAAATACGAATAGCTTTGTACAGCTAGTAAGTTTGCCCCTTTCAAACCCGGCAAACCGGCTAAAAATATCCATACAATCACGCCAACAATCATTCCTAAGAAAGCGCCTATTTGATTAGCCTTACGCCAATAGATTCCCAATAAAATAGCAGGAGAAAAATGTGCCACAATCGAAAAAGCCATTAAACCAATATTAGCTAGAGATTGCCCGCTGTCTAAAACACTGTAAAAGGCATAAGCTGAAAAAATTAATACCGCGATCAGAATTCTGCGAATAGCGAGAATTCGAAAACTAAATTCTGCATGCTTAAGTTCTTTTTTCTTTTCAAAGCGCATAAGCAAAGGCATCACAATATCATTGCTAATCATAGTACTAAGAGTTATTGAAGCTACAATAACCATACCGGTTGCAGCAGAGAACCCACCAATTAAGGCCAGCAAGGCCAACCACGTTTGATTAGCTAGCATTGGTAAAGCAATTACATAAGTATCAGCATTAGTAGAAGTTTGCGAAAAATAAGTAGAACCCGCAATAGCAATAGGTACTACAAAAATACAAAACAAGGCTAAATAAGCCGGAAAAATCCAACGCGCACTGACTAAATCTTTAGGATGATGATATTCAACAAAGCTCACATGAAACTGTCTAGGCAAACAAATAATGGCAAACATGGCTAATAGACATTGAGTAAAAAAACCGTTCGGAAGTTTATTAGGCTGAAAGGTTTTTTCGGCCTCTTTTAATAAATCAAAATCTGGTGAAGAGTTGAGTAATAAGACACATGCAAATATACCAACCGCTATAAAAGCGCATAGTTTAACTATGGACTCAAAAGCGATTGCATTCATTAAACCATGTTGATGCTCAGTAACATCTAATTTACGTGTACCAAACAATATAGAAAAAACAATTAAGAACAAGGTTATATAAAAAGAGCTTGAGCTACTGCTAGAAGTTGGTCCAGAACTACCAACCAAGACATCAAAGCCCATTGTGATGGCCTTTAATTGCAAAGTTAAATAAGGAACAACTGCTAAAATTGCTATGGAAGTAACAAGCACAGCTAAAGAACGAGATTTGCCATAACGCGAGGCAATGAAATCAGCAATCGAAGTACTTTTTTGCTCAAAACTTAAAACCGCGATACGTCTTAAGACTGGCCACCCAAAAACAAATAAAAATATCGGGCCTAAATAAATGGGCAAGTAACTCGTGCCATTGGTAGCAGCCGAGCCTACCGCACCATAAAAAGTCCATGAGGTGCAATAAACGCCGAGTGAAAGACTATATACCCAAGCCTTTTTACGTACAGAAATTTGCTCTGGGTCGCGCTGATCCCCCTTATAGCCTACATAAAAAAGCAAGCATAAATAACAAAAAGCTAGAGCAACGATAAACCATGTTGAAATCATAAATAGTCTGACTTACAAAATTAGGCTTAAGTTTAGCAGTGCATAGGGTATTTCGGCATTATTTAAAGCTAAACCTAGATAAATTAGACTAAAGTAGGAAGGTCATTAAGCCCCATATCCGATAGATTGACTGCAGGTAATTACGCTCATCGAGTGCATTTTGCTATTTTTCTAAATAAATAATAAATAAGGGGTCGTCATGTCATCGCAAGATAAAAACCCACAAGCCTATTGGAAACAGAACGTGCGGATTGTTCTCACCTGTTTGGCTATTTGGTTTCTCGTGTCATTTGTCTTTGGAATTCTCTTAGTCCATCAGCTCAACGCTATTAGCATTGGTGGCTATAAATTAGGGTTCTGGTTCGCACAACAAGGCTCAATTTATGTCTTTTTGGTTATCACTTTTTATTACGCGTGGCGCATGAATAAGCTCGATCGCGAATATGACGTGCACGAGGAATAGGAGAACATTATGGAATTAAAAACCTTAACAACTATTGTTGTTCTCGCAACTTTCGCAATCTATATTGGCATAGCGATTTGGGCACGTGCCAAATCAACCAGTGACTTTTATGTAGCAGGCGGCGGTATTGGTCCTGTTGCTAACGGAATGGCTACAGCTGCGGATTGGATGTCAGCAGCCTCCTTCATTTCCATGGCTGGCTTAATTGCTTTCCAAGGCTATGACGCATCGGTCTACTTAATGGGTTGGACTGGTGGCTATGTACTTTTAGCTTTATGTTTAGCACCTTACTTACGTAAATTTGGTAAATTCACCGTACCTGAGTTTATTGGTGATCGCTTTTATTCAAAAACTGCACGTATTGTTGCGGTTATTTGTTTAATCGTAGCTTCTATTACTTATGTAATTGGACAGATGAAAGGCATCGGGGTGGCTTTCTCACGCTTCTTAGAAGTTGACTACAGTACTGGCTTATATGCTGGTATGGGTATTGTATTTTTCTATGCGGTTGTAGGCGGCATGAAAGGTATTACTTATACTCAAATAGCTCAGTATTGTATTTTGATTTTTGCATACACAGTACCGGCCGTATTTATTTCTATGAGTCTAACCGGCAATCCTATTCCTCAACTTGGTTTAGGTAGTGAAATGGCCGACGGCAGTGGTATGTACATGTTAGATAAACTAGACATGACGTTGCGGGACTTAGGGTTTGCTGAATATACTGCACAAAAAGGCAGTACCATGAATTTATTCTTCCTGACTTTATCTTTAATGATTGGTACAGCGGGTTTACCTCATGTAATTATTCGTTTCTTCACCGTACCTAAAGTATCTGATGCCCGTAAATCTGCAGGCTACGCATTACTTTTCATTGCTCTACTTTACACAGTGGCTCCTGCGGTTGGTTCAATGGCACGTTTAAACTTAATGAATACCATTCAAACTGGCCCAATTGGTCAAGCTGAATCTAATTTAAGTTATGCCGAACGACCTGAATGGTTTAAGAACTGGGAAAAAACCGGTCTCTTAAAGTTTGAAGATAAAAATGGTGATGGCCGTATCCAGTATTACAATGATAAGAGTGAAAGTTTTGCTCCTATTGCTGCTAAAGCCGGATGGAAAGGCAATGAAATGGTCAAAGTTGATCGCGATATCATGGTGCTTGCTAATCCTGAAATTGCTAAACTGCCAAATTGGGTAATTGCTTTAGTGGCCGCTGGTGGTATTGCTGCAGCGCTCTCAACGGCGGCTGGATTATTACTTGCCATCGCCTCAGCAATTTCGCATGATTTACTTAAAGGCGTATTCCGACCCGATATCAGTGAGAAAAAAGAACTGATGGCTGGTCGAATAGCCATGGCAGGTGCGGTCTTACTAGCGGGTTGGTTAGGTCTTAATCCACCAGGCTTTGCGGCTCAGGTGGTCGCGCTCGCCTTCGGACTCGCGGCCTCATCTATCTTCCCTGCCTTAATGATGGGTATATTCAATAAGCGTATGAATAGCCAAGGCGCAATCGCAGGTATGTTAGCGGGTTTATTCTCAACCTTAATCTATATCTTCTGGTTTAAAGGTTGGTTCTTTGTTGCTGGTACTGCAATGTCTCCTGATACTGCTGAACATTGGTTCTTAGGCATTTCGCCGGGATCATTCGGTGCAGTCGGTGCGATTATTAACTTTACAGTAGCCTATGCTGTTTCAAAAGTTACAGCCCCACCACCAGAGCATATTCAACAACTAGTTGAAGATATTCGCGTACCGCGTGGTTCAGGTGTTGCCAGTGGGCACTAAACCTTAGGCAGCAACAGCTGCTCGAATTAAGGGTGGTTATTCAATGAATAATCACCCTTTTTTATTTTAAAAAAATTATTATGGTTTTAATCAATGAGTAATTACAAAGAAATATATAAGCACGCTCAAACTAATCCAAATGAGTTTTGGGACACCGCAGCCAAAGCAATAGACTGGTTTAAGCCTTACAAAAAATTATTGGATGATAGCCAAGCACCTTTTTATAGTTGGTTTGCAGGTGGCGAACTTAATACTTGCTATAACGCATTGGATAGACATGTACTTAACGGGCAAGGAAGTCGTACTGCATTAATTTACGACTCAGCGGTAACAAAAAATAGTCGAAAATATACATACCAAGAATTGCTAAATGAAGTCGCACACTTTGCTGACGGCATGATAAAAAAAGGTATTAGCAAAGGTGATCGTGTGATTATCTACATGCCTATGATTCCTCAAACTGCAATTGCTATGCTTGCTTGTGCAAGAATCGGAGCAATTCATTCAGTCGTATTTGGTGGCTTTGCAGCAAAAGAACTTGCAGCCAGATTAGTCGATTCATCACCTAAATTAATTATTACAGCTTCTTGTGGAATAGAAATTACAAAAGTGATTGCCTATAAACCTCTAGTTGATAAAGCTATTGAGATTGCCAATGTTGGTGATATCCCAGTAGTGGTGTATATGCGTCCAGAGTGTTCTGCAAATCTTCAAGCTGAGCGCGATAGCACTTGGTCTGACTTTGTTAAAGGGACTAACGCAGCAGATTGTGTTGCTCTAGAATCGGATCACCCTCTTTATATCTTGTACACCTCAGGTACAACTGGTCAGCCAAAAGGCGTTGTGAGAACTAACGGCGGACATGCTGTTGCGATGCACTGGTCTCTTAAAAATATTTATGCTATGCAGCCTGAAGATGTCTTTTGGGCCGCTTCAGATGTAGGCTGGGTGGTTGGCCATTCATATATAGTTTATGCGCCATTAATATTAGGATGCACGACAGTTTTATATGAAGGTAAACCGGTTGGCACACCCGACGCTGGGGCATTTTGGAGAGTTATTGACGAACATCAAGTCAATTGTTTATTCACCGCTCCAACGGCTTTTAGGGCAATACGGCGTGAGGACCCAATTGCTGATGAACTACAAAAATACGATACTAGTTGTTTGCGTTCTTTATTTTTGGCAGGCGAACGCTGCGACCCAAACACTTTGGAATGGGCCCAAGACACTTTGAAAGTTCCTGTAATAGATCACTGGTGGCAAACTGAAACTGGATGGCCTATTGCTGCTAACCCCTTAGGCATTGAAGAATTAAGTGTTAAACCAGGATCACCAAGTCTCGCAATGCCAGGATATCAAGTTGATATTCTTGATGATCAAGGTAATGAAGTAGAAGTAAATAACATTGGTAATATTGTGATTAAATTGCCTTTACCACCCGGGACATTAAAAACCTTATGGGGAGATGATAGCCGCTATATTAAAGCTTATTTACAGACGTTTCCCAATTACTATTTAACCGGAGATGCTGGTTACAAAGATGAAGAAGATTACCTATGGATCATGAGTCGCATTGATGATGTAATCAATGTAGCTGGACACAGACTGTCTACAGGGCAAATGGAAGAAAGCTTAGCCAAACATCCAGCGGTTGCTGAATGTGCTGTCATTGGCGTTAAGGATGAAATAAAAGGTGAGTTACCTTTAGGTTTAGTGGTTTTAAATAAACACACTTCCATTTCAGATCAACAACTTCAGCAAGAGTTGATACAACTAGTCAGAAAAGACATTGGGCCTGTCGCTGCTTTTAAACAAGCCATTAATGTTAAACGTTTACCAAAGACTCGTTCTGGGAAAATTTTACGTAAGACTATTAAAGCAATTGCACAAGGTGAAGATTATGAAATTCCTGCAACTATAGATGATCCAGAAATTTTACGCGAGATTGAAAATGCTTTAATGAAAAACTAAAGTAACTAATTTATCAAAATGCTATTCCTTTATAATCAGAATTTTATATAACTAAAAATAGACTCATCCATATGAATCATCAATTAAAATCACCCGAAACCGAAAACAGAACTCAATTTGATCGTCATTCTTATTTTATAGGCTTATCCGCCAGCCTAGTGTATTGGTTTATTTTAGGTTACCTGGCATTGCACACCTACATATGTAATAGCCAGCTTGGCGGCAATTGCCGAACCACAACATTCACGGTATTACATCTAATTATGCATAGTGGTTTTTTAGGTTACCTTTTCATAATTTTTTCAAAAATTCCAAAAAAACTACAGTGGAAATGGATGATGGTATGTGCAAATTCCATAGCATTTATTGCCATTGTCTTTTACCAACGTTTTTATCCAACTAACGCCGTAGTCGTTTATTTGGCGGCCCTTTTAGCCCTTCTAACTTTTATTGTATTTATTCAAGAAAAACGAATTGCTGGAAATCCTCCAACTAAAATAAAAATAATACTGGGACTTTTTGTGGCTTTATCAATGGCGATGTTTTTAAGAAATTTATAAATATCCACCATCATTTAAGCAAAGTTTTTTGGCGTAAAAGATGCAATGCTGAATTTTTGCAGTCGCATTCACACTTTGTAAATTTACTCCTTCACCGTCAAGCGATATACTAAGATTGCATGAAGACAGTCTGTATTCCACAGGATTCAGGAGTTGCTGCAGAACATTAAATAAAATTTTGCCCCGATAGCTCAGCTGGATAGAGCGTTTGCCTCCTAAGCGAAAGGTCACAGGTTCGACTCCTGTTCGGGGCACCAGATTTTTAATTTAACTTATTCGATCAAACCGAGTTTTTTTGCTCGTGTCTCCCATTTTTGCCGTGCCAATTTTTGCAAATCAACGGCGCCGTCGGATTCATCCACAATTTCAAGTCCCAGCAAAGTTTCAAGAATATCTTCCATTGTGACTAAGCCTACCAGTGAACCATATTCATCCACAACAATGGCAATATGTGAACGCTCTTCAGTCATTTTTTCAAACAACTTTGGCAAAGGCATAAGATCCAGAACGGCTAAAACCTCGCGGCTTAAAGACTTAAGAACTACCTCGTCTCTGTCTTCAACCAAATTTTCTAGAATTTCATATTTCAACACCACTCCCGTGATGTGATCAGAATCACCTGCATAAATAGGAATACGTGAAAAATGCAGTGGTTGATGGTGCTTGTAAAAATCCATCAAAGTCATGTTCTCATCAGCTTTAACCATTACGGTTCGTGGCGTCATGATGTTGCGTACAGTGACCTCTTCAAAGCGTAATAGATTTTTGATAATGGTTGATTCGCTTTTATCCAACACACCACTTTCTTCACTGGCATGAGTCATTGCTGCAAGATCAGCCCGACTAAAGATACTTTTATTTTTGTCTTTTTTAAGTTTCTTGGTAATCAGCTGACTAAGCCACACAAATGGCGCAAAAATAAACATCAGAATTTTTAGTGATTTAACCGTAAACGGGGCAAGCTGTTGCCACATATTGGCGCCAAGTGTTTTAGGTATGATTTCAGACAAGATGAGAATAGCCAGTGTCATTACACCCGCAATCATACTTTCTGAGGGAATTCCAAGAATATACGTACCGCTGCCAAATATTTTTGCAGCTTGTGCTCCAACACCAATAGCACCTACAGTATGAGAAATGGTATTCAAGGTAAGAATAGCAGATAAAGGACGATCAATATCTTCCTTGTACTTCAGTAGACTTTTACCAATACGGGTGTTTTCTTGTACTTTTCGATTGATGTACGAAGGAGTAATGCTCAAGAGCACAGCCTCCCAAATTGAACAAAGAAACGAAAATACAATTGAGAGCACGAAAAATAAAATCAATAAATTCATAAATTACTATATAAGTTAGTGGCAAAGGCTCAATATTCTGAGCTCTCGATGCGAAAAACTATTATATAGTTATTTTCTAAAGAATTTTAAACTTCACTCCAATAGCTAAAAGTGCGTTCGTCCACAATGGACAAACACACAATTACCAAATTTTCATTAATTCTCTAATTTAAGAAAATAATCGAATATTTCGGGAACATTACCATTACCCATGCCCGCATCTACTGCCGCTTGAAGGTTGGCCGAAGTTCCTTCAGCAATTTGAGTACGTGTACCCATATCTTTTGCCATTTGTACAAAATAGCCTAAATCTTTGTTTGCATTATTGATTGAAAAACCTAAGTCGCTCACTCCATCAACCGCGTAATGCTTACAAAATTTCATAAAAGGAGAATTGGATGGACCAGCCGACATAATGTCATAAAGTTGTTGACGGTCAACACCTGCACGATCAGCCACAGCAAAAGCCTGTGACATGGCGGTAACTGTAGTCATACCGATAAAGTTATTAACAAGTTTAGTTACATGTCCGGCACCAAGCGCACCTAGATGAAATACATTTTCGCCTTGCTCATCTAGAACCGGCTTAACCTTATTGAAAGTATCTATATCTCCTGCAGCCATGATATTAAGTAAACCATCTTTTGCGTGAGCAGGAGTGCGACCCAGTGGAGCATCAAGCATGCCCGCACCTTTCTCAGCAAGAGCAGCTCCAATTTTACGAGTAGAAGCTGGAATAGATGTTCCAAAATCAATAAGGACCGCGCCTTCTTTAACACCAGCCAAAATACCGTCATCACCATAAACAAGTTTTTCAACAACGGCCGAAGTGGTAACACAAAGCATAATAATATCGCTTGCAGCAGCTAGTTCTTTGGCTGATGTAGCTTCAGAAGCACCACCTGCAACAAATCTTGCAACTGCATCCTTATCAAGGTCCATTACATGAAGCTTATAACCACGCTTTTGCAAGTTCTCTACCATGTTGCCGCCCATAAGACCCAGACCAATGAAACCAATGACAGGTTTTGTCATGTCAAACTCCTAAATATATTGTGAATGTTAAATTTGTTAATTGTTTATTAAAGGTATCTTTTTATGCATTAATCAATACATGACTAATGCAAATGAAAATTATAATTCTGGCATCACCGTTTTAGGGATGATTGCACCAGCGTGTTGTACTACGGCCCCAGCAAGTTTATGCCCAATAATTGCCGACGTTATAGAATCCTTGCCAGACAAGCGTGACGCTAAATAGCCTGCATTAAATGAATCGCCGGCTGCCGTTGTATCTACTACGTAATCTAAACGCGTTGTTCCTACATGTTCAAGAATTGGGTCTGAGAAAGCATTAAAAACCTCACAGCCATCTGGACCTTTTTTGAGAACAATTTCATTCACGCCATAAGCTTGTATACGTTTAAGAATGTCTGATTCATTCGAATCTCCAAACAATTCTTGCTCATCATCAATGGTAGGTAAAGCAATATCAGTTAAAGCGTACATTTTCTCATAGGCATTAATCGCAGAAACTTTATCAGTCCATAAACGTGCACGATAATTAGTATCGAAAGCCACAAGACCGCCCTGCTCTTTGAAGATCTCTAGAAAGTCGAATAAATACTCTCTTGCACTTGCGGTATACAAAGCAATCGTAATGCCTGACAAGTAAATCATTTTGTAATTAAGCAAACTAGCAAAAAGTTTTTCTCTCTGCACTTGCTCTTCAAATAATCGTCGCGACGGTGCACTATCACGCCTTAAGTAAAACTTCTTTCACCGTGCTCATCAATATTAATCATGTATAAGCCTGGCGATGCATTTTTCTCAAACTGAACTAAATCACAACCCACGCCTTCTGCTTTCCATTGCTCGATTAGCCACGCACTACTTTCATCGTCACCTAAGGCTGTAACGTAATCTACATCAATTCCTAAACGTGACATATATATAGAAGAGTTTAAAGTATCTCCGCCATAAGAAATAGTTGCCGGTATTTTTGGCAAGGAAACATCATAGGTGACCATATTACGATTAATTTCAATCATACAATCACCAATGACAGCAATTTCTTTTTTCACGCTAAACCTCTTTATTTTTTTGGAAAAAATCCCAGCTGTAATTCAAACTAGGATTTAAATCACACAACAGCTTATAATCAAGAGAAGTTCAAACCGCCATTTATATCTAAATTTGCACCTGTGATATATGAAGAGCCGTCTGAAGCAAGATAAACCACAGCATCACCACAATCATCAGACAGACCTTGTCGACGCAATGGCACATTGGCTTCTAGATTTTTTCTTGCTGCATCTGGCGTGAAT
>CAJQOG010000043.1 GCA_905479875.1 uncultured Gammaproteobacteria bacterium
GCTATAAAACATGTTGAGGACTTTTACCAGCATGATGCAAGCGTAATTGATACACTTGACGGCATAAGCATGGAATTCAGCAATTGGCGGTTCAATTTACGCAAGTCTAATACTGAGCCATTGGTACGTCTTAACGTAGAAAGTAGGGGTGATATCGCCTTGATGACTACTAAAACGAATGAGATTCTGAGTTTATTGCAGTTATGAGTCGTTGATTAACCGTTATTTTCTTTGGGCGTGTATCCACTCATAAGTTTTACTAGTTTCACTATCAAGCTTGTGCTTTAACTCAATTTACTAAGCGCGTACTAGTGATTTTTCTTAGGCAGCTTTATTTACATAATTTGTTAAATATCAATAATTTATTTCGTTTATCGATTACATAAGACCGTTTGTCATTAATTAAAGCGTATTTACATTGTCTGACAATTAAGTGGTTGATCTTCCATTAGAGTGTTTAGGTATAGGTGCGTTTTAGTGTTGGTTTAATGTAACAGACGGCCTGGCTTTTAGACTTTGGGTTTAATGGTAAACATGTTTTATTTAACATAAGCTGTTGAACAATATACATTTGTTTACAAATATGACGTCTATTTGGATTGTTGTTTATTAGGAAATTGCTGTAGAATGCATTCTAATAAAAGTATAGTTCTAAATTTTAAAAGCCCACAGCGACCAATTTTTTAAATGTCGAGCGTGGGCTTTTTAGTTTTCGGATTAATATATTAAAAATAGTTAATAAGCCAATAAATAAAATATAATAGTAATATTGGCTTTTGTAAGAAATAAGAGCGAAATTTTCTCAATAAATTGCACAAAAAAGTGCAAAGCATATGGATATGTATCACTAATTTTCAGTGGTCCATGTCTCTACGTGCGCGTGATGATGGGAATATTTTAGTTGAAAGTAAATGCCATTTAATTGGGTAGAAAAAATAAAATGCGTAATGAGAAAATCAGTTTAAGTGCTGGCCTGAATAAAGCTTGGCCTACAAGTTTAGTAAGAATTTTAATAGTCTTGATTCTTGTGGTTGGGGCTAGTCCGTTACTTGTTGGGACGAGTTCATTATTCGCAAGTGAATGTATATCTAATGTAGAAGCTGATTTTTCGACTGACGGCTTAAGTGTCACGACTATTTCCGATAAGGGTTTATCTAATGTCGTTCTTCAGTTTGCAGATGGCTCTGAGCAAAAATTTGAGATTAATAAAGATGGCGAGTACTCAATAGATTTAATTGGTACGGGATCTAATGATGGCAAGACCATAACGGGTGTTTGGATCAAGTCTGGTTGTGAACAAAGTGGTGACGGTTCAGGATATGGGGAGTATATTCCCGCTTGCCCTGTTGGAGTTATTTTGAATGCTGGTCCTGATCAGTTTATTCCCGAGCCTTTGGTTTTTCAGAAAATTATGATTTTCTCTCTCTCTATAAATCAAAAAATTGAAAGTGCTTCGTGTGAAGTAAGCGTTGACTATGCTACACAAGACGGTGCTGCAGGATATAAAACTGCAACAGCGGGAAGTGATTATGAGGCAAGGTCGGGTCAGATAGTATTTACAGCTAATGGGCCGCAGACACAGCAAATTGAAATTGTGATTTTGCCAACAGGAAAAATAGAGCCAGTGGAGGCGTTCACCTTAAGTCTAGACAATATTGTAAAAGCTGTTTTTGGTGATAAAGAATCTGTAGGCGTAATACAGAAGATAGAGTTTTAATAAAAATTATGAAGAATTTATTAAAAGTAGTATTCACTGTGGTTTTAGTTGGGGTCATTTGTGGCTCATCCTATACCTACGCAGCTTTAAGCTGTGACACATCAAACCAAGCAACTTTAGCTTGGGATGATGCGGGTCGTGATTGGCCAGACCCTGTGAATGTTGGCGATGCGGCTAATTATGTCCCAACTCTGGCCCACGCAGAGACTGTTGCTGGAATTGATTTTGATTTTGCTTTTTCTTCAAATTTAACAGAGGCAGATTTAATTTGGTCTCTAGGTTCCATTTCTGCACAGTTGGCTACAATAGACGATACCAATCAGATTGTTGGGCCGGGTGATTTAGACGGAGATGGGGCACCAGATTCAGGGTTGGCAGTTGCATTTAACCCTACTTTAGCTGGCACAAATACGGCAGTAACACTTGATGTAATTTTAACAACGGTCTTAACCGATCCTGTAACGGGCGCTGTAAGCCCAGTTTCAGAACTTGAGTTTACAATATCCGATATAGATTACAGTCTGGCTGATCAAGTGCGACAAGATAGGGTTACTATCACAGGTACGTATCAAGGCGTGACCGTTTTACCAATCTTGACTGCTGTTAGTTTAGACCCTACTTTTACAATTTCAGGCAATACGGCCACGGCTATTGAATTAGATAATCGAGATGCAAATTCAAATTTTCCCACTTCAGGCGATTTACCTGCTGAAAATGGTTTATTGCTGGTGACTTTTGATCAGCCAATCGATTCCTTTACAATAGTTTATCAAGATGCGGATGAAACTGTTGCAGATGGGGATGTGGGCGGAACTCGCGGCCTCAGTATTATGAATGACTTGTCTTTCTGTTATGCGCCAGATTTATCAGTTACAAAAACAGATGGCCAGACTAGTTTTACCCCAGGCGCTGCATTTAGCTATGATATTGTAATTACAAATAATGGGACAGGGTCAGCGAATGGCGCTGAAATTCAGGATATTTTGCCAACGTGGGCTATAGGCGCTACGTGGACCTGTGGTGGTGCTACAGGTGGTGCTGTATGTCCTGTCTTAACAGGAACTGGGGATATTAGTGAGATAATTGCAATATTCCCTGAGAATAGTAGTTTGACCTATACGATAAGCGGCACATATTCCGCGGATATGACTGATTATCCTTAAGGATAAATAATTAAAAATTGTGAAACATTGGCATGAGTCACGGTTTATAAATTTGAATGTAAATATAGTGGTTTTAGATTAGGTAGGTTATTTAAGTAGGCAATAAAGTTAAATACAAAATATTAGATAAGAGATTTTTATTGATGTTAATTAATAAAGACGCTAAGGCTCGTTATTTTTATAGCGGGTCTTTAGCTGTCTCAGTATTTTGAAAAATTAAAACAAAGTTAATAAGGCCGTTAAGTGGTCAAGCAGAAGGCAGTTCTATGGATAATTATTACGCTCCGGCGTCAACTAAGCAATCGAACGTGAACCTAGTTCTCGTTAATACTTTACAAAAGCGAAAAGCACTTGCTATTCGTTTTGTCTTAGCGTGTATGTCGCTTTGTGTGTTTATGTGGTCTCCACATCTTTTTGCTGCTTTTCCTGCAACAGTTGATAATACTGCATCAATTAGTCCTCCTGCAGGCATAACTGATCCTGATGCTACTAATAATACTTCTACGGATTCTAATAATTTTTTAGGCGCCACCATTAGTGGTCATGTGTATGAAGATACGAATGGTAATGGCGTACAAGATGCAGGCGAGCCTAACTTAGCTAATATTGATGTTGTTGTCACTGATGCAAGTGGGGCCACTCAAACCGTTGTCACAGATGCGAACGGTGATTGGACAGCAACGGATTTGCCGATTGGTTCAACTAGTGCCGATGTGCAAGAAGTTGACCCTGACTTCCCAGCCGGTGCTACGCAAACTGAAGGCATTGACCCTAATTCTGTTACGGCAGTTGCAGGTGTTGATACTGATGCTGGAATCGACGGTTACTATATTCCAGCCGTGGTCAGTGGTCATATCTATGAAGACACCAATGGCAATGGCGTACAAGATGCGGGCGAGCCAGACTTGGCCGGCGTTGATGTAGTCGTAACCGACAGTAACGGTGCGACTCAAACCGTAACCACGGATGTTGATGGTAACTACACAGCAACGGTTCCTCCTGGTTCGACAACAACCGATATTGTTGATGCGACATTACCAGCGGGTTCAGCACAAACTGAAGGTACCGACCCAACCACAACGGTTGCGGTTGCAAACACAGATACACCGACAGACGTTGATGGCTTCTATGTTGCTAATGGTTCACTTGAGTTAACTAAAGATGATGCTTATTCAGATGCAAACGGTGATGGTGTCCAGAATGCGGGTGATGAAATTACTTACAGTTTTGTAGTGACCAATAATGGCGGTTCTGAAATTAGTGGTATTTCTGTTAGTGACGCTCCATTTACAGTTACTTGTTTGGTTGATGTTTTGGCTCCTTTGGCAAGTACGATTTGTACTGCGACTCCAAATTATGTGATTACTGAGGCAGACATTATTGCTGGTTCTGTTTCAAATATTGCGTCAGTTAGTGGTGTTGATCCATTGGGTAACCCAGTAACGGACGATTCAGACAGCTCAAATCCTGCGGATGATACGGGTGCGGATAATGACCCAACGGTCACTCCATTGACGTCTGTAGAGACGATTGCATTAACCAAAGGTTCAAGCACGCCAACAGATACTAATGGTGATGGTGTGATTGGTGCTGGTGATGAGATTACGTATAACTTCGAAGTGACGAATACGGGTAACGTGAGTGTCACGTCGATCAGTATTACGGATGCGACGATTGGCGTAACGGCCTTACCAGTGAGTCCTGCGGACTTGGCTCCGGGTGATGTTGGTACGGCGAGTGCGACTTATGTATTAACGGAAGCGGATGTGGTTGCGGGTGGCGTAACGAATACGGCAACGGCAACAGGAACTGGCCCAACGGGTCCAGTAACGGACGATTCAGACAGCTCAAATCCTGCGGATGATACGGGTGCGGATAATGACCCAACGGTCACTCCATTGACGTCTGTAGAGACGATTGCATTAACGAAAGGTTCAAGTACCGCGACCGACACCAATGGTGATGGTGTGATTGGTGCTGGTGATGAGATTACGTATAACTTCGAAGTGACGAATACGGGTAACGTGAGTGTCACGTCGATCAGTATTACGGATGCGACGATT
>CAJQOG010000044.1 GCA_905479875.1 uncultured Gammaproteobacteria bacterium
ACAAATGCACACCATTCTGTAAATGCTTCCCGCCAGCGTGCACATTATCGCAGCAAAGAATAGTCAAAGGCGCACCCTGATTCGCACTGCGTTCAATCAAAGCCGTGGCAAGATATGCATAAATTGTTTGCGGCTGTTTGAGCGATTCAAGGTCTTGGAGAATGTCTGGATGATTACGGTCAATCTTTCCGCTGGACAGGCAGTATCCTTTTTCAGTAATCGTGGTGGTGATCAACTGGGTTTTATTATCAGCGACTGCATCAATTACAGCCTGAGGGTCTTCCGGTGCCACTAGCAGGTTTTTGATAGCGCCGACAATGCGGTACGAAGCAGTGTCACCAAGAATTGCCAGAGTGTATAAAAAATTCTGAGGCAATAGATTATCTCGCATGCCCGACGAACGCAGTGAAACACCCGTGATTCCCCACTGAGTTTCGCCTAGATTCAATAGTGCATCACAATAAACTGCTTGGTGTGCGCGATGAAAATTACCTGTGCCAAAATGCACAATGCCAGCCGTGATCGAGGCTGGCTCGTAACTCGGCACCGCAACCGTTTGCGGTAGTTTTGAAAGTGTTGCTGCGTTAAGTCGATCCAGTTTATTCATTACTTAGAGAAATAATGATATGGGCCAGACCAGCTATAGTTTTGTCCATTAATCTCTAAATTATGCGTTGTTGATTTGTCAGTATCTTTATTAGAAACAATAAACACGCGGGCATTATCATTTACAGTTTTGATTGATACAGCAGTGTACTTATCGTCATCCTGCAGCACAGTTAAACTAGCAATATTACTATTAGAGTTTTTTGCTGACTCACTAACCGGATTGTATCCACCATGCTGCTCTATAACAGATGCAAAAATTGTATCTTTAGCATTAGGTCTTCTGAGGATTATGGCCGGATCTTTACGTAAATTAAAATCAGGATCATTGGCGCCGATTCTGCTTAGGAGCAACTCATCACTTTTTTCAGTAGCCGTAGTCAGAGTATGAAACTTATTATTATCTAACCATGAGAATTGAGTGCTTTCAGAATCAGCGTTTCCTGATGCTTCAAGATAAAGATGTTGATAACCGTTTTTATTACCAAGAGTCTGTAAAGATTTAGGTGCTATAAAATTAAAATTACTTTGCATGATTTGACCAAAATAATAAAAGGGAAGGTCATACTGGTTTACTGTGTCAGAAGTTGCTTTGAAAAGATCGAGTACAAAGGCATTCTCAAATTCGTCATCTTTGATCATAGCCAAGGTTCTTTGCATTACCGTGCCGGGGTAGGCATTTTTTTCAATAGCACTAACTACTTGAACGTTCTCATTAGAAGCGTCAAAAAAACGTAAATCTGAGTGATATTGGCTTCCAATTTCATATTTTCCTTCAAAGTGAGATGTCTCATTTTGAACTAAAGTATTGTGTGCAATGGTTTGCTTGGCCCAAGTTTTATTTTCAGGAAGATAGTTACCGCCACCTTTTTGCCCAATATTAACAAAGCGAGACATACCATAGTCTTGCATGATTTCTTCGCTTTTCCCATCTTCACTCTTCCCAAAAAGAGAAAAAGAAAGCTTATCGTAGTGACCGTGACTCAAGCCTTGCGAAGTATATTTAAAGAGTAGGGTGAGTGCTTCATTACTATATCTTAGCAAGGCCAAGCCGCCTTCATCGCCATTAGCTCCGTCGGTAATGCTGACGGATACTTTATTAATTGGTTTAGCTAAGCCATCACGTATAGCTGCTGCAACGGCATAGCCAGTGTCATCAAGCAGCACGCGCCCTTGTTCTTGTGCAACACTCAATAAACGCGGATCTTGCTTGCCATAGTAGTATGCGAGATTAACCGCTGTAACTAAAGAAGCCGTTTGATATGACATGCCTTTTTGCCCGTCATTGAGTGGAAAAAATTCACCATTAGCATCGGTCAAATTAAGCAGCGCATCAACACCTTTTAGTAGTACGCCGTCTTTGTATTCAAGAATCTTTAAATCAGGTCGAGTATTTTCTAAGGCTTGAGCAAAAATTAAAAAAGGATACATTGCATAGCGTTGATAATACGGGCCTTCGGTGTAATAGCCATCTGGAGAAAATGGATTATCAATATTCGCTAAAAATCCTGCTTTTCCTTCACGTGAATAAATGAATCCGCCATCATTATCTTTAGCGTTTACATCTATTGAGTCAAACGCCAGGCCATTCAGTGCTCGGTCGATAAGCTCTTCATCTTGCATGACTAAACCAATCATGCCAACTCCAGCGACGCCCCAAGTACTGTGGTTATGCACACGATTGAAAAATTGCGGACTGTCTACAGAAATATGATCTGCGAAAGGACGGAACAAATTTTGCTCTAATTTATTGCGTTCTTCTTCTGAAAGCCACTCATAGATAGCATCGTAACCCTGGGCTGCATACACCAGCCAATTGGAATCGTTTAGACATTGCCAAAAGAGTTTTCCTCTAGCGTATGAGCGAGTTTGTGGATGTAAGGGTAAGTCTTTATACATGGCTTCATATTGAAAAAACATGTCGCGTATGTAGATTGCATATTTTTCGTCTTCAAGTATTTGAAATAATACACCCGCTTTTTGCAACATAAAGAAATTAATTTTATGCTGTTTATGTGTATAGCCACCTGAAAGATCTTTAGGAATAGGAGTGTCTATGCCTTTTGCAATTTCAGCATCTACTTCTTTTTGCAAAGCCTTTAAGCTTGAATCAAACAGTGGAACGTTGCCTAAATCAGCTTGAATTTTACGGATACCTTCTTTGGTTAAGATTAAACCGTTACGCTCCTTTGTAGTAGATACAATATTGGAGTTAACTTTAGATTCAACTACTGCTTCAGTCTCAACATTAGTAATGGCACTAGCATCTTCAGCAACTTTAGCTTCTGAACATGCCGCAAGGCTAAACGTTAGTAACAACAAGGAAATTATTTTAATTGGTTTCATTTTTTTTATACTCATTTTATATATTTACTTACTTACTGTTGCCAGGATAGCATTCCAAAACAGTCATGCCTTCTTTTGAATCATACTCAAACTCACTCACTTCAGCAGGGCAAAAAAAACGTTCCCATTGCTTCAATTGAGTAACTTCATTGCCGATATGTAATGTTCCAGAACCCTGGCTCACTATACCTATGAAAAAAGAGTCCTGTTTACGTTTAAAATTTCCACTAATTGAAGCACGCTTAACGTTAAAGCATGTAGTTTTATCAGAGCCGATAAGTTCCTCAAGGCAATTTCCAGCTTGGTTATCCAAAAGAACTTTTGGCACGCAACGAAACTCTTCATCAATTTTTTCAGGAGGAACTGGCTTGTAATTAAAGACATCCAAAGCCGTCTCGATTCCTCTGCCCATAAAGCGAGCTGCTTCAGGAATCACATAACCGCAACGTTCAAATTCAAATCGTACTGCTAAATCCGAAGGTTCCATGATTTCCAACATCAAGATTCCTTCACCTAAAGCATGCGGGCGACCACCAGGTAGTAATATTACGTCACCAGGTTTAACCGGAATTTTATCGAAACAATTTTCTATAGCTTCAATATTTTGAGTTTCAATCCATTCTTTAAGCTCATCACGACTTGGCGAGCGTTGGAAGCCTGCATAGATATAAGGGTTTTTCACACCGTCACGAATTTCAAGAATCACATAGGCTTCAGTTTTTCCACGAGGCGCATTAAGTCGTTCTTGTGCAAAGGTGCTGCTTGGATGTGCTTGAAAGTGTAAGCGTGTTGAACTGTCTAAGTATTTAACCAATGGAATATTCTCCATCGAACAAATTTCTTCACCATCTTTACCTAAATAATATTCTTGGTCTGCTTGAACTAAGTCTCGAAAAATAATTTCTTTGCCATCGTCATTAGTAATTCTGGCTAAGCCTTCAGTGATATTTTCACGACCTATATTACGAGCCTCTACTGTAGAGCCAATCCAATCTTCTGGGAAACTCGAATCTTGTGGATTTTCTTTGCCTTCGATTAAGTCGAGTTGCTTACCTCCTTGGTAAGTTCGCCAAACACGATTAGCAGAAAATTTTAAAATTTTATTCATACTTATGATTTCAATTTTTATGTATGTTTATATTTAGGCAGAGAGAGCACGAATGACACCGCGTATTTCTGCCAGACCTTTTAATCGTCCAATACCTGAGTAACCAGGGTTTCCGGCTTTGTCGATATCGTTCATCATTTCATGACCGTGATCAGGCCGAATAAAGATTTCTAAGTCTTGAGAGTCATTTTGCTTACGTCGTTTCTCTTCGTTCAATAATTCTTTGACCACTTGAATCATATCAATATCACTATCCAGATGATTGGCTTCATAAAAAGAGCGTTGTTCTTCTAGATCGCGACTAACGCCTCGTAAATGGGAAAAGTGAATTCGTGGTCCAAACTGTTTAGCCATTTTTGGTAAGTCGTTGTCAGGGCGACTACTGTAAGTGCCTACGCAAAGCGTTATACCATTGGAAGGGCTTGGCAATGCTTCGAATAGAATGTCTAGATCATCCGCGGTACAGATAACACGGGGTAAGCCAAACATGTCGCGAGGAGGGTCGTCGGGGTGGATGGCTAATTTAACACCGAGTTCTTCTGCACGAGGCAATACTTGAGATAGGAAAGCAAACAGATTTTTACGAAAAGTATCGCTGCTGATGTCTTGGTAATTAGATAAGGCTGCACGAAAATCATCAAGTCCGTAGCTATCAGTCATCTTTCCAGGCAGACCTGCGATAATATTGTTGGTGAGTTCAGTTTTCTCATTTTCAGACATTGCTTCAAAAATTTGTCTGGCTTCTATGATTTCTGAGCTATTGTAATCGGTTTCAGCATTGTCACGCTGTAGAATAAAAAGATCGAAGGCCGCAAATTTTTTCTGATCAAAACGTAGTGCATATGCACCGTTAGGAAGTTTGTATTTAAGATCAGTACGAGTCCAATCAATAACCGGCATAAAGTTATAGCAAATGGTCTTTATACCGCACTGTGCCAAGTTTTCCATTGACGCAATCCAGTTATCAATGAAGACTTGATTGCCGGGTAAGGCTAACTTGATATTTTCATGCACAGGAATGCTTTCTACCACTGCCCATTTTAAAGGTGTGAGCTCTGGTGCACATTCCTCTATCAGGGCTTGGTGACGACGTATTGACTCAATCGGCCACGTTTCACCACTTGGTATGTCGTGTAGTGCACTGACAATGTCTGTTGCGCCAGTTTGTCTTATATCATCTATGGTCACGGGGTCGTTGGGTCCGAACCATCTCCAGGATTCACGCATTTAGTATTTCTCTAGTTATAAATTTTAAAAGGGTAATCATTTTTACTAACACAAAAAAACTCTATGTTCTTAACTTCATGTATATAAGAGAAAGACGTTAACTTGAAATATTTCTGTCTAGTAATGGCAACATGACTACAAATGAATATAACCAAATTAATCAAATTGGTCAATGAAACAAAATAAGAGATAGACAAAACTATATATACCAATTTTACTAGCGCTCATTGCCTGTAATTATTTGAATTTTTCGAAATTAGATTTAAAATTGAAATAACTTGTAAATTCAATGTCTTATGTTTAGGTGCTGAAATAGCTGCAAAGTGTAAGTTTCTGTAAATTTCGTATTACACAGCATTTAGAGCTTAGTAACTCTCTTGATTTGTATTGCATATAGCTTATGAAAGCTGTTTTATACCAATTTCATTCTAGATGCGCATTTTTAAATATTCAGCGACGATTTAAACCCTTAGATATTTTATATTAAGGCTTTATAGCAGTTATTTAATCCTTAATTACAAGCCTTTAATAATGCCAATAGTAATTAATTGGTACTACCAATTAACCTTAATTAACAATTGCTTTGGTCTTGTGAGTATTGTTGTGTTTGGTATACATTTGTCTCATAGATAAAAATCATGCCTTATGGAGGGATTGTTAACATGAAGTCAAAACTTAAGAAAACAGACTCAAATTATTCTAGTTTACGAGTCAAGTTATTGATAGCAAGTAGTACGGCTATGACTACACTTTTATGTACCTCAGGCGTTGTTGCACAAGACGGTGTAGACGAAATTGAAGAAGTGGTAGTTACTGGCACGCGTCAAGTTATTCAGGATTCAATCAACCTAAAACGTCAAAGCACGCAAATTGTTGATGGTATCTCCGCCGCTGAAATAGGTGATTTACCTGCATTGTCAATTGGTGAGGCTCTCGAATCTATAACAGGCGCTGCGTCTCACCGTGAGAATGGCGGAGCGACTGAAGTTTCCATTCGTGGTCTTGGACCCTATTTGTCTTCAACAGTAGTTAATGGTCGTGCTGCAACTAATGGTTCCGGTGATCGCTCGGTTAACTTCTCTCAGTTCCCGTCCGAGCTGGTAAACAAGTTGGCCATTTTCAAAACGCAAGATGCCAGCCAGATTGAAGGCGGGGTTGCCGGACAAATTCAAATCGAAACTATAAGGCCACTGGATTATGGCAAACGTCGTATTCAGGGAGAAGTGAAAGGCAATTACAACCCAGATCAAGCTAA
>CAJQOG010000045.1 GCA_905479875.1 uncultured Gammaproteobacteria bacterium
TTGCAGACTCATGTATAACTTATCTTAATGCACAAATCGAAGCAGGTGCACAAGCCTTGCAAATTTTCGATTCGTGGGGTGGAGTACTCAATACGGCAGATTATCAAGAGTTTTCATTACACTACATGCATAAAATAATTGCAGGAATACATAAGGAATATGAAGGACAAAAAATTCCGGTAATACTTTTTACCAAGGGTGGGGCACAATGGCTAGAAAGTATGGTTGATTGTCCTGATTCATCCCGTCCTGATGCCTTAGGTTTAGACTGGACCTACTCTATTGACTTGGCAAAGCAACAAGTGGGCTCGCAGGTTGCAATACAAGGCAATATGGATCCATGCGCTTTATATGGTAGTGATGAGAACTTAAAATCAGCAGCTAAGTCTGTATTGAATGATTTTTATAAATCTGATAAAAACTCATTCGGCCATGTGTTCAATCTTGGTCATGGTATTCACCCGGGCATTGCTCCAGAAAAAGTTAAACTACTTGTTGATACAGTACATGCACATAGTGCAGAGTTAATTAAAAATTCATAATTTATGTTAGAAACATTTGATTCAGAGCTAAAAGCAAAGCGCTTACGTAATATGAAACGAATGGCGACTGGACTGTTGTTGTTGATGGCCGTAATTTATGTAGTAAGTCATCATTATCGCGAAGCTTTGCCTTGGATAAACTACGTACGAGCATTTGCTGAAGCGGCGATGGTAGGTGCAATGGCCGACTGGTTTGCCGTGACCGCTTTATTTAAACATCCGATGGGCATTCCAATTCCTCATACAGCGATTATCCCTAAAAGGAAAAATGAAATTGGGGAAACACTGGCAAAGTTTGTGAGCGAAAACTTCTTAACCGCAAATGTTCTCGAGCCTAAACTTAAGCGTATGCAAGTTTCGCAGCGAATTGGTAACTGGTTATCTGTAGAAGATAATGCCAAACGCTTAACACATGATGCCAAGGGTTTTATGCAATGGTTGTTTTCTGAGAGCGATACTCAAAACCTAAAACAGTTTTCGCGTGAACATTTACAACATGGCTTACGCGAAGTTCAAATTACTCCTTTGATTGCTAAAGTATTAGAGTTGCTGACTATAAATAATAGACATCAAAGTTTTGTCGATCTTTTGTTGAGAGCGATTTGGAAACAATTGCAGATTAATAAACATAAATTACGCGATAAAATTGATAAAGAAAGCCCTTGGTGGTTACCATCATTTGTTGACGAAGAGATTTATAACAAAATTAGTTTACAGCTTGAACAGGCAGTGTTGCAAATTGGAAGCGATGAAAATCATGAAGCGCGTAATAACTTTAATAAGGCTTTATTAGAACTTATCGAGAAACTGAAGACCGACCCCGCAATGCGTGCAAAAGGTGAAGAAATTAAAAATGAGTTGCTTAAACATCCTTCTGTACATGCGTATTTAGGTGAAATTTGGTCTAGTGTGAGTGATTACTTTTTAAAAGAGGTTAATAATGAAAACTCTACTCTACGTGATCGTTTGCAAAATACAGTTCAGTCATTTGGACAAGCCATGTTAGACAATGATGAATTAAAAGGACAAGTAGATTCTTGGGTTCAGAAAGCTGGACTATATTTAGTGTCTCAATACAGTGAAGATATGAGTTTGGTTATCAGTGACACCGTTAAGTCTTGGGACCCAGAATTAACCAGTGAACGTATTGAGTTACAAGTAGGACGAGACTTACAATTTATTCGTATTAACGGTACTTTAGTAGGTGGTTTTGTTGGTCTCATCATCTATGTTGTATCTACCCATCTGCTAAACTAATAACCTTGAAATAGAAAATTTTAATTATGAATTTTATAGAAAAATTACAAAAACGCTGGACTGAGAATAAAACCTTAGTGTGTGTAGGACTGGATCCTGACCCAAGTCGCTTTCCGGAAATTATTGGGGACGGGCCAGATTCTATTTTTACTTTTAATAGAGCCATCATTGATGCAACCGCCGATTTGGTTTGTGCCTACAAGCCACAGATAGCTCACTTTGCTGCTCTTAATGCCGAAGATCAATTAAAAGAATCAATTGCTTATATACATAGTGAATACCCCGGTATTCCTGTAATTCTTGATTCAAAACGTGGTGATATTGGCAGTACCGCAGAACGTTATGCACGTGAAGCTTTTGAACGTTATGAAGCCGATGCAGTTACAGTTAATCCATATTTAGGTATTGATGGTGTGAAGCCTTTTACGGATTATAAAGATAAGGGAGTAATCTTACTTTGTCGAACGTCTAACCCTAGTGCTAAGGATTTCCAAGATTTGCTAGTTGGCGATAAGCCCTTATATGAGTGTGTTGCAGAAACCATTGCCAATGAATGGAATGAAAATAATAATTGCGCCTTAGTGGTTGGAGCCACTTGGCCAGAACAGTTAGGGAAAATTCGTAATCTGATTGGTGATATGCCAATTCTGGTTCCAGGTATAGGCGCTCAAGGTGGTGACTTAGAGGGCACCTTGAAACATGGAGTGGATAGTAATAAAAATGGCTTAATTATTAATTCTTCACGTGGTGTTTTATATGCAAGTAAAGAAAATGACTTTGCAGCGGCAGCTCGTAACGTAGTTTTACAAATGAACCAAGCAATTGCTAATACAATTGCGGCAATATAATTTAAACAGAGAGAGTATAAATGGAAAGCGTATCTTTAGAAAAAGCGAGTGTTTATTCCGATAAAGCAATAGATTTGGTTGTAGGTTTAGCTCCTAAGGTTTTAATGGCCTTGGCAACTTTTATAATAGGTTTATTCATTATTCGTATGGTGACGAATGGATTGAAAAAACTCTTTGCAAGCCAAAATTACGATGTAACTTTACAAGGTTTTTTAGTTAGTCTAGTAGGAATGATACTTAAAGTATTACTAGGAATAACTGTTATATCAATGTTAGGCGTACAAATGACCTCCTTTATTGCTTTATTAGGTGCAGCTGGTTTAGCAGTTGGTATGGCCTTGAGCGGTACTCTGCAAAATTTTGCTGGCGGCGTTATGTTGTTGCTGTTCCGTCCTTATAAAATTGGGGACTTAATCGAAACAGAAGGACATACTGGTGTTGTAAAAGAAATTCAAATTTTCAATACGGTATTGAATACGCCAGATGGAAAAACAGTTATTGTTCCTAATGCTCCTATTTCAACTAAATCTTTAGTTAATTTTACGGCTCAAGGAACATTACGAGTTGATTTAAGCGTAGGCATTGGATACGAAGATGATATTAAGAAAGCAAAAAATATTATTATGAATGTATTTAATAATGACGAGCGTATTCTTAAAGACCCAGCTCCTTTTGTTGGAGTGGAAAGCATGGGCGATAGCTCTGTTAATTTAGTAGTTAGGCCGTGGACGAGTACCGCACATTATTGGGATGTATATTTTGATACCAATGAGGCAGTTAAAAATGCTCTAGATGAAAATGGAATTACAATTCCATATCCGCAGCGCGATGTGCATATGAAGCAAGCTTAATAATTAAATCATTGCATAATAAATTAAAGGCCTCTTATTCAGTTATGAGGTCTTTTATTTATTGTGTATAGAGAGTTGTAATTTTGCAATTACGCCATTTTCAAAATTGTGTAATTCAATAGTTCCAGAATGCAGTAGAGCTACTTCTTTCACAAAACTTAAACCTAGTCCTGTACTCTTCTGACCACTTAGCGGTCGAGGTAAAGAGTAAAATCGTTCAAATAAACGGTCTTTGGCATATACGGGTATAGAGTCGCCTTGGTTTTGAATACTTAGAAAAAGATTTTTGGCATTTTTGGTTAACTCGATTTCAATTGTTGATTCACTCATAGCAAAATCAATCGCATTATCTAATAAATTGCTAATGGCTTGCTGAACTAAAAAAAGTTCACCTTGCATAAGGAATGATTCTTCAGATTCATTGAAATTAATTTTAAGCTGTTTAGTTTGTAGTAGTGATGTTTTGCTTTCAATTTGCTCTTTGATTAGATGGTGTAAATTAATAGATTCTATTTTTTCAAGGGCTTGTTTTTTTTCAACTGAAGCTAGCTTTAATAGCCTATCTATAAACTGCTTTAACCTATTAGTTTCATTACGGATATTGGCCAGGAAACGTTTTTGTTGCGCTGGATCCATATCTTCTTCTTGTAGAAGTTCTGAAGCGCCATGAATAGTTGCTAATGGGCTTTTCATTTCATGGGTCAAAGTATGAATATAATTTTCCACATAGGATTTTCCTTCAAGCTCCTCTCGCATCGCTTCTACTGCACTAGCTAATTGATCTAAGCCTTTTTCTCTTAGTTTGGGTGGTTTAACGCGTTCACCACGTCTCACCGCTTCAACATAAAGAATTAATTTTCTAATCGATCCCGTAAGAATGAAAGCGGTAATTAAACCAAGCACTAAGCCAAGACTTAACAGAATGATTCCACGTAACCAAATTTTATTCTGATTGAGTTCTATCACAGGTTGAATACTTATATTTGGTTTGCCAACTGTAAGTACGCCATGAATGTCTTGGCCCCATTTAATCGGAGCCGCTACATACATTACTGTACTTAACGGGTCGTCCGCGTCAGCTCTGCTGGTTCTGGCTCCGTAATCACCTCGTAAAGTAAATGCAACATCACGCCAGTTGCTATAGTCTTTACCAATTTCATTTGGGTTGGTGTGAAAAACAACTTTGCCAATTTTATCGGTGATGTAAACTTGAAAATCAGGTTTTGTTTTTTGTAAAAAATAAATTTCTGCATTTAATTTGCGAGCCTGATAACGTTGAAAAGCATTTGAAAATGCTACTGTTGTTAAGGTTCCATTTTTTAAGTCACGCGAAACAACTTCAGCTAATAGGTTTGCTGTATCAACTAATGTATCTTCGGCTGATTGACTCATGCTAGGCTGCAGTTCATTGACTACGCTATTGAGTAGCCAGTAAGCTCCTACTGCTACTAGTATGAAGTAAGCCAGAAATATTCGAACACTAAGTTTCATTGATTTTAATAGCCAGGTTAACCGAGAGTGCAGCTATACCCTAGGCCACGATGAGTCTTAATTGGGTTTAAATTTTCATCTACATCTCTAAGTTTTGAGCGTAAAGTTTTAATATGTGTATCAACTGAGCGTTCGAAGCTACCGGTTGGTTCTGTCCAAACTCTATCCATTAATTGAGCGCGACTAAAAACTCGTTCAGGTTGCGAAAGCAAAGTTTTTAAAAGAAGATATTCGTAACGAGTTAGCTCAAGTATTTTTCCTTCATAACTAATACGTGCTTTTTCTTCTTCAACCACAAATCCGTGCTCTTCAACATTGACCGTATTACTCGCACCAGAAGAACGACGGAGAATAACTTTTACTCTAGCTACCACTTCACGTGGGCTGAATGGTTTGGTCACATAGTCATCACCGCCAATTTCTAAGCCAACAATCCGGTCTACTTCTTCAGTTCTTGCGGTTAAAAATATAATTGGCACTTGTGAGATTTTGCGAATTCTTTTGCATAGCTCAAAACCATTGGTGTCGGGTAAGCCAACATCTAAGATAAGTAGGTCTGGTGACCAGTCAGTTAATTTTTTAAAACCTTCTTCGGCCAATCTATCCCATTGCACATCAAATTGTTCGGTTTTTAATGCGTAAATGAGGTTGTCTGCAATTCCAGGTTCGTCTTCAATAATGAGTATTTTTTGCATAGCTTTATTATAGCCTTCAAGACTTATAGTGAGTATTAATTATGTCAATAGTCTGTGTATAGTGTATGTGCGATAATCCTTTTTAATGAAGTTTCTGTGAACTTCGGGTCCAAATTAATCAATACGAGAAAATGATCATGACTGATATTAAATTACCAGAAACTTATAAAGAATTACGTACCGAAGTAACGGCCGATAATGAGCTTAAACTTTACCTAGAAACTTGTCCGATGCCTAGTATTGCTGAGCATGAGGTTTTGATAAAAGTGCAAGCTTCACCAATTAACCCATCAGATATAGGCTTATTACTAGCTACTGCAGATATACGTACATTGAACGTGGATGGTAGTGGCGATGAGGCTGTAGCAACTTTACAGGTTCCTGCTGGCCTTATGGGCTTTGTTAAAGGCAGAATTGGTGAGTCTATGTCTGCTGGTATTGAAGGTGCAGGCACTGTGGTTGCTGCTGGTGCAAATGCTCAGGCTCTATTGGGTAAGGTGGTTTCAACCGCTGCCAGTGGTATGTATGCAGAATATCGTAAAGCACCTGCTCAAGCATGTATCCCTGCAAAAGAGGGCGTTAGTGCCAAACAAGCGGCCTCTAGTTTTGTAAACCCATTAACAGTTTTGGCGATTATTGAAACTATGCGTGCCGATGGTCAAAAAGCCTTAATCAATACAGCTGCAGCGTCTAATCTTGGCAAGATGTTAATTAAGGTCTGTAATGATGATGGCGTTCCATTAGTTAATATCGTACGTAAAGATGCTCACGTTAAAGAGCTAAAAGCCTTGGGTGCTGAGCATGTGTGTAATTCTTCGGATGAGGATTTTCAAAAGCAACTTGTTGCAGCAATTGATGCAACAGGTGCAATGGTTGCTTTTGATGCCACGGGTGGTGGAGAGTTAGCAGACAAAATTCTTAAGGCAATGGAAGTTGTTGCGGTTAAAAACGAAACAGAATACAGCCGCTATGGTTCAAATACCCATAAGCAAGTTTATATTTATGGTGGACTAGATAGACGCCCAACAAGTATAAGTAGAAGCTTTGGTTTGAACTGGGGTGTGAGTGGTTGGTTATTAACACCTACTATGGGTCGCTTAGGTGGTGAGATTGTTGGTAAGATAAGAGCTAGAGTTGCTAATGAAATTGACACAACTTTTGCTAGTGAATACCAAGCCGAAGTGTCACTTGCTGAAGCCTTAACAGAAGAGGTTATTTTGGGTTACGCGAAACAAGCGAGTGGGATGAAATTTTTAGTTTGTCCTGATAAATAATAATTAAGCAAAGTAGTAGCGTTCAGATTTAAAGTCTGTGAACTTCTTCCACTGACCTTCTTCTTGACGAAGCCTATCAGCAAGTAAATACATCACAGAAGCGTTCATGCCTAAGCCGGTATGAGCGCTTTTTACTTCTATATTTTCAGCAGTTTTCGATTCTTTTTCTTGGGCAATTTTC
>CAJQOG010000046.1 GCA_905479875.1 uncultured Gammaproteobacteria bacterium
ACGCAAGTCTAGCTGATGTTGAAACTGCATTAAGTGGTGCCATGCCTTGGTCAGAAACTACTTCACAAGAACGAGCTAACATACTACTTAAAGCTTCTGACTTATATGAAAAAAATCATGGCTTGCTGTTTGCCATATTGAGTCGAGAAGCTGGTAAGTCACCGGTTGATGCAATAGCTGAACTTCGTGAAGCCGTAGATTTTTTAAGATACTACGCCAATCAAATTAAAAACTTTGAAAATAAAGAAGCACGTGGACTATTTATTTGTGTCTCACCTTGGAATTTTCCCTTAGCCATATTTACCGGCCAGATCGCTGCCGCGTTGGCTGCTGGCAATGCAGTCATTGCAAAACCTGCTGAGCAAACTCCCCTTATTGCCTTTATTGCTATTCAACTATTACATGAAGCCGGTGTACCTCGCCAAGTGCTTCAGTTTGTACCTGGCGAAGGCGCTTCTGTTGGTGCAGCCTTAGTCTCAGCTAACAATATTGATGGCGTTTGTTTTACAGGCTCAACCAAAACCGCCGTCAACATTAATCGTTCGGTAGCAGAAAACGCTAATCCAAACGCTCCACTGATTGCTGAAACGGGTGGTATTAATGCCATGATTGTTGATTCAACCGCCCTGCCCGAACAAGCCATTAAAGACATTGTGCAATCAGCATTCCAATCAGCTGGCCAGCGTTGTTCAGCTTTACGCTTACTGTATTTACAAGAGGATATCGCTGAAGAATTTTTAAAAATGTTATACGGTGCAATGAACGAACTTGAAGTGGGTGATCCCTGGAATTTTTCCACAGATGTTGGACCAGTAATCAGTGCAGTTGCTCAAGCAGAAATTCAAAATCATATTGAAAACGCACAAAAAGACAATCGTTTACTAAAGCAAGTTAAAACGCCTTCACAGGGTCATTTTGTCAGCCCAAGTGTTATTAAAGTAAATGGGATTCAAGATCTAGCATCAGAAATTTTTGGCCCGGTACTCCATGTAGCTACATTCAAAGCGTCTGAAATTGATCAAATAGTTGATGATATTAATGCCAGTGGCTACGGCTTAACTTTTGGTTTACATACTCGCATTGATGATCGGGTAGAACAAATCTCAAGTCGCATTGAAGTTGGCAACTTGTATATCAATAGAAATCAAATTGGTGCTGTAGTTGGCTCCCAGCCATTTGGTGGTGAGAAACTTTCTGGAACCGGTCCTAAGGCTGGTGGACCACACTATGTGCCGCGTTTTGCGATTGACCAAACAGATAAGCAAGAGCCTTTATCTCTCGCTAAAGGAGAATCAGCTTTACTCAAAGATGTGCAAGATAAATTAGATGCTTTAAACCCTGTGAGAAGTGAACTTTCTGTTTTACATTGTCCAGGACCAACTGGAGAATCTAATCGTTTAATATTCTCGCCCAAAGGACGTATCTTATGTCTAGGCCCCACCATTGAGGCCGCAAGAGAACAAGCGATGATGGCTGCAAGTCGAGGCTGTGAAACACTAATTGTATGCCCAGGCGGCGATGCTGAAAACGAAATCAATGGCTTCTTAGATAGAGACCTGCTGAGCAGCTTAAGAAATTTTGAAGCAGTAGTATGTTGGAGCGATGTTGAAGACACACGTCAAATTAGAATTACTCTAGCTAAACGTGAAGGCAGCATTCTTCCGCTCATCACCCAAAGAGACGTTGCCGAACGTTGCACTACCGAACGACATGTATGTATTGATACTACAGCGGCTGGTGGTAATGCAACTTTACTAGCAAGTGCTTCATAAATAAAGCCGAGTAAAAAATAATTGAGATAATTAAAAATTGGGGTTAGAACACATTTCTCTAACCCCAATTTTTTATCCTAAAGACTCGCACATGCTCCAGTTGGATTTAAATCTGGAAATGCTGGATGTGTAACACTAGTCACACAAAACGTAACTGAAACTCCACCTTTTGCAGCGTCTGTTGTTTCAAACACACTTTGACCATTAGTATTACTGTTGGCACTTAGACCAATTTCATTAAAGGTTCCAGAGAAATCCCCGGTTACTAAAGCCGAGTCTATTGCATTACCCTGATCATCACGTATGGTAACGGTAGCTGTTCCTTTTTTCTGACCTTTCCCAATACCTTGGGTACTAACACTAATGAAATCAACAACTAGATTACTGCCACTGACCACTGGATCAGTAGTTGCACTCGCCGAGCTAGTATAGGCCGATGCACCTGCTTCGTTCACAGCACGCACTTGATAGTGATATTGAGTTTCAGGAGCAAGACCGGTATCAGTATATGAATTACTATCAGCTGAAAGATTTGCAATATTATTAAAGCTTATTCCGTCCAGTGATTGCTCTACTTCAAAGCCCGTTTCGTTATCAGCATTATCGGTCCAGCTCAAATTAATTGTGCTGCTTCCTGCTGCATTGGCACTCAAACCACTTGGGGCTGCAGGCGGTTCTGTAGGTCCTGGATCACCAAAATTATAATACTCACTAAACCCAGCGTTCATTGGGTACGTTGGTGGAGCTTCACCACCAATTACATTAGCCCAGCCCATCGCACCTTGATCTTCGTGTTCTAATATGTGGCAATGCATAATTGTACGTCCCTCAAACACTGTAGTACGTGTTGCATCAAGGTCATATCTAACTTTGCAATTTCCAGCTACTACATCATAAAATTCACCATCTTCATAATCACCACAATCTCCAATGGCTTGAATATGATAAATATGTAAGTGGAATGGATGTTGTTGACCGCCTTTGATTTGCCATTCTTGGGCACCGTCTGCAGTCAAAGTAAAGTTTGGGTTGTGATGATCATACTTACGACCATTGATAGTACGTGCACCCATGTTTACCGTTTCTGTGTTCACATCCGTCAAGCTACGTAAATCATTTAAATACACCGGACGTTTAGCTGTCCATTGTGAACTACCATCAGCAGCATAAGGATGTGGCCCTGTGTCTGCAGCACCATCCACGTAAACATTTGCTACAGTAGTATTGCCCACGGTAATAGTAGAGTCGGCACTACAGCGTACAGCTAAGTCAGCACGCGATGCACCAGTTAGTGAAACACTATTATCAGCCAAGTCTTTAGGCGTTTGGGTGCGCCATACACCATCACGAGACATCAAAGCGACTTCACATTGTGAACCCACACTTACTGTTTTTGGTTTAGCGTCTCTATCGGCTAACAATATACGCCAGTGCTGCCATGTGTTTGTTGGCATACACATATTCGCGTCGGTCTTACCGTTCACTGTAAATGTTGCACCAAAACTGGCATTTAGTAATACATCACCACCTGCTCCTGCAGCAGAAGGATCAATGTAACCAATCACTAATTGTTTTTCTTGCATGGCGGCAACATTGGCCGGAATATTATCTGCTGCATCATCAATAATAATTAAACCAAAAGCACCACCTGATACCTGTAAAAAAGTTGAACCATGATGATGTGCATGATACCAGTAGGTTCCGCCCATATGATCGGCTGGAATGTCATAAACAAAATCTCCACCAAAACCACCTTCAAAAGAGCGAGTTACATCATCACTAGGTGACTCGCCTGAAATATGCAGTCCATGGGTATGTACATTACTAATATTAGGATCTTTAAACACATTATGCTGAGTGCTTTTTGCTTGGTACGGTAAGGTGTTATGAAATTGTAAAACGTATTTTTTACCTGGTTGCATATTCAAGGTAGGACCAGGAATTGTAAATTCAGTGCCTGCTTGTCGGTAAGCTCTGGTGGTCAGTGTTTGTCCACTAACATCGATGGTAGCCTCGCCCATTTCAAGCACACCGGTGTAATGTTCTTCGGTTTCTGCGGTTGCTGGGTGATGAGTCCACTGAAACTGTGGAGGGTCCGTCACTACGTTAGTTGCTGGACAAACCGTCGCATAAGAGGCAGAACCAATAAAGAAAAATAGGAGTAAAATTGTATTTGTAAACTTTTTCATAAATCTGTCCATGCTGTACGAGTTTTGTAAGCATGGAATATAGCAATATATTTAAACTTTGTCACTTTAACTCAAGCTTTAAATATACTTTTTTGTAAGTATTTTAAAACTATATCCAACAGTACCCTTTGTGTTATTACCATTACTTAAGTATGAGCTACTAATCTGCTAATCTTTCTAGGAGCTATTTTTTCAAGCTTGCTCCTTGTCACTTGTGCTTCTTTTGTTATCCATTCCTTGAATTTACGAACTTGGGGCCGCTTGAGTTGAGCATCAGAAATTGAAAGCTGATACGCATAACTTGTCCAACCACCTTCTTTTATATCAAATGGCATGCATAGTTTTTCGGAATTTATTTCATCTAAAATTAAAACCAGTCCACACAGTAAAACCCCAGCATTCGAACGAGTTACTTTCAAAGCTTGATCCATTTGTTTGTAACGAGCACCTCTTTCTGCGCCCGTTTTACGATGCCCATATTGTCGAACCCAGCTTGGCCAATTATGTGCTTCTTGGTCTTCATTATAAGCATCAAGATGTAATAATGGAAAACCTTGAATAAGATCTTTCTGAGTTAAGCTTGTAATTCGTTCATAATTTAATGGGGAGGTAATAGGTACTAAGTAATCATAAAAAAGCAAATCATTATCTTGATTAATTTCCGTAAAATGTATCTCACAATCTGCAAGCTTGCTGTCTAAATTTTTATTTATGTGCAATTCAATGTTAGGATAATGGGAGTAAAAACTCTCAAGTTTAGGTTTTAACCAAACATCCGCCCAGTTACTATTAGCTGTAATCTGTATGGAATTTTTGCTTTCAAATTTTAGCTTATCAGCAACTTGTGCGAGTAAGGCAAAGCCATTTTCAAGATCAGATAAAGCCTCTTTAAGCATCTCTGTTGGCTTAACGCCATCATGACTACGTATTAACAATGGAGAGCCGAGATAGTCTTCAAGCGACTTAATTCTTTGGCCTAAAGCTGCAGCAGTAACACCCAGTTCTTTCTCTGCCTTTTTGAAAGAACCCATTCGAATAGCCGACTCTAGAGCTTGAAGCGCATTTAGATGTGTTAATCTTCCCATACTTTTAGAGTAAAGTATTTCTTTACCCTTGTAAAGATTTTATGGATTGCTAATCTATCAAGCATAAACAATACTTATAGTACTTAAAGACTAGAACAAAGGATAAAGGAAATGAAAAGATTTTTAATAGAAAGAGACATACCAGGCATTGGTGCGATGTCTATTGTTGAACTATGCGGAGCATCAAGAGCATCTAACCAAGCAGTTAACGAACTCTCTCCAAATATACAATGGCAGCATAGCTATGTTGCAGACAACAAAGCTTTTTGTATTTATCACGCAGATTCAGAAGATACTATCCATAAACACGCTGAACTTAGTGGTATACCTGCAACCAAAATAACCGAAGTTTCGCAAATAATTGACCCGCTTACTGCAAATAATTAGTTGTCGGTAGAGTAAATCCTATATGCCTTAATTGTATTGGATTTACTTTCATTAAATCCAAAAGTTACCAATAACTATTTATCAATAATGCGGTGGCACTTCATCTTGCAAAGAACCTAGCTCAGCACCATCTCCACCACTGTGATTTATTTTTTCAGAAAGTATAGCGTAGCTATTTTTTAGTTTATCAATCTCTTTTTGCTGAGCGTAATGTTCATCACTTAACTTATGAAGTGCGTCTTCCAAAAAGGCGACTTTCACTTCTAGTTCTTGCAGGGCATCTTTGTTCATTTGTGTTAATCCAATTGGGTGTGAATGCTACTGTTAACAATATATCTGTAAACTAGTTATATGTATTTAAACCCATAACTAATCTAAGACCGTGGTCCAATTCTTTTTGATATTTTGACGTTATTTTTGATACTTTCTTTTGCAAAAACTTTTTATCTAGCGTTAATACCTGACTCACATTAATCACGGAATCTTTTTTAAGTTTACTTGTGGTTTTAGTCAAGGCGATATTTCCAGGTGCATTGGCCAATTTAAGATTTGACGAAACGACGGCAACTAATACGGTTTGAATTTGGCTGTCATTAAAGTCATTTGCCGACACGATAATCACGGGTCTTCTAAACCCAGGCTCTGAACCTCTTGGCGTTGCTAAACTAGCCCACCAGATTTCGCCTTTTTTCACTACCACTCTTCCTTGCTAGTGGACTGTGTTTGTAATGTGTCAAGATTGCTATCTAGTGAATTTTTTTCAACTGAGTAAATAACGTTGAGCGCTTCAGTGACTTTTTGATTTTTATGTTGAGCCACATAGTCTCGTATTGCTGTTGAATAAAGTTCACTACGACTAATACCCTGCTCTTGAGCAAGGAGTTCGGCGGCTTGAAATAAGGGGTCTGGGATTGATATTGCTGTTTTCATTGAAAAAGTATAACTTTTGTTATACCTTTATGTCAATGCCTAACGTCATTGCAGGGATTGAAATAACGTGGCAATATCAAGCTCGAAAAAACTAGATCGCCACACCTGCCATCACAAGTTCGTGATGACAATGTTCAACACCTTAACTACTCGATATCGTCATTGCGAGGAAGGGTCTGACGTGGCAATCTCTTTTGACTAGATGTCAAAAGCCTACGCCGACCCCCACTTATTACTACCCTTTCTGCTTTGCAATCCAAGTATCCACACGAGATTCCAATAATGGCATTGGTAATGCTCCACCGCCGAGGACTACATCGTGAAAACCACGGATATCAAAATCATCGCCCAGTGCAGCTTCAGCTCGGGCGCGTAATTCTTGAATTTTCAACATACCAATTTTGTATGAGGTTGCTTGCCCAGGCGTTGTAATATAACGACGCACTTCTGAACGCACAGCCCCTTCTGGAATCGCTGAGTTATCAAAGAAGTATTGCACCGCTTGTTCTTGCGACCAGCCTTTACTGTGCAGACCTGTATCTACCACTAGACGAATTGCACGCCACATTTCAGCCGTCAGACGTCCAAAATTCATGTAAGGATCTTTGAACTGACCCATTTCTTTAGCCAGATGTTCTGAATACAAAGCCCAACCTTCCGAGTACACGGAGAAACCGGCTTGAGTTCGAAAGATAGGTACACCCGTTAGCTCTTGTGCAATAGAGATTTGCATATGATGACCAGGGCTGGCTTCATGATAGGCCACAGTTTCCATGTCGGTCTTTGAGTAGGCACTCATATCTGACATGTGCACGTAATACACGCCTTTGCGTGAGCCGTCTGGTGTACCTGATGAGTAATGCTGTGCTCCGCCGTCTACTTCACGGAAGGCTTCAACACGTTTTACTTCAAGACCGGCCTTAGGCAATCTGCCGAAAAACTTAGGCAAGGTCTTTTCAATCTCAGCTAGGAACTCTCTGGTGGTACTTAAATACTCTTCACGACCTTCGTCGGTATTTGGATAATAGAACTGTGGGTCGGTGCGAATAAATTCGAAGAACTTAACTAGATCACCGTCAAATTTGAGTTCTTCTTTAATGGCCTGCATCTCATCTTTGATTCGTGCGACTTCTTTCAGACCCAGTTTGTGAACATCATCAGCTGTCATAGGCAGCGTGGTGTAACCAGCTAATTGGTGATTGTAATAAGCCACACCATTAGGCAGTTCAGAAACGCCGTTGGCTGTTAGATCCGCATTAGGTTTTTCGGACTTCAACCAGTCGATATATGCCACGTAAGAGGGTTTAAAATCATTAGTCAATACTTGTGTGGTTTCATCCAACAGTGATGTAGATCGAGCTTCATCAATGTCGCCCGATTCTGTCAGAGCTTGAATTTTACGTTTTGCATCGGCAAACAATGGTGAATCTGTTTCGCCGTTAAAAGGCATGCCTGTGATGACGTTAGTTGCTCGTTCAATAGCGGTGTCAAAAGCAAACTGTGGTGGGCGAATACCCTTCTCGGCGGATGTTACTCCCATTTCGGTAATCTGGTTCATGGCTCTAGCCACTTCCGATAGTCGCTTAATATAAGCTTGCATATCGCCTTCGTTATCAACCTTATGGAAGTTAATCATAAAGGTTGGAAACTGAGCTTCAGGCCCACCTAATTCACCAAATAGATAACCGTGGTACATGAATTCCATGCCGGCCTCGGCTCTTTCTGTTTCAAATACCCAAAGGTCGTAAGATTCTTTACCCGCCAGAGTCAGTGAGTCGTAATCAAAGTCGGCGCGCAGTGTTTTAACGGTATTTAAACGCCAGTCTAATTGCTTGCGTGAGGCTGCTTCACCAATCTGGTCAAATTGGTCGTATTTTTCTTTACGGCCTAGATAGGTCAGAGTGGCTGGGCTGAATTGCAGTGATTCTTCGTAACGCTCGTCGAACCAAGTATTAAGACGCTTAGTTTCTGCTTCAGGCGAGGCGGCTGCGGTTAAAGCGTTGGCCGTCTCAGTAGCTTGACTGGTGACTTGTGACTCTACGGCATCTTTGTTTTGGCAAGCCGTGAGGGTAAGTAATAGAGCGACGAAGCTCAAGAGTAATTTCATCGGAGTAGACGACATGGGATTAATCCTTTATTTTGCATTTTATTAGTGACATAGTCTGCCATAAAACAGGGGATACGAGTAATTATTTGCTTTAGAACAGTGGAAGTGTCAAAGGGTTTTATGGAAAACCTCATGCCTTTATCTGACGAGGGCATAGCTTATGTGGCGTGTGTCACGAAAGGTTAACGATAGTTTACAAGTGAGCGCTCTTGGTCTTTAGCATATTGCATGATATTGATATATGTATCC
>CAJQOG010000047.1 GCA_905479875.1 uncultured Gammaproteobacteria bacterium
TTAGGGCGCTTAGACTTTGCCAAAGGCTTTGCGGTTGAAGCGGCAGATGCATTGCCAGTGTACTTACGTAATGAGGTTGCTTGGAAAAGCTAGCCTTGATTTCCAAAATACCTACTACTTTCCCGCGGCTCGACCGCGGGATCTAAAAAATATTCAAAAACAATAGATATCGTGGTCAAGCCACGGTAAAGTAGAACTTAAGATTGTAGAAATTGATGGGCACACTACGTTTTGGCCATCCTACATTAGTTATTCTTGTTCTAAGTTCATCATCTCGTCCTTTGAGCATGGGAACTAGGTACCGTGATCAAGTAGCAATATGAGGGTTAGCTTTTAGACACTAGACCCTCAATTGAATTGAGGGAATAATTACTCTTATAGCCAAATACTTAGATTACTTCCTCGAGTCATCGAGGATCCAGTGTCTTTCGCTCAATAAAAATGTACAATTAAACTATGCAAACATTAAAAAATATCTCTCGCCGCCAATGGAATTTCCTTGGTTTTCTCATTTGCTTCGCTTTCGTTGGCTACGCTTTATATACACAACACTATGGTGGCTTAGACCCATGTAATTTGTGTATTTTTCAAAGAGTCTGCTTCATCGTATTAGGTTTAGTCTTTCTGGCAGCTGCTTTGCATAACCCAAAGGGTGGTGGACGTTTTGCTTATTCTTTACTGGGTTTAGGCGCTGGTGCGACTGGAGCTGGAATAGCTGGGCGTCATGTTTGGATTCAAAGTCATCCTCCAGAAGGTTTAGTAAGTTGTGGTGGTGATCTAGGGTATTTAATGGATACCTATACTTTTAATAAAGTGTTCGCTTTGGTTTTAGAAGGATCAGGCGATTGCTCGACTATTGATTGGCAGTTTTTAGGATTCACCATGCCGCAATGGACTTTGTTTTGGTTTGTGGTGATGACTGTTGGAGTTGTTGTGGTTAATTGGAAGAAGTAGGAAATCGTAATAAAATATTCTAGATTTAAGATTTATGTACTACTAACACTTTACATATTTTTTTCATTGTTGCCAATTCCATTGTATTACTGGAGCACCGAAATAAGAGAAACTGAGAAGAAGTTTTTTGACTTTTTGGGAATTCCAAGCTTTATATTTTATTGTATTTATGCCGTCATATTCTTTTTTAATTTGTATAGATATTTTAGAGAATCGTTATTTAAAGTAAAACGTGATGGAGTTCCATTAATTAGCAAGGGCGTACTAGTTTTTATAGTAATTTCTATTGCTTATCTCATATTTTTTTTCAGTACTCATAATTTTTAACACTTATCATGCCAGGCAAATACCCACGCAAAATAAAACAACTTCCTCTCTATGATGGTCGTTTCGACGCACATAAATTAGCTGCAGAAGGCGCGAGTGTTTTATTTGCTTCCTATCCTGTTGGAACTGAAATAGAGCCTCACACGCACGATACAGATAACTATGGCGTTATTACTCGCGGAGAGTTAATTCTAATAATGGATGGGGAAGAACAAGTCTTTAAAACCGGTGATTGGTATCACGTACCTGCATATAAGGAACATGCTGCTAAGTTCGAAGTTGAAACTGATGAGATTGAGTTTTGGTTTGAGGCAGATGCACCTTAAATGCACTATAAGGATAGTAAAAATTTTCTAGATACTCCCAAGAAAATTCTAAAAGTTAATCATGCTGGCGAGTTTGGTGCGATTAATATTTACAAGTCCCAGATATTTGTTTCAAAGTTTTTCATGAAAGACTTAGTTCCGATGTTGCAAGAGTTTATGTCTGATGAACAAAGGCACTTAGACATTTTTTGGAAAGAGATTCAGCAAAGACATGGCGTGAAATGTAAAAGTTATTGGCTTTGTGGGTTGGGTGGTTATGTTATGGGGTTTGTTTCGGCGTTATTAGGTCGAAAAGGAATTATGGCATGCACTTGGGCTGTAGAATCCGTGGTTATTAATCACCTTGAAAATCAATTAGTCTACTTAAGTGATAATGAAGATGTTGAAGCCTATGATGCTGTCAGTTCGATTCTCGAAGATGAAAAAAATCACCGAGATATTGGGCAAGCAAGTAAAGGTGCAACTAACCTTTTGTATAAGTCACTACGCTCGATTATCAGTTTATTCACAGAAATCATTATTAGGTTTGGTATGCGATGAAGTTAACTTACGGAAAACAGGATAACTCCTATCAGGCCGCCGGTGAATTCGAAGGTTTATTCAAGCTGGTGACTGATTTCTATGTAGTTATGGAAACTGAACCTTTCGCGAAAACTATTCGAGATATGCATCCTTTAGATTTAGACGAATCAATCGACAAACTCGCACGCTTTCTTTCAGGTTGGTTGGGTGGCCCCAAGTTTTATCAAAAAAAACATGGATCCATCAGTATTCCAGGCGTGCACAAACCTTTTGTAATTGATATGCCTGAGCATGATGCGTGGCTTAAATGCATGCAGATGGCTTTGGTCAAGCAAGATTATGCAGAAGACTTTAAAGAGTACTTGCTAGAGCAGTTAAAATTTCCTGCAGGAAAGATTGTGCAAATTAACCGGAAGAATCGGATCGAATCTTAAGTCGCTGGGTCCTCGATCGTAGTCGAGGAAATAATTTTCAGTTCTATAAATAATTTTCAGTTCTATAAATAATTTTCAGTTCTATAAATAATTTTCAGTTCTATAAATAACTTTCTGTAAAAAAATCATTACTTCCTAGAAAGTTCGCCGAACTTATCTAGGATCTAGAGGCTTTTAGTTTGTTTGTAGCTTTATAGTGTTGGAAGAGAAATCTTTATAGTGCTTCTCACGCCCAGCAGGCGCTTGTCCAATATCAACTCCAACAGACTTTAATTCAGCCTTAAGTTCTCTTCTAAATTTATGGTAATCCACTTCAGTTGAATGCCGGGCACTGTTTTGAAAATCGAAATGAGGATTGAGAATTTCTTTAGTAACTGCAGCACTCATATTGATAGGACGCTGATAATTGCCAATAATCTCTTCACAGGCCAGTTTAGCTTGGTAATCTGCAAGTGGCCAAATACAACCTAATGGCTGAAATAGGCCTACGAAATACAGACTTTTATGCTCTGTATGTAGCATTTTTTTATATAGTGGAACTCTATTCTTATCTTCAAAATCAATAAACGCTTTGTCTAAAAAAGGAAACGCCATTTTAAAACCAGTGCAAGCAACTACGGTGTCATAAGTTTCTACACGACCATCTGAAAAGCTTACTTCCTTGCCATTAAAACTTTGAATTGCGGGTCTGGGCTTAATACGATCATGGCGAATATAATCTAATAAATCAGAGTTTAGAGTAGGGTGTTGATTGAGTACTAGTTCTTTTGGAACCGGCAGATGATAGTTTTTGTAAGAACCCTGCATCAACTTTAATAAACCAGTAAATAATAATTGCCGTAATTTTTTTGGAAGACGATTGGTTAAGGTGCCAAGCTCATCTGCAGGTTTACCAAACATAAATTTAGGGATAAACCATTGAGGGCTACGCATGCTCATGGAAACAGTGTCGGCGACTCTAGCTGATTCAACTGCAACATCACAGGCAGAATTTCCAGCACCAATAACTAATACTTTTTTGTCTTTCCAAGAGTCGTCCACGCCTTTGAAATCATGTGAATGCATGTATTGGCCAGTGTATTCACCGTCGTATTCAGGGTGATTAGGTTTCCAATGATGGCCATTAGCCAGCATTAAATGAGTAAATACCTCAGAAGATTTTTCACCTTGTTCATTTTGATAATCAACGTGCCATTCATATTCAGAAATTTTTTCAACTTTAGTGACTGTGGTCTCAAAACTTATATTTTCCATTACTCCAAAGTGCGTGGCATAGCTTTCAAAGTATTGTTGAATCTGATCATGTTTAGGGTAATCAGGATAATCGGCTGGCATAGGAAAGTCTTCATATTCTGACCAGACTTTTGAGCTAATGATATGAGTATTATTGTATACACTGGAATGTCCAGTTTTAGCATTGAATACCCAATTGCCACCGACTTTATTATTTTTTTCGAAAACCTTTACATCAATCCCATACTGTAAGCAATTTTTTGCTGCTGTTAAACCACTGGGCCCAGCACCTATCACACACACTTTAGTGGCTTTAGAATTCACGCTTTATACTCCAGAAAAAAGATTTTCAATAGTTTTTATATATAAGTTATGTAGCTCATCTAATTCACTAGTACGCACATGTTCATTAATTTTGTGAATACTATGATTGAGTAAACCGAGTTCAACCACTTGAGTTCCTGTAGGTGCTATAAAGCGCCCGTCAGAAGTGCCACCACCAGTAGAGCAGTCGGTATCTAGGCCAGTGCATTCTTTAATAGCTTTTACTGTAGCTTGAATTAATTCAGCACTTTTATCGGTTAGGAAAGGCTCACCAGATAAATGCCATTCCAACATATAAGACACTTCTGATTTGTAGAGAATTTCTTCGATATGATCTTGGATTTTTTCAAAGCTATGAGCGTCGTTATAACGTAAATTAAATGTTGCTTTTAACTCCCCAGGAATAATATTGCTGGCTTCACCAGAATGGATTTCGGCGAATTGCAGAGAGGTAGGTGGGAAATTTTCTGAACCTTTGTCCCACGCAATATTGTCAATTTCTTGAATCACTTGTAGAGACTTTGAAATAGCATTGTCTGCTAAGTCTGGATAAGCCACATGACCTTGAGTGCCTTTAATGGTTAAGTATCCGGTTAAAGAACCACGACGGCCAATGCGAATTACGTCACCAATATGTTTGGCAGATGAAGGTTCACCAATAATACACCAATCAATTTTTACTTCGCGTGCCGCTAACCACGGCATCATGGCTCGAACGCCAAATTGAGAAGGGCCTTCTTCATCTGATGTGACCAAGAAGGCCAAATCGTGTTCTATGGTTTTATTTGTTTCAAGGTATTTTTCAACCGCAGTTAGCATAGCTGCTAAGCCACCTTTCATATCGGCAGTACCACGCCCGTGTAAAACATCATCAATAATTTCTGCATTAAAAGGCGGAACATCCCATTGCGCTAAAGGCCCTGTTGGGACCACATCGGTATGACCTGCAAAACACAGTAAACCGGTTTTGTCATTTTTAACATCTGCAGGTCTAAAGGCCCACAAATTAAGTACGTCTTCAATTTGTACTGATTCAATCACAAACCCAAGAGGTGCTAATCTATCCGCTAAAATAGTCTGACAATTAGCATCTAATGGCGTTATAGATTCGCATCGAACGAGCTCTTGCGTTAGTTGTACTGTTGGTGATGACATTATTTAAATAGTTCACTATAGTGTTCGGCTTTAAAGCCTATGTGATAAGTATCGCCATCAATCAAAAGAGGACGTTTCATTACGGTTGGGTTTTCTGTTAATAAGTTGATTACTTTAGTAGCTGTAGAAATATCTTTATCTGTTTCATCCAGCTTACGCCATGAAGTACCGCGTTTATTGACCAATATTTCAGAATCTGTATTGGCAACAATGGTTTTCCATTCAGTTTTAGTTACCGGCTTATCACGAATATCAATAAATTCGAATTTGATATCGTTTGCTTCTAACCACTTACGAGCTTTGCGTACGGTGTCGCAGTTTTTAATACCTAGTAATTTCATTCTTAATCCATGATTCTCAAAAGTTCGTTGACAGAAACTTTACTACGAGTTTGTGCATCTACTTTTTTCACAATTACTGCACAATATAAACTATGTGACCCGTCTTTAGCTGGTAATGAGCCAGATACTACAACTGAACCTGCAGGTACTCTACCGTAAGTAATTGCACCAGTCTCTCGGTCATAAATTTTTGTACTTTGTCCGATGAACACACCCATTGAAATTACCGAGTTTTCTTCTACAATTACGCCTTCCACAATTTCAGATCTGGCTCCGATAAAACAGTTATCTTCAATGATAGTAGGACCAGCCTGTAAAGGTTCTAAAACTCCACCTAGTGCAGCGCCACCGCTAAGATGTACGTTTTTGCCAACTTGTGCACATGAGGCTACTGTCGCCCAAGTATCAATCATGCAACCTTCATCAACGTAAGCTCCTACATTCACATAACACGGCATGAGCACAGTATTTTTAGCAACATAGGCACCATTACGTACAATGGCGTGAGGTACTACGCGAACACCATCGGCTTGAAACATTTCTTTCGTATAGCTGGCGTATTTCATATCTACTTTGTCATAAAACTTGCTATAGCCACCTTCATGTACACGATTATTGTGCAAACGAAAATTTAGTAACACAGCCATTTTGGCCCATTGATTTACTTGCCATTCACCATTGATTTTTTCTGCAACGCGTAATGAACCGTTATTCAATTGTGCCAAGGTTTCATTCACAGCACTGCGAACGTCATTTGGTGTATTAGTAGGTGAGAAATTTGCGCGTTCTTCGAAAGCGCTTTCTATTAATTTGCTTAAATCTGACATGGTAAACCTTTATCGTAATGGTTAATGTTTTATAAAACGGGTTTTAAAAAGCTAGGGCATCAACCTTGCTTTGATTTTTTTGATCAAGAATAAAGTGAATTTTAGCAGCAAGTTCTTGTTCTTGCTCAGTGGAAAGTTTTTGTTGCTCAATATTGC
>CAJQOG010000048.1 GCA_905479875.1 uncultured Gammaproteobacteria bacterium
TTTTATCCTGTTTTATTTACAAGAGAGTTATTATGAAAAAAATTATTTCAATTATTATTTTAGGTTTAATGCTTAGTTCATCTTATGCTATCCAGGCTGAGTTGAAAGTTGCAGCCGTAAATATAAATCGCGTGATGTTAGAAGCGCCTAAATTTAAATCAGCTAACCAAGCAATTGATAGTGAATTTAAAATCAAAACTGATCAATTAAAGTCTAAAGCAAACGAAATTAAAACTTTGCAAGATGGTTTCAAGCGTGATTTTGATACCATGAGTGAAGATCAAAAACGTGTTAAATCTGAAGAAATCAGAACTAAAGCTAAAGATTTTAATGATAGAGAAAAGACAATCATTCAAGAGTTTAATCAAAAGCGAAATGAAAAATTACAAGAACTTCAAAAGTTGCTATCTACTCAAATCCAATCATTAGCAAATGAACAGGGCTATGACTTGGTATTAACTCAAGGTGTAGCATTTGCTACTCCATCTGTGGACATAACTGATAAACTTATAGCTCGCTTACAGTAATAAATATATCGGAGGGGTTATGCAATTTACTTTAGCTGAGTTAGCCATAAAATTTGGTTGTGAGCTTAAAGGTAATCCCGAAACTGAAGTTAGTTCTATAGCAACATTATCGTCAGCCTTGGCTGGCGATATTTCGTTTTTCGCCAATAAAAAATATAAACAACAATTAATTGATACAAACGCCACGGCAGTGATTTTGCGTGAAGCTGATTTGGAAAATTGTAGTGTTGCTGCTCTGATATGTGAGAATCCATACGCTACCTATGCCAGAATTGCCCAGCTTATTTATCCAATAAAATCAGCTGTAGGTGTTCACTCATCTGCAGTTGTTAATGTGGATTTACCCAAGAGTGTTTCAGTTGGAGCTAATGCTGTCATTGAATTAGGTGCTCAATTGGGCGAGAATGTCTCTATTGGAGCAAATTGTTTCGTAGGCGAAAATACACATATAGGTGCAGGTTCTATACTCGATGCCAACGTCACCATTCGTCATGATGTATTAATTGGCGAAGATTGTTATTTTCATCCTGGTGTTGTTATTGGAAGTGACGGTTTTGGACAAGCACCTGATGTTGATGGTTATGTAAAAATCCCACAGGTGGGGCGAGTCGTTATTGGTAACGCGGTAGAGATTGGTGCAAATACTACTGTTGACCGTGGCACATTAGATGACACTATTATTGAAGACGGCGTAAAGCTTGATAATTTAATTCAAGTTGCACATAACGTGCATATTGGAGCCCATACAGTTATAGCTGCAACTGTTGGGATATCTGGTAGTACCAAAATTGGTAAACGTTGTTTGATTGGTGGGCGGGCAGGCTTTGTTGGGCATATTGAGATTTGTGATGATGTTATTATTAACTCATCCACAGTAGTGACTTCAAATATTACAGAAAAAGGTCATTATGGCGGTACCGGTGGTTTTCCACATCAAGCCGCAAAAGATTGGACACGCAATGTTGCACAGTTTCGTCGCATTAATAATTTAGCAAAACGTGTTAAAGAATTAGAAAAAAAATAAATTTAAAACTGGGGAGTTTTATGAGTGATTCAGTATCATCCGAAGCAAGGTCTTTAGATATTCATGCAATTCTTGAACAGTTGCCACATCGATATCCATTTCTTCTAATTGATCGTGTCACTTCTGTAGTGGCTGGCGAGTCAGTGAAAGCTATTAAAAACGTTACTATTAATGAACCGTTTTTTACAGGGCACTTTCCGCAGCGACCAGTGATGCCAGGTGTTTTGATAATAGAAGCTCTGGCTCAAGCCACTGGTATTCTTGCTTTTATTACTGCGGGTCAAAAGCCAGATGACAATATGTTGTATTACTTTGCTGGTATTGACAATGCGCGTTTTAAAAAGCCAGTTGAACCAGGTGATCAAATTATTTTAGAAGCCACTTTGGTCAAACAGAAAAGAAATATCTGGAAATTTAAAGGTACAGCATCTGTCGATGGTGAAATTGTTGCTAGTGCCGACTTAATGTGTGCCTCTAATACCTATTAAAGAACTAAAATTTCTCAAACCTTATTTAGTTTTAAAAGCTTAATTACTATGTCAAATTCTGAAAACTTAAAAATACACCCAAGTGCTGTTATTGATTCAAGTGCTGAAATTCACCCTTCGGTAAAAGTAGGGGCTTTCACCATTATTGGTCCCAATGTATCCATTGGTGCTAATACTATTGTGGAAGGACATGTTTTAATTAAAGGTCCTACTAAAATTGGCAAGTCAAATCACATTTTTTCTTTTGCCTCTGTTGGTGATGCACCTCAAGATAAAAAATACGCTGGTGAACCTACTGAGCTTCATATTGGTGATAATAATGTTATTCGAGAGTATTGCAGTATTAATCGTGGCACTGTGCAAGACGCTTTTGCAACACGAATTGGTAGTCATAATTTGATTATGGCCTATGTGCATATTGCACATGATGTACAAATTGGTAGTCATACAATTCTTGCAAACAATACAACTTTAGCGGGACACGTACACGTTGGCGATCACGCTATTCTTGGTGGTTTTACTAAATCGCATCAATTTGTACATATAGGCGCACATAGTTTCACAGCTTTTAATACCGGCCTAACACGTGATGTTCCACCATACGTTATGGTAAGTGGACATCCCGGTGTGCCACGCGGAATCAATAAGGAAGGTTTAAAACGTAGAGACTTTAGTAAAGAGCAAATTCGTACCATTCTTAATGCTTATAAGGTTTTGTATCGTTCAGAATTGAAATTAGATGATGCAAAAATGCAAATTGCAGAAATGGCAAAAAATAATTCTGAGTTAGAGCTTTTTAATGAATTCTTTACTGATAGTACACGCAGCATAGTACGCTAATAAATTCAAATGTTATGCCACGAATAGCAATTATTGCAGGTGAGGTTTCTGGAGACCTCTTAGGCGCTGGTCTAATTCAAGCCATACATAAAACTCATCCCGCTGTTAAATTTGAAGGTATCGCTGGTGATGCCATGCAGGCAGCTGGATGTGAAACGTTTTATCCTGCAGAAGATCTTTCAGTAATGGGGCTAACTGAAGTTTTAAAAGACTTGCCGCGTTTACTAAAAATCAAGAAAGACGTGATTACTCGTTGGATAGATAATCCTCCCGACTTATTTATTGGAATTGATGCGCCTGATTTCAATTTACGTGTTGCAAAAATTTTGAAACAAGCTGGAATTCATACGGTGCATTATGTTTCTCCTTCTGTTTGGGCGTGGCGGGAAGGACGTGTAAAAGGCATAGAAAAAGCTGTGGATAATTTACTCTGTCTTTTGCCTTTTGAGCCAAAGTATTATCAAGATACCACGGTAGTAGCTAATTTCATTGGACACCCAATGGCTGATGCAATTTCACCTAAAGATGAGTCTACTATTGAGGACATACCGGCGCACCCTCTGATAGCAGTTTTGCCAGGTAGTCGTAGTGGAGAAATTAATAAGCTTGCCATTCCTTTCGTGCAAGCTATAGCAGTATTAGCAGTTAAGTACCCTACGGCTAGGTTTAGTATTCCTGTAGCCAAGTCTAAGTTTAAAAACAAACTGCAAAATATATTGCATGAGCACGCACCAGGAGTTCCAGTTGAGCTCTTGGACGGACAAGCAGATAGTTTACTAGCCCAAGCCGATTGTGCTCTTGTCGCTTCAGGAACGGCTGCCTTAGAAGCCATGCTCTACGGCTGTCCTATGGTTGTTGCCTATCGGATGGCAACGAGTACTTACTGGCTTTTAGATATAACTAATTCATTAAAGACTGATTACTTTTCTTTGCCAAACATACTAGCAGGTAAAGAATTGGTGAAAGAAGTCATGCAAAATGAGATGACAGTTACTAATTTAGTTTCTGAAGTTGCAAGGCTTTTAGACGATTCGAAACGCACAATAGAAATGCAGCATGAGTTTGTTAATTTACATGAAATTTTAAAACAAGATACCAACACTAAAGTTGCCAAAATTGTTTTAGATATACTTGAAAACCGAAATGCCAAAAACTGATTATTCTAATATTGACATTAGCTTTATAGATCCATCTAAGCTTGCTGTAGGTTTAGATGAGGCGGGTCGTGGTCCTTTAGCTGGAGCCGTTGTGGCAGCCGCGGTAATTTTTCCAAAAAATAAATCCTTAGAAGAAATGGGTTTGCAAGAACTAACTGACTCAAAAAAACTCACTGAAAGCAAACGCGAAAGACTATTTCCAATTATTCAAGAACAAGCACTAGCATGGTCTATTGCTTGGGCTGACCATACAGAAATTGATGCAATAAATATTTTACAAGCCAGCCTATTATCGATGACGCGCAGTTTGCAGAATTTACCTATTAATGCTGAACAAATACTGGTTGACGGAAATAAATTGCCAGCTATTCCTGCTGGCTGGGAAAAGTCTGAAGCTTATGCAATAGTTAAGGGTGATTCACTAGTGCCAGCTATTAGTGCAGCCTCAGTGCTTGCAAAAGTGACGCGTGATCATCAGCTCTTAGAGTTGCATGAAAAATACCCAAATTATGGTTTTGCTCAACACAAAGGCTACCCAACAAATGCACACTTAGCTATGCTAGTTGAACATGGACCTTGTCCTGAGCATCGTCGTAGTTTCGCACCGGTAAAAAAGTTATTGCATGACTGAATTTAATAAACAATTTGTGCATTTGAACCTGCATACAGAGCACTCACTTGTGGATAGCATTATTCGTGTTAAGCCATTAGTACAGCGTGCAATGGATATGAAAATTCCAGCTATCGCAATGACCGATGCTGTGAATTTGTTTGCTGCTGTAAAGTTTTACAATGCTATGACAGGCAGTGGCATTAAGCCTTTAATTGGGGCTGATGTAGTAATTGAAGAAAATGCAAAACGTTATGTACTTACTTTGCTTTGTCAAAACGCTGTAGGATATCAAAACCTTTGTAAACTTATTTCACGTGCTTATATGGATGGCCAAGCTAAAGGCAAGCCATTACTGCAAAACTCATGGGTCTGGGAAAAAGCTGAAGGTTTAATTGCAATTAGTGGAGTTAACTATGGACTGTATAGCTCTGAGCTTAAAAAAGGTAAAACCCAAATTCCTGAATTAGATTTTTGGTTGAAAGCTTTTGATGATCGGTTTTATTTTGGCCTAAGTCGTTTAGGCAAAAAAGGCGAACCCCAAGCTAATTTTGCAGCGTGTCAGGTGGCTAATTCACTTGGTCTTCCGGTTGTTGCTCTTAATGATGTACGTTTTCTTGACGCGAGTGAATACCAGGCTCATGAAGTACGAGTGTGTATAAACCAAGGTTACACCTTAGACGATAAGCGACGACCACAAAATTATACCAATCAACAATATTTACGTTCTGCACAAGAGATGCATGAACTCTTTTCTGATATCCCGTCAGCTCTAGACAACACCCTAGAGATTGCTAAACGTTGTAATTTAGAAATTTTGCAAGGCAATACTGTTTTGCCTGCTTTTCCTGTACCTGAAGGCCAAACAACCGACGAATTTCTGGTGTCTGACTCTAAGCAACGTTTAGAGCAAAAACTTCAAGAACTGTACACCGCTGAAGAGATAAATGAAGTTAGACAAAAATACGAAGATCGTCTCAAAGTAGAGCTTGATGTTATTTTAAATATGGGCTTTCCAGGTTATTTCCTTATAGTTGCCGACTTTATTCAATGGTCTAAAAATAATGATATACCTGTTGGACCCGGTAGGGGCTCAGGTGCGGGCTCCTTAGTTGCCTATGTTCTGGGGATTACCGATCTTGATCCATTAGATTACGATTTGCTTTTTGAGCGATTCTTGAATCCTGAACGTGTCTCTATGCCCGATTTTGATATTGATTTCTGTATTAAAGGTCGCGATAAAGTTATTGACTACGTTGCTAAAAAATATGGCAGGGCGCATGTATCTCAAATTATTACTTTCGGTACTATGGCTGCTAAAGCGGTAGTACGTGATGTCGCTCGTGTGCAGAGTCATAGTTATGGATTTGCCGATCGCATTGCTAAGTTAATTCCATTCGCAGTGGACATGACACTTGAAAAGGCGATGAAAGAAGAGCCTGAATTACAACGCTTGTTTGATGAAGATGAAGAAGTGCGTGGCTTACTCAGCATGGCGAAAATTCTTGAAGGTGTGGCTAGGAACGCAGGTAAGCATGCGGGAGGTATAGTCATAGGGCCAGAACCATTAACCCATTACATGCCACTGTATTGTGAAGACGGTGGTCAAGACAATCCAGTTTGTCAGTTTGATAAGGATGATGCCGAAAAAATTGGCCTGGTTAAGTTTGATTTTCTAGGATTAAAAACACTTACTATTATTGATAGAGCGGTAAAACGTATTACTGCTGATACAGAATTTGGTGACCCACATTTTAATATACAAACTATCCCTCTAGATGACGTTGCTACCTATCGATTCTTGTCTAGTGGTAAAACCACAGCAATCTTCCAACTTGAATCAGCTGGAATGCAAAAATTGATTAATGAATTGCAGCCTTCTATTTTTGATGAGGTCATTGCATTACTTGCATTATATCGCCCAGGCCCGCTTAATGCAGGCATGCACCATACTTTTGTTGCACGTAAACATAAGCGTGAAAAAGTTGACTATCCGCATCCAATGCTTGAGGAAGTGCTTAAACCCACTTATGGCGTTATTCTTTATCAAGAACAAGTAATGCAAATTGCTCAGATTCTTGGAGGCTATAGTTTAGGTGGTGCCGATTTATTGCGCCGTGCTATGGGTAAGAAAAAGAAAGAAGAAATGGTTAAGCAAAGGAGTATTTTTCTCGCTGGAGCTGTAGCACAAGACGTTGATGAACGTATTGCAAATAATGTTTTTGATCTTATGGAAAAATTTGCGGATTATGGTTTTAATAAATCCCATTCGGCTGCTTATGCGTTAATTTCCTATCAAACGGCCTGGTTGAAAAATTATTTCCCTGCACATTTCATGGCATCGGTCATGAGTGCAGATATGGACCACACTGATAAAATAGTAAGTTTAAAAGATGATTGTATTAAACAGTTAGAGCTTGAGATATTACCTCCATCGGTTAATCATTCAGAATATGAATTCACAGTCGCCGATGCTACAAAAATTCGTTATGGTTTAGGTGCTATAAAAGGCGTTGGGCAGGCAGTTATTGATGCTGTGCTTGAAGAACGTAGTAGTAATGGTCATTATAAAAATTTGACTGATTTTAGTAAACGTTGTGCACACATAAAACTTAGCCGTCGCACTTATGATGCTTTAATTAATGCGGGTGCGTTTGATTGCTTGAATCTCAATCGTGCTAGTTGTATGCGAAATATTGAAGCAGTCGTAAAACTGGGCCAGCAAGAGTTAGCCAATCAAAATTCTGGCATGAATGATTTATTTGGTTTTTCATCCAGTGTAGAAGCAGATTCAGTAGTTACATTAGAAGTGGTTGATGAGTGGAAGAAGGTCGAGCTGCTGGCGGCAGAAAAAACAAGTCTAGGCTTGTATTTAAGTGGGCATCCAATTGATGTAGTTGCTCATGAATTAGCAAGCATGACGGGCAATACTTTAAAATCTACTAAAGAACATGCCGCTGAAAATCATGTGCCGCCTGATCCAGAAAAACGTTTTATTCGAGGTGGCGGTAGCCCATGTTTAATTGCCGGTTTGGTTGTCGATATGCGCAAACGAGGCAATCGCTTTAGTTTAGTTTTAGATGATAATACAGATCGAATAGAAGTGGGTTTGTTTGAAGATAAGTATGAAAAATATCGTAACGTTTTAATTAAGGATCGTGTCTTAGTTATTACTGGAAAAATTGCTTATGACGATTATCTTGATGATTTTAAGCTAACCGCAGATAAAATTTATGACCTAGAAGAAGCGCGCGATCAGTTTGCTGGGCGATTAGTGTTAAAATACACCGATGGCCATCTTGATGAGCATGGTCAAGCGCAAGATACACAAATTTTATTAGATGGATTGCAATCTTCGCTTGAGCCACATCTTAATGGTAATTGTCGTGTGATTATGGCCTATAAAAATCAACAATCAGGGGCATATTTAGAGTTTGGCGACCAATGGCGCGTAACTCCAAATAAGCTTATGGTTGAAAACTTACAAAAAATATTAGGCAAAGATAACGTTAGAATTCAGTATCAGCGTGATGTTTTCGGTAAACTAATGAATGAAATGTAGTTGAAATAAAATTATGGATTTAAATTTTTTAGATTTTGAACAACCAATTGCTGATCTTGAAGCCAAGATTGCAGAATTGCGTTATGTAGAAAACGATTCAGAAATTAATATTAGTGACGAAATAGCTAGACTAAAAACAAAAAGTGATGGTCTAACTAAATCAATATTCTCTAATCTTGATGCATGGCAAGTTGCTAGGGTTGCTAGACATCCGCAGCGTCCGTATACCTTGGATTATGCAGAGCGTTTATTTACCGATTTTGAAGAAATTCACGGCGATAGAGCTTATGCTGATGATGCTGCTATTGTTACCGCTTTGGCACGTTTTAATGGTCGTCCTGTTGCAATCATTGGGCAACAAAAAGCCAGAGATACTAAAGAAAAAATTCGTCGTAACTTTGGAATGCCAAGGCCCGAAGGATATCGTAAAGCCTTGCGTGTTATGAAAATGGCTGAACGCTTTAACTTGCCAATCCTTACCTTTATTGATACTCCTGGTGCTTATCCAGGTGTTGGAGCTGAAGAGCGTGGGCAGAGTGAGGCAATAGCTCGCAACTTATTAGAAATGTCGCAGTTAAAAGTTCCAATTATTTGTACAGTGATTGGCGAAGGCGGTTCTGGTGGTGCTTTAGCGATTGGAGTAGGTGATAGAATTTTAATGCTTCAATACAGTATTTATTCTGTTATTTCTCCAGAAGGTTGTGCTTCGATTCTATGGAAAAATGCAGAAAAAATTAAAGATGCGGCACAAGCTATGCAAATTACAGCCCCGCAGCTTATTAAACACCAACTAGTTGATCACATGGTTAATGAGCCTCTTGGAGGCGCACATAGAGATCACGACACAATCGCTGATTCACTTGGAGAGCAGATTGCAAACTCCTTATCTGAATTAGATGCTTTAGACAGCGATACATTAATTGAGCAACGTTACAAAAAGCTACGTGACTTTGGTGTTTATAAATAACAAGATAGTGGTTTAACCACATGTTACATCCAGTTGATCAAGCCGTTCAAAAGCTTGTTAAATCCAATTTAAAAAATACACAATATCTAATCGCCTTAAGTGGCGGTTTGGATTCCTGTGTTTTATTGCATGCACTCGCTAAATTGCGCACAGAAAATACACTTAATTTAAAAGTTATACATGTTAATCATCAGTTACAAAATATGGCTGACGAGTGGGTTAATTTTTGCCAATCTAAAGTTAAAGACTTGGGCTTAAATTGTGCTATTGAAGTGGTTTCTATTAATAAAGAGACAGGCGATAGTTTGGAGGCCTTAGCTAGACACGCTCGTTATGCAGTGTTTACACATCACATGCAGGCAAATACTTGTCTGTTAACGGCTCATCATTCCGATGATCAATTTGAAACTTTTTTATTGCAATTATTCCGTGGAGCAGGTCCCAAAGGTTTGAGTTCCATGGCTTTGCAAAAATCATTTGGTCCAGGGCAGCATGCTAGACCATTGCTTGCTTTAAGTCGTGAACAACTTGAGGACTATGCTACAAAAAATAAAATTCAATTTATTCAAGACCCAAGTAATACAGAAATTCAATTTGATAGAAATTTTTTACGTAATAACATAATTCCTCAAATTAAAGTTCGATATCCCAATGTGCAAAAATCAGTAGGGCGCAGCGTTCAACATATTGCTAGTGAACACTTTATTCTGGATGCTTTACTAAACGATAAACTGGATAATCTACTTGTAGAAAATACTTTAGATCTACGCAAATTGCTTCTGTTAGAACTAGATATGCAAATCTTACTTTTGCGTAAGTGGATTTCAGACTCACAAATGCAATTACCATCCACCAAAATTTTGCAAGATATCTTGTCGCAATTAAAGCATGCACATCGCGAGTCTAAAACTACTATTACGTGGGCAGATGTTGAAATTAGAGCATATTCACAACGAGCGTTTTTATTAGCAAAAATTGATGAAGATAATTATAAACAAGTAGCCAATAGCTTAATCAGTAAATCTGAAATATACGAATTGCCAGAAAACTATGGTTCTATAAGTTTTAATTCTGATAGTGCCAATCCATTGCAATTGAGTCTGGGTTTTCGTTCTGGTGGTGAGAAACTACGTTTGCCAAAACATAAGCACCACATAAGTCTTAAACAACTATGCCAGAAAAATCGAGTTTTACCATGGATGCGTTCGCGCATACCGCTGCTTTTTGATGGCGATGTACTGGTGGCAATTGGAGATTTATGGCTAAATGCAGATTGGCTCGATGAGCAAAAATGCCCTAATTTTTCAGTAAATTGGGCGAATAAGCCATTAATTTTTGTTCCGGAAGAAAAAACACAAATTGAGGCTGGAGCCAGCTTCGGGTAAAATTTCATTCCGTCCTAACGCGCTAGTGAGTTTTCGACTAAGAATCCTACTAAGCGCTTTTTTTATTGACGGAATTTAATTATGACTCGTTTCATTTTCGTTACCGGTGGTGTGGTTTCTTCACTCGGTAAAGGTATATCTTCAGCTTCCTTAGGTGCTCTTCTTGAAGCACGCGGCATCAGTGTCAGCATGATGAAGCTTGACCCCTATATCAATGTAGATCCAGGTACTATGAGTCCGTTTCAACACGGCGAAGTTTTTGTTACTCATGACGGTGGTGAAACAGATCTTGATCTTGGCCACTATGAAAGATTTGTGAATACCACAACATCACGTAATAGCAATTTTACTGCTGGCCGAGTTTATCAAGATGTACTTAAAAAAGAACGTAGTGGTGAATACCTTGGAGCTACGGTTCAAGTCATTCCACATATTACCGATGAAATTAAACGGAAAATTAAAGTGGGTGCTAATGGCGCCGATATTTGTTTAGTAGAAATTGGTGGCACAGTTGGTGATATTGAGTCTTTACCTTTCGTTGAAGCAATTCGACAGTTAGGATTAGAACTGGGACATAAAAATGTACTTTACATGCACCTCACTCTCGTGCCGTATATTAAGACATCTGGCGAAATTAAAACTAAGCCTACGCAACATTCAGTAAAAGAGTTGCGTTCTATTGGTATTCAGCCTGATATTCTTTTATGTCGTTCTGAACAACCATTGCCTGCAAGCCATAGAACAAAAATTTCTTTATTCACCAATGTGGCTGAAAAAGCCGTAATTTCTGCTCATGATGCTGATGATATTTATGGTATTCCAAGAATTCTACATGCGCAGGATATGGATCAAATTGTTTTAGACCATTTTGGAATTGAAGCACCTGAAGCCGATCTGACTGTTTGGGATAAAGTGGTTCATGCTAAAAACAATACCACGGCCGAAGTAAATATAGCCATGGTAGGTAAATACATGCATCTTAAAGATTCTTATATGTCTTTAAATGAAGCATTGATGCATGCTGGCATACATACTGGAACCAAGGTAAATATTCATTACGTTGAATCAGAGCTTATTGAAGATGATGGTATAGAGCAACTTAGCTCCATGGATGCCATTCTAGTTCCGGGTGGTTTTGGAGAACGTGGGGTAGAAGGAAAAATTCAAGCCGTACGTTTAGCGAGAGAAACTAAAACACCTTATTTAGGTATTTGTTTAGGAATGCAGGTTGCTGTGATTGAGTACGCACGCAGTGTGAATGGTTGGAATGATGCCAATAGTACTGAGTTTGACAAGCATACTCCAAATCCAGTTATAGGCTTAATTACCGAATGGCAAGATGCTATTACAGGCACAGCAGAAGCGCGTGATGAAAATTCTGATTTAGGTGGTACTATGCGTTTAGGCGCACAAGATGTGATGCTAAAACCTAATACTAAAATTCGTGAAATATACGCAAACGATACGATACAAGAACGACATAGACATAGATACGAATTTAATAATAATTTTATGACTGAAATGGAGTCTAAAGGAATGGTATTTTCAGGCTTATCCGGTGATAACTTGGTTGAAACCCTTGAAATACCTGAACACCCTTGGTTTGTTGCTACTCAGTTCCATCCTGAGTTCACATCTAATCCTCGTGAAGGGCATCCACTATTTACAGCCTTTGTTAAAGCTGCACGTAAGCACGCATTAAGCAAATAGTATTAACGCACAAATTTTAATTTGTGTAAGGAGCAATAAATGAAACTTTGTCATTTTGAAACTGATAACCGTTCACCGTTTTTCTTGATTGCAGGACCTTGTGCTATTGAAAGCGAACAACTCGCTATTGATACGGCAGGCCAACTAAAAGAAATTACTGATCGCTTGGGAATTCCTTTTATTTATAAATCATCTTTTGATAAAGCGAATCGTTCCTCAAATGCTAGCTTTCGTGGCCCAGGTATAGACGAAGGCTTACGAATTCTTGCTGAAGTTAAAAAACAAATTAAGGTTCCAGTGCTAACTGATGTGCATGAAGATACACCTATGCAAGAAGTAGCAGATGTTGTAGATGTTTTACAGACGCCTGCGTTTTTATGCAGACAAACTAATTATATTTTAAAAGTGGCTGAAACAATGAAGCCAGTCAATATTAAAAAAGGGCAGTTTCTTTCTCCCTGGGAAATGAAAAACGTTGTGGATAAGGCTCGCTCAACTGGCAACCAACAAATAATGGTGTGCGAGCGCGGCTATATGTTTGGTTATAACAACCTTGTATCCGACATGCGTAGCTTAGCCATCATGCGTGACACCAACGCGCCGGTAGTTTTTGATGCGACACATTCAGTGCAGCTTCCAGGTGCTCAAGGAACCGCATCAGGTGGTCAACGTGAATTCATCCCAGTACTTGCACGCGCTGCGATAGCGGTTGGCGTGGCTGGTATATTTATGGAGACCCACCCTAATCCTGCTAAAGCCTTAAGTGACGGTCCTAATGCCTGGCCTTTAGGAAAAATTGAAGAATTGCTAACGAATATGCAAGCCATTGATAAGGTGATTAAGTCACAAACTTATTTAGAAGAAACTGTTTAAGACAGGTTCTTTAATTTATATTTGGAGTAGAAGTAAATGAGTAAAATTATTGATATTAAAGCCCGTGAAATTATTGACTCGCGTGGCAACCCAACGGTAGAAGCCGATGTTATTTTAGAAGGCGGTATTCTTGGACGTGCTGGCGTGCCTAGTGGTGCATCTACTGGCAGTCGCGAAGCCGTTGAACTACGTGATGGCGATAAGGATCGTTACTTAGGTAAAGGTGTGCTTAAGGCTGTTGAGTATGTGAATTCAGAAATCAATAATGCATTAATAGGTATGGATGCAAATGATCAATCTGGCATTGATCAGATTATGTTGGATCTTGATGGCACTGAAAATAAATCGCGCTTAGGTGCTAATGCGATTCTTTCTGTATCTTTAGCAAATTCAAAAGCGGCAGCACAAGCAAATAATCTTCCTTTGTTTCAGTACTTAGGTGGAAATGAAGCGGTGAATATGCCGGTACCTATGATGAATATCATTAATGGTGGTGAGCATGCAGACAATAGCGTAGATATTCAAGAATTTATGGTTTTACCGGTTGGAGCTCCTACTTTTAGTGAAGCTTTACGTTATGGCGCTGAAATTTTTCATAGTTTGAAAAAAGCCTTAAGTGCACGTGGTCTAAATACAGCAGTTGGTGACGAAGGTGGTTTTGCACCGGACTTACCATCTAATGCTGCGGCCCTAGAGATTATTGCAGAAGCTGTTGAAAAAGCTGGTTATAGCTTAGGTAAAGATGTGTTTTTAGGATTAGATGTTGCCAGTTCAGAGTTTTATGACAATGGTGTTTATCATTTAGCATCAGAAGGTAAAAAGTTTAATGCTGATGAGTTTTCTGATTATCTTGTAGGTTTGGCTAAAGATTTTCCAATCATTTCTATCGAAGATGGTATGGACGAAGGTGATTGGGCTGGTTGGAAAACATTAACTGAGAAAATCGGTGATAAAGTCCAGTTAGTAGGTGATGATTTATTTGTAACTAATACCAAAATTTTACAACGTGGCATAAATGAAAACATTGCTAACTCAATTCTTATTAAGCCAAATCAAATAGGAACCTTAACTGAAACTTTAGCAGCTATTGCTATGGCTGATAAAGCCGGTTACTCAGCTGTTGTTTCTCATCGTTCTGGTGAAACTGCTGATGCAACCATTGCTGATATTGCTGTTGCAACTACGGCTGCACAAATCAAAACAGGTTCCTTGTCTCGATCTGATCGATTAGCAAAATATAATCAGTTATTACGCATTGAAGAAATCTTAGGAGACAACGCTATTTATTCTGGATCATCAGCGTTCCCAGTTAAATTGCCTTTGTAAATTTATTTCTTAATTATCTATGAACTCAGAGCAACGCAAATTACGTAATTTAATTATTGTTCTATTTGTGTTGCTGCTGGGTTTACAAGTTGCACTCTGGTTCTCTAGCACAGGCGTGGCTAACCTACGAGAGATTAAACAAACCTTGCAAGAGCAAGAGAATATTGAGCTATTGCAACGTAATCAAACGCTAGAAGCAGAAGTGAAAGATTTAAAGGAAGGTTTAGCTTCGGTTGAGGAAAGGGCGCGATCTGAACTGGGCATGATAGCTGAAGGCGAAACCTTTTTTCAGCTTATCAATGAAGACAAAAGTGAACCGGATGAGTCGGCAGATAGTTCTAGCGCAGAGCAAAAGCTAAGAGACTCGAATGAGTAAAGCATCTAAAGAGTCATACCCATATAGTGTTGTGATCCCAGCTGGTGGCAGTGGCCAGCGTATGCAGGATAATACTACAGACCCTAAAACATCAGTAAGTAAACAATTTCAACTAATCTTGGGTAAGTCTGTCCTTGAACATGCAGTAAGTGAGTTCCTTGCAGACCAGGATTGTCAGTTTATTTATATCGCCGTCACGGATGCCGAAGTAAACAGAATTAGGGACTTATTTAACGATAGTAGAGTACATATCATTCGTGGTGGAAAAACACGCATGCAATCAGTTCTTGCTGGATTAAATGTATTAAAAAGCCATGTAGATAGTGAAGCATGGGTCATGGTACACGATGCTGCTAGAGCAAATTTATATGCCAGTGATTTGGAAAAACTCAAAAAATCTGTTTATCCTGAGGCTTATGGTGGAATCTTAGCAACTCCGTCAAAAGATACGCTAAAGCTTGTTGAGGAAAACTGTGTAAGTACTACCTTGCCCAGAGAAAAAATTTGGCATGCACTTACACCACAAATGTTTCGTATTGGAAAACTGTATTCAGCGATGAATCAGGCAGTCCTTGAAGGTATAGAATTAAGCGATGAGTCGTCTGCACTCGAATTTATAGGTGCAAAAGTTGTACTTGTAGCAGGCCGTTCTGATAACATTAAGCTAACTTATCCTGAGGATTTGCAAATTATGCGTAACTTAATAAATGCTAGATTAAATGCTACTTCATAGGGGCATGTTTTATGAAATTTAGAATTGGCCATGGTATCGATGTGCATAGCTTCAAGACAGGCGATCACGTTATGCTTGGCGGTATCAAAATACCTCATACACACGGTATTGACGCACATTCTGACGGTGATGTAATACTGCATTCCATAACTGATGCCTTACTAGGTGCATTAGGTATGGGTGATTTAGGTAATTGGTTTCCAGATTCAAATCCTGAGCTAAAGGATATTGCGAGTAAGGATCTAATTATGCCTATAATTATGTCTATGCGTGTCAAAGGCTTCGAGCTAAATAATTTGGATGTAACTGTTGTTGCGCAAGCACCTAGAGTTAATGTTTATGCGGATGAAATTCGTAAAAATATTGCCAGCATCTTTTCTGCGAATATTGAAGTCATTAATATCAAAGCAACAACAACAGAAAAAATGGGTTATCTTGGTAGAAAAGAAGGTATAGCCTGTCATACAGTAATTTCATTAATTGACGCTGAAACCTTAAAAGAAAGTGATGCTAAAGCCTTAAAAGAAAGTTTTGAAATTAAGGATAAGGGCATTTCATCTATTGCAAATAAAGAAGATGACGACCATACAATTGACCTGACTGGTGAAATTGATATCCGAGACTTTAATTTTGATGATTAATTTTTTAGTTCTTTGAAATTAGTTTAACTATCCTATGCAATTTCTCTCTCCCTTCGGAAGCTCTTGTGGTGCTGCCGATTTCAAAACTCTGTGTGAAGACTTTAAAGTTACCGAAATTGGGAAGTTTGTTCCCAGTGGCCAAGGTGAGCATCTTTGGCTGTGGATTGAAAAAACAAACACTAATACCGCATGGGTTTCAGAAGAGCTTGCAAAACAAAGTGGAATTAAACTAAGAGATGTGAGTTATGCAGGCCGTAAAGATAAAGTAGCCATCACGCAACAATGGTTTTCACTGTATGACCCAAAACGTATTAGTGATACTGTAGCTTTTGATATACCAAATTGTACAATTCTAAAATCAGTTAGACATAACCAAAAGCTACGTGTCGGCAATTTACTGGGTAATATTTTTGAAATACGTTTGCGTAATTTTACAGGTGATTATCTAGGTCTTGAAGAAAGACTTAAAGAGATAAGCACTAGAGGTTTTCCCAATTATTTTGGGCCTCAACGATTTGGTCGGAAGTTGAATAATTTACCAAAAGCAATTGCTTGGGTAGAGAAAGGGGCTGGACGTTTACGTCGTGAACAACGCAGTTTATACTTCTCGGTATTAAGAAGTTATTTATTTAACTTGATTCTAAGTGAACGTATTTCACAAGATACATGGGATAAAGTTGTACTTGGAGAGCTGGCACAATTGCATGGTAATCATTCTGTGTTTTCCATTGATAATGAAAATATAGCCTTGGCACATATAAGATGTGCTGACTTTGACATTAGTCCAACTGGACCTTTGGTTGGCGCGGGCAATGTTTCAACAGAAAGCGTTGCTTTCGAAATTGAAAATAAGGTACTAGAACAATCACAAGAACTCGTTGCGTTTTTACATAAAGAGGCCAATTCTGCAAGGCGAGCACTAAGAGTGCGGCCTATGGATATGACATTTTTTCAAGATAAAAATGACATAATCCTTAAATTTAGCTTATCTGCTGGATCTTATGCTACGGTATTTTTGCAAAATTTGCTAGAAGTGCATGATAAATCACTGTAATAAGTCATATTTTGTTAATTTTTGTATATTGGCCACAAACAACAAAGACAAAATTTCTCATCTGCTTAAAATGGTGATATGTTAAATTAAAAAACAAAGTCTCCTTGAAGCAAAAAACACAAAATTCCAATCACACAAAGTCTGACTCTTCTGTAAGGTTAAAACGCTATCTAATATTTTTGTTAGCCGTGCTGCCTGCAATGGCTATTTTAAGTTTATTGTTTTTTTCAAATCTAAACAATGAGCGTATATTGTTAAAGCAAGCTCGAACGCTTTTGAACAATACCACCGCTGAATCATTACGCCATACCACTGATTTTTTACAAAATGCAGAAAAACAAGCTAACTTAACTGTATCTCTTATTCGCAGCAGAGTTATTATTGGTAATGACTTTAAATCCCAAGAAAATTATTTGACCTCTCTGTTAGAACATAATACTGAGATTGCTGGAATTTATGTAGCCGATAATTTGGGAAATTTCTTTTATTCTTCACGTTCAGTCGAAAATACTGAAGCCTTGTATAGAACAAAGCAAATAACTGTAGATGAATTAAGTAAAACCACTAATATTTGGTGGCGCAATGAAAACTCTGAAATTATTAATCCTCAAGTTATTATTAATGAGGACTTTGATCCACGTACACGCCCTTGGTACCAGCTCACAAGCTCTCAGGGTAGTAATATTTGGACTGAGCCTTATGTATTCTATACCACCAAGAAATTGGGAATTACGACAGCATCACCTTTAGCTAGGTCTAGTGGTGAGTTTTGGGGAGCAGTGGGGGTTGATTTAGAATTCACCGAGCTTGCGGAGTTTTTAAGTACTCTTGAAATAAGTCGCTACGGTTCTAGTTTTATCACTACAGATGACGGTACCTTAATAGCTTCTCCATCTTTACAAGAGCGCTATAAAAATGATTCTAAACAAAATGACTTGAAGTTACTTACAGTCCTTAATTCTGGCGATGACTTGATTACAAAGGCCTATAACGCAGTATTTAAGACTAATGCTACCGAATTTAAGGATGGGAGTAAGGAATATTTAGTTGAAGCAATGCCACTTAAATTATCTGGCGGACGAAATTGGCAAATTATTACTTATGCAGATAAAAATGAGTTTCTAGGTGAGATAAGAGCTAATGAAAATCAAAAGTATATAATTGCAGGAGTTATTCTTTTACTGTCTGTTTTACTTGGCTGGTTATTAACTCGTAAAGCCTGGCAACCATTAGGTGAACTTGAGGATAGTGCCAATTACGATCAGCTCACTCAATTATATAATCGCCGCTACTTAGAAAATAATGCGAAAGATTTAATTGATACTGCAATTCTTCAAGACCAGCCTTTGTGTGTTGCTATTTTAGATATTGATAACTTCAAAATCATCAATGATACTTATGGCCATGCAATTGGTGACAAAGTCATCCAAATTTTCGCAAATCGTTTACGTAATCAAAACCGCCCATTAGATTTAGTGGCGCGTTTAGGTGGGGAAGAGTTTGTTTTAATTATGCCTAACACAACTCTGGAAGTTGCAAAGGCTCATATAAATAATACACGTATTACAATGAAAGATCGTGCCTATAAAGCAAAAGACTATTCACTAAAAGTAACATTCAGTGCGGGCATAGCAAAATTAGATAGTGAAAATACATCGCTTACAGATATTTTAAACAATGCAGACAAAGCTTTGTATGAATCAAAAAATTCAGGGCGAGATATAGTAAGTGTCGCTTAAATACTTACCTAAGTAGCACATACACAGCGCCTGTACCGCCGTCATTTATACGTGCACTATGAAAAGCGATTACCGAATCCCATAAACGCAACCAGCGATTTAATTTAGGCTTAATAACAGGGCCTTTGTGACCGGATCGTTTTCCTTTGCCATGAATTATTTTTACACATCGAATTTTATCTCGTTCGCATTCATGCATAAAGGCAAGTAATAGATTTTTTGCACTTGCTAGCGTCTCTCCATGTAAATCGCATACTCTTTGTACTTTGTAATGACCTCTACTAAGATTTCGAAGCACTCTTTTCTGTACTCCTTCACGAGTAAAAAAAATAACGTCACCAGAGGCAAGCTCAGCTTCTTCGATATCACTTTCAATGGCCTCATGTAAAACTTGTTGTTCATCCTTGCGAGTAAAATTGGCTCGCGCAGACGGCTTAGGCATATCCAAAGGTGCTTGGTTATGTGAAATAGGCTGAACCTCTTGCATGGCTTTAGCAAATTCAATACTAGGGTCTGATTGTGGGTCTTTTGGTGAGTTCATGCTTGTTTCAAGGTGTAATCATTGTTCATTAATGGGGTAAGTTTCTTGGCTAATTTTTATCTTTGTGACGCTTAACTAATAAATCATTAAAAATTATACGATTAATTAGGCTCAGATACGATATTTTGACACTATTTAGCTCATTAGTTGCCATAAAAATACTACAATAGTCAACTGAACATTTTACAAACTCAAGCAGAAAAAACGCATTGAATATATTAGTCAGTAATGACGACGGCTATAGAGCCGAAGGCATACAAAAACTCGCAGCCGCTTTACGTCCATTAGGAAATATCACGGTAATCGCACCCGACCGCAATCGTTCAGCGGCAAGTAATTCACTGACTCTAGAAAATCCTTTACGGGCCTATCCTGAGGATGCTCCTGAAGGTGAAGAACACTTTTCCGTTAATGGAACTCCAACTGACTGTGTGCATTTAGCGCTTACGGGATTAATTACCAATAACGCCGATATGGTGGTGTCAGGAATTAATCATGGCGCTAACTTGGGTGATGATGTTTTGTATTCAGGAACCGTTGCCGCGGCAATGGAAGGACGTTTTCTTGGCTTGCCAGCCATCGCCTTTTCATTAGTATCAAGCTCTACTGAAAATATGGATGCGGCAGCACAAGTGGCTTTCGATATTGTGGCCAAGTTGGAGACGCATCAATTATCTGGTGACACAATTTTAAATGTGAATATTCCTGATTTGCCATACAGTGACATTAAAGGTTTAAAGGTTACGCGCTTGGGTCGTAGACATATGTCGCAACCCTCAATTCCATCCCAAGACCCTAAGGGCAATACCTTATATTGGATTGGTCCAGTGGGTGAAGAACAAGATGGTGGTGAAGGTACTGACTTTGATGCGATTCGAAATGGTTATGTGTCTATTACGCCCATTCATACTGACTTAACGCAACATCAGTCATTGCAAGAATTACAGGATTGGATAGCATGACGCCACGTACTCATAGTCAGGGCTTTGGTATGACTTCACTGCGTACCCGCGAACGTTTACTACAACGTTTATATGATCAAGGTATACGTGACGAAAAAGTATTAACCCAAATAGCTACTGTGCCACGGCATAAGTTTATGGATGAGGCTTTAGCGAGTAGAGCATACGAAGATACTGCATTACCGATTGGTCATGGTCAAACAATTTCGCAACCTTATGTGGTTGCAAAAATGACTGAAGCTATCTTACGTGACGGTCCTTTAGAAAAAGTTTTAGAAATTGGTACGGGTTGCGGATACCAAACTGCAATTCTGGCTGGTTTAGTTCGTCAGGTCTATAGTATTGAGAGGCATCTGCCTTTAAACACAATGGCCAGGCGTCATATTCGTAATCTACGAATTCATAACACTTCATTGCTGCATGGGGATGGCTGGAAAGGTTGGCCTGCACGAGCTCCGTTTGATGCGATTATTGTAACGGCTGCACCAGAGACACTTCCTGAAGTATTGTTAGAACAATTAGAAATTGGTGGGCGCTTGGTTGTCCCAGTTGGGCCATCGGGTAGGCAAGACTTGTTATTAATTACTCGTACAGAAGAAGAGTTTGTAACTGAAAACTTAGGTGCAGTGAGTTTTGTACCTATGCTACACGGCAAACGCTAAGGACATCCCATGAAAATTTTCACCGGTTTGTATGACCGTGTATTGAGTTGGTCTAAACATAAAAAAGCACCGCATCTTTTATGTGGTTTAAGTTTTGCAGAGTCTTCTTTTTTCCCTATTCCTGTCGACGTGATGTTGGCTCCAATGGTTTTAGCTCAACCGAATAAGGCCTGGCGATTTGCTTTCTTAACTACGTTTTTTTCAGTTTTAGGTGGCGTAGCCGGTTATCTTATTGGTTACTTCTCAATTGAAACTTTGGGTCCATGGCTTATTGAACACGGCTATGGAGACACAATAGATAAATCTAAAGCGTGGTTTTCAGAATATGGTGTGTGGGCCGTTCTTGCTGCAGGTTTTTCTCCAATACCCTATAAAATATTTACCATAACGGCTGGCGCCTTAAGTTTATTTTTTCCATCCTTTTTAATTGCCTCCATTGTTGGTCGTGGGGCCCGCTTTTATTTAGTCGCCGGTTTAATGAAAGCGGGTGGTCCTAATGCTGAAGCAAATCTTAGAAAGCATGTAGAAACTTTAGGTTGGATAGCTGTTGCTTTATTAGTTATTGTAATATGGTACTTATCAAAACATTAAAACAAAAAAAGTCGTTTTTATTTATAAGCAGTATGTCTTTACTGTTAATGTCTCTGACGGCATGTTCTTGGAATACGGTTAATTCCTCAAAGCCTCAAACAAGACAACCGTCACCACGAGTTGTTACGCCAGTAAAACCTCCACGTCAGCAAACAGGGAAAATACCCTTAACTCATACAGTTAGATCTGGTGAGGGTTTTTATACTATTGCACGCAAGTATGGTCTTAATTTTAAAAAACTTGCTACTTGGAATAATATGAGTACAAATGATGTAATCTTTACGGGCATGAAAATAAAACTTTATCCTCCTAAAAACAGTGGTTCAAATACTTCAAGTGGTTCTCGCAGTAGTTCATCCACTTCAAACTCAACATCAGCTGCATCCCTAAAACTCCAATGGCCAATACGTGGACGCATAATTAATAAATTTAATGCTAATGATAATACAATTAAAGGAATTGATATTGCAGGCCAAGTAGGGCAACGGATTAAAGCCGCTGCCAGTGGTAAAGTAGTTTATGCAGGAAGCGGTTTAGTAGGTTTAGGTAATGTTATTGTTATCAAGCACAATGAAACTTATCTTACGGCTTATGGTTATAACGAAAAATTACTGTTAAGTGAAGGTGATGTAGTGGCTCAAGGGCAAGATGTTGCGATTATAGGGATTGGTTTAAACAACCAAAGAATGTTGCATTTTGAGGTTAGGAAAAATGGCAAGCCGGTTGATCCTATGGGGTATTTGCCTAAGTGACATAACTTTAGTTTTGCAAGGAATTTGATGAGTGTCCTTTATTGACTCTGTAATTCTTCCAACTCTTCATTTTTTTCTAACCACTGAGCTTCACATTCTTCTAAATTTAGTCTTAGCTTTGCTTGCTCCTTTAGTAAATCTGTTAGTTCCGTGCTGTCCTTTTGGTAAAGAGTCTCATCTGACAGTTTGGCTTCTATTTTTTCCAGGGAGCTATTAAGCGTGTCCATTTCTTTATCTAGTTTTTTTATAGCATTGGTAAGAGGCTTAAGTGCTTCTCGTTTAGCGGCTGATGCCTTGCGTTGAGATTTTTTGTCGTCTTTATCAAGATTTAGTTCATCTATTGTTGACTTATTTGATGACATTTCTGATTTAGATTTTAATAACCAATCTTGATAGTCAGTCAGATCTCCTTTAAAAGGAGAGATCTGGCCGCTGTCTACCAACATAAATTCATCCACCGTGTTACGCAGTAGGTGGCGATCATGTGATACCACAACAATAGCTCCGGAGTAGGCTTGTAATGCGAGTGTTAAAGCGTGACGTACTTCTAAATCAAGATGGTTAGTGGGTTCGTCGAGTAAGAGAAAGTTGGGTTTTTGCCAAGCAACAATGGCTAAAGCCAGACGTGCTTTTTCCCCGCCAGAGAAATGTTGAATAGTCTCAAATACTCTGTCACCAACAAAGCCAAAACCTCCAAGGAAAGTACGCATGCTTTGCTCAGTGGCTTTTGGTGTCAGGCGTTGCAAATGTAGAACTGCTGACGCACTCAAATCTAAGGCTTCAAGTTGGTGTTGTGCAAAGTAACCAATTTTAAGATGTGCTCCTTCAGTTCTATCACCAGACACTATATTAAGTTCATTAGCCAGAGTTTTAATCAGCGTTGATTTGCCTTGACCATTGTGTCCCAACAAACCAATACGCATACCGGCAATAATACTCAGTTCTATATTGCTTACAATAGATGTGCTTCCGTAGCCTATGTCGCATTGTGAAAGAGTTACCAGTGTTTGTGGGGTTTTTTCTGGTTCAGGGAATCTGAATGTAAAAGGCGAGTCTACATGCGCCTGAGAAATTTTTTCCATACGCTCTAATTCTTTCAATCGACTTTGTGCTTGTTTGGCTTTAGTGGCTTTTGCTCTAAAGCGTCTTACAAAATCTTCGATTTCAGAAATGCGTTGTTGTTGTTTGTCAAACGCTGCACTTTGTTGAGCAAGGCGTTCGGCTTTTTGTAATTCGAATGAGGAATAATTGCCTTTATAACTGACCAGTGTTGAATTTTCAAAGCTAACAATATTGTTAATCACATTATCTAGAAAATCTCTATCATGAGAGATAATTAATAGCGTTCCTTGATAATTCTGTAACCAACTTTCAAGCCACATGGTTGCATCTAAATCTAAATGGTTAGTGGGTTCATCAAGTAGCAATAAATCTGAACGACACATAAGCGCTCTAGCTAGGTTTAAACGTATGCGCCAGCCACCAGAGAACGCGCTAGTGGTTTTACTTTCGTCTTCTGATGAAAAGCCTAATCCGTATAATAATTTTTGGGCTCGGCTGCGAGCGGTGTAACCATTAATAAGATCCATTTTTTCATACAGCGAGCCAAGCTTTTCACCGCTATCTGAGTTTGCTTCTATGGCTTTTTCTACTCGCCTTAATTCGGCGTCTCCATCCAATACAAAATCTACCGCATTCTGCTCACTGGTCTTGGTTTCTTGAGCCATATGAGCGAGTTGCCATTCGCTAGGTATCGACATCTCACCAGCATCTTCTTCAATTTCACGTAATAGGAGTTTAAATAAACTGGATTTTCCAGTTCCGTTTGCGCCAATAACACCCCATTTATGACCTGGGTAGATGCTTAGGTTGGCATTATTGAGCAATACTTTGGTGCCAAGTTGTAGGTGCAAAGAAGAGAGATTAATCATTGCTGAGATTTGCCGTCTTTAGTATCTAAAATGCCGACGATTTTAACAGACATCTTACCTAGAGTAAGCTTGTCAGTGCTGCACAGAAGAAATGTTCTGTTTTAAGTAGAGTTGGAAGGATAAATGAGTAAGAAGACTAAGCTTCCTACTCATTCCCACCAGGGATAAAAGTGCGGCATGTCGGTTGAAACCTTACTCTTGTATTCAGGCGTGCGTTTCTCTAAAAATGCGGCTATACCTTCTTTACCATCTTCTAAACTTTGATAGAAAATAGCTAGTGAATCTACTTTATGGGCTTCGCGTGGATGGTCTTGTGCTGAGTTGCGATACATCATTTGCCGAGTAAGGGCGATTGCAACCGGTGAATGTTGCACAACTTTTCTAGCAATTACGTAAGCCGCTTCAAGTAATTCTTCAGGCATGTGTACAGACTTCACAAAACGAGTTTGCAATAACTCATCAGACTTAATAATCTCACCGGTGTAACACCATTCCAAGGCTTGCGATACACCAACGATGCGTGGTAAAAACCAAGTTGATGCTGCTTCGGGTGTAATACCAATTTTATTGAAAACAAAACCAACGCGTGCTTTTTCTGAAGCCAGTCGTATATCCATGGCACACACCATGGTTGCACCAATACCTACCGCTGCACCATTAATGGCTGCAATGATTGGTTTTTTACAGTCATATATTGCTAAAACCACTTTGCCGCCAGTATCTCGCACTCCATTTACTATTTCATCGCTGTCATATTTTTCATGCATGTCAGTAATGGTAGGCTTTAAATCTTCATTCAAACCAAAGGCATTGCCTTCGCCTCTAGCGGTTAAATCCATGCCTGCACAAAAAGCTTTACCAGCGCCGGTTACAACAATCGCTCGCACTTCATCTTCATCACTGGCTCGATTGAATGCATGAATCAGTTCTTGCGACATTTCAACCGTAAAGGCATTCATGTTGTCTGGTCTATTTAATGTCAGTGTTAAAATATTTTCACTGACTTGGTATTTAATTGTTGTGTAATTCATAATTGAGGTATCTATTTATCTATAAAAAAACCGAAATCCTCAGTTTAACTGGGGATCTAACGAATGAAATTCGCAATTAGTAAACTTTAAAGCTATTAACAGCAGTTTTATATTCTGTAACCAGTTGATCAACAAGGTCTGCGGTTTTCATTACCGAATCAATTGAACCTACGCCTTGGCCTGCTGACCAGATGTTCTTCCAAGGTTTAGCTTCATTAGAGTCATGCGATTCTTCAAACTCAGATCCAAAATCAATCTCATCAGGATGAACTAAATTTTTAGGATCCTTACCAGCCGCTACAATACTAGGCGTTAAAAAATTCGCATTCACACCTGAAATTGCAGAAGTGTACATAATGTCCGACGCATCGGTATCAATCAGCATATCTTTATAATTTTGATGAGCATCGCTTTCTTCTGTAGCAATAAAGCGTGTACCTAAATAAGCCAGATCTGCACCAAGCATTTGAGCAGCTGCAATATCTTGACCGGTTGACATCACGCCCGAGAGTAAAATGGTTTTATCAAAGAATTGACGAATTTCATTAACCAGGCTAAATGGACTCATGGTTCCTGCATGCCCGCCAGCACCAGCACATACAGCGATTAAACCATCTACGCCAACAGAAGCCGCTTTTTTTGCATGGCGTTTATTAATCACGTCATGAAAGACTAAACCCCCGTACTCATGCACAGTATTGACTACATCACTCACAGCGCCTAATGAGGTAATAATGATTGGGACTTTATATTTCACACATAAATCTAAATCCGCTTGTAGTCTAGGATTAGATTTATGCACAATTAAATTAACCGCGTAGGGTGCAGATTTAGGATGTTTGTCTAGCTCAGTAGTGATTTCTATTAACCAGTCTTCAAAGCCTTCTGAAGAGCGCTGGTTAAGAGCAGGGAACGAACCTACGACTCCAGATTTACAGGTCTCAATGACCAGTTTTGGATTTGATACCAAAAACATTGGGGCAGCTACTGCTGGGATTCTTAGATTATTTTGTAGAAGTGTTGGTAATGCCATGTTTAAGGGTCTTTATGGTGATATAAATTTAAATGATTAATTGAAAAACAATTATTTTATATCTTGAGTCATTTCAACAAATTTTGATATCGCTTACATTACACATTAAACCAATAATGCAGCTACAACATGTCGTCCTTCGCTTCTAAGCACATTAAAGGTGCGTGCTGCGGCAGACGTGTCCATTACTTCTAGACTGATTCTATGTTCGCGTAAATCACGAATTATTTGAAAGTCAGGAAATTTCAACTCAGGACCTGAGCCAAAAATTAAGATTTCTGGTTTCCATTCAACGGCTAAAGCAAAGTCCTCAGTACATAACTGGGCCAACGGCTTATTAGTCCAATTTTCGGCCAGCTCACTAGCACTTATTAATACAGGACTTGTGTATACTTCCTCCATTAAATGAATTTCACCATTTTTATAGGCTGAAATCACATAACCAGAATCATTAGTGTGTCGAGTTAACATAGACATAGAATAATCTTGAAGCAAAAATAATGACCCATATTGTAATCTTATTTAATCGTACACAACAAGAAATGTCGCAAGCAATTTCAGACTCAATGCTGAGTAATTGGTTGAAGTTGGCTAATAAAGAAACTTTAGAGACGGCAAATCTGTGGTCAAAACTGGATTACTTATTAGGCTTGCCTTTAAAAAAAGATCCGCAGGTTCTAAACATTACTCCGATTAAAGTAGAACTTGGGATGCGCGATAGTGTATGCCATGTATTAACGGATGAAAATTCATCGATTTCTGAAGAGCAAATCACAGAATTCAATTCGTTTTTTGACGGGGTTTTTAAATTAATTAAAAAAGATTCTGGAAATTATCAATTACATTTACAACAATTTCTCAAATTTAATTTACCTCTAGAGCATCTGCCACCACAATTAACTGATTATCGTGTGCAAATTGATGCTGCTGAATCGAATTTAAAAAGACACCTAACTGAATTGCAGTCATGGTGTTATCAGCAAGAGAGTATTTGGAATGCTTTTTACTTATGGTCATATCCTATAGAAAAAATTCTGGCAAAAATTAATTTAGACGATAGAACTCAAATTAAAACTTTATCTAAACTAAATGTTTTTATTGAAGATAATGTGCATGCTGAAGTTAAGTTAATTATTGCTGAAGAGTTAAGTTCTCTCTCGTTTGATTTTATGAAAATGGAACAAAATTTTAAAGACTCAATTATTACTAAGTTAACTATTGGTTTCACAGATAAAAATTTCTATCATTTGAAGGCTAGAGATTTTAGCCCATGGTGGAGAAAATTATTCACTCGTTCTTAGTTTAAAATAAGCAAACTTATTTATGCAAAAAACAATCAAAGCACGTCAAGTTCCTGATTTCGATTTACCGGAATCACTTCATCCTGCTATTCGCCGTATCTACGCAAGTCGTGGTGTAAGCAGTGAATCTGAATTAGAGCTGTCCTTAAAAAAACTTATTCCGGTTAGCGAATTTACGGCTGCTATCAAAGCTTCTGCTTGGCTGGCCGAGCATTTAGAAAAGCAAAGCCGTTTAATTATTATAGGCGACTATGATGTGGATGGCGCGACCTCTACGGTGATTGCTCTTGAAGTGCTTAAAGCATGTGGGTGGAAAAATATTTCATATTTAGTTCCTGACCGCTTTGTATATGGCTATGGCTTAAGTGAAGGCATTGTTGAAGAAGCTATTGATCAAGGCGTTGATGTAATCATGACAGTTGATAGTGGTATCAGTAGTCACGCTGGCGTTAAAGCCGCGCAAGACGCAGGTGTTGAGGTGATTATTACTGATCATCATTTACCCCCAGACACACTTCCTGATGCGAATCATATTGTTAACCCTAATGTAAAAACAGAAAATTTCTCTGCTAAGATGCTCTGTGGTGCTGGGGTTGTTTTTTATCTAATGTCTGCGTTTATACGTGAGTTAGAACAACGTGATTGGTTTGCACAAAACAATATTCCAAAACCCAAAATTACTCAATGGTTAGATTTACTCTCTTTAGCAACTATTGCCGATGTGGTTCCCCTAACCTATAACAATCGTATTATTGTGAGTCAAGGTTTAGCGCGAATGCGAGCAGGGCATTTACGACCTGGTCTAAGTGCTTTGTTCCAAGTGAGTAAAAAAGATCAGAGCTTAGCGTCTAGTCAAGATATGGGTTTCTCTATTGCTCCGCGTTTAAATGCTGCTGGTCGCTTGGATGATATGACTATTGGTATTGAGTGTTTATTAAGCCAGGATACGCAAGATGCCTATAACTTGGCAGAGATGCTAGACGAAATTAATCGCGAGCGTAGAGAGATACAGAGTAAAGACAAAGCCCAAGCTGCATTGGCATTGGAGCAATGTAACTTGTCCGATGATAAAGCTTCAATTTGCTTGTTTAGTGAAGAATGGCATCAAGGGGTGGTTGGATTGGTCGCATCAGGCTTAAAAGAGTCTCAACATAAACCTGCTATTATTTTTGCCAAAGTAGATGATGCTACTTTAAAAGGTTCTGCACGCTCTATCGAGAGTTTACACATCAAGCATTTACTTGATGGTATCGCAGCAGATTTCCCTGAAGTGTTAAACAAATATGGTGGCCATGCTATGGCAGCAGGAATGACTTTAAGTGCAGAGCATTTTGAACAATTTTCAGATTTATTCGAACAAGCAGTGCAGCGTGAACTTACTCAAGAGCAGCGTAAGGCGGTGTTATGGACCGATGGTGAACTTGAAGCGAGTGAATTGGATATGCGTTTTGCCTATGCTTTAGAGCAAGCGGGTCCATGGGGGAATTGTTTCCCACAACCTGTTTTTAATGGCGAGTTTAAATTAATTCGACAAAGTGTTGTGGCACAAAAGCATTTGCGTATTGAGTTATCACCTTTGAATTCGAATCAAGTCTATAGTGGAATTGCTTTCAACCAAGAACCTTTGCCTTATGATCTTAATGGTAACTTACAAGTAGTGTATGAGGTGAATATAAATCGTTTTAGAGGAGCTGAGAATTTACAGTTGTTAGTCAGGCAAATTGATGTACTTTAAACTCTATATTTCAGATACAAAAAAGCCGACTTTAAAGTCGGCTTTTTCTTATTCTTGAATTTGAATGTTTACTTAACTACGTTCAATTCCACACGACGGTTCATAGCACGACCATCTTTGCTAGAGTTATCAGCGATAGGTTGAGTTTCGCCATAACCTTTAGAGCTTAAACGAGAAGCCGCAACACCACGATTAATTAAATAATCTTTAACCGATTGTGCACGTCTATCTGAAAGACTCAAGTTATAACTAGCAGCACCAGTTGAATCAGTATGACCTGCAACTTCTGCAGAAATGTCTGTGTATTTATTCAAGGTTTCTGCTGCCCCATCTAAAGTAGCTGCAGAGGATGAAGTTAACTGAGCTGAATTAAGTTCGAAGTTAATACCAGGTAAAGTAATAACATCTCTAATTTCACAGCCTTTAAAGTCAACACGAACGCCTTGTGCAGTGTTTGGACATTGATCTTTACTGTTTGGTACACCATCGTTATCGCTGTCAGGGTCAACAGGACATCCGCGCGAATCAACTACTGTGCCAGCCGTTGTATTAGGGCACTGATCCATAGAATCTTTAACACCGTCATTGTCACTGTCGCCGTCAACTTTGCAGCCAAAGCTATTAACTACTGTGCCAGCTGGAGTAGAAGGACATTTGTCATCATCATCATTTACGCCATCATTGTCAGAATCTTTAGGTGTCATAGCAACAACAACTGGCGCCGCCGCTACAGCAACAGCTTTGGTACCTAATGGTATGTTTAGGCCAACACGGTAAATAACATCATCATATTCTCTATTGCTTGAATCAATTTGTTGCTGGAAGCGAACTTCAGTTCTTAAGCTAGAGCCGCCAAGAAAGTCACCTAAATCAGTAAATGCGCCAATACCACCGCCCCAAGTTGGGTTGGTTTGTGTACCGTTAATCGCTTTGCTTTTTTTAACCATGCCTAAACCGCCAACTAAATATGGCGCAAAAGAACTTTCTCTGTTAAAGAAATATAAGCCGTCTAGTTCATAATTTTTTTCACTTAGATCATTACCTGAAAGCATATCAAGCTTTGTGTTGGCAAAGCCAAATTCTAAGTTTATGTTGTTTGATATTTCCTTACCAAGGGCGATTCCAAATTTGGTGCCAGTATCGTCTTGGTTAGGGCGATTGCTATCAGTTGTTAATGCAGCAATCGTTGGAGCAACATACCATCCTTCATCAGTCTCGGCGAAGGTAGTATTGAGGTTTGTGGCAAGTAATAAGCAAAAGATGCTGTTTATGAATAACTTTTTCATTACAAATATTCCTATAAGTTTTTAAATGATTAATTAATGAATTGATGGATTGAAATTTTTTTAATAAGGTTTGCTACTAATTTTACGGGCGCAGTATGAACTAAATTTATGAACATTAACTGAATGCTTGTATAGCAACATAAGTGTTATATATCCTGTTTATTATTTTTTAACGACTAATTCAACACGGCGATTGGCAGCTCTACCTTCTTTATAGCTGTTATCAGCAATAGGCTGAGTTTCCCCAAAGCCTTTTGAGCTTAGTCGCGAAGTCTCAACGCCACGGCTAAGTAAATAATCTTTAACCGCCTGAGCGCGTTTACCTGATAGGCTCATATTATAACTATCTGAGCCACTTGAGTCAGTATGACCTGCAACTTCTGCAAAGATATCAGTGTATTTATTTAAAGTTTCTGCAGCGCCATCTAAAGTTGCTGCTGAAGAGGACGTTAATTGTGCAGAATTAATTTCGAAGTTAATTCCCGGTAAACTGATAACCTCTTCAATTTCACAGCCTTTAAAGTCAATCCGTACTCCAACAACTGAGTTAGGGCATTGATCTTTGCTATCTGGTATGCCGTCACTATCGCTGTCTGGGTCAGATGCGCACCCACGTGTATCAACTATTTTTCCTGTGGCAGTATTAGGGCATTGATCCATAGAATCTTTAACGCCGTCATTGTCACTATCTCCGTCAATTATACAGCCTTTTGTATCTACAGCTACACCACGTGACGTATTAGGACATTGATCTTTGTTATCTACAACACCATCACGATCTGAATCTAACTCACAGCCGTAGCTGTTCACGGCAACGCCAGCAGGAGTAGCAGGACACTTGTCATCTACGTCATTAACTCCATCTTTATCGGTATCTTTAGTTATTGGTTTTGCGGCAACAGGTTTTGATTCGCCACCAATTGGAATTTGTACGCCTGCTCTTAAGAGTAGGTCATCATGAGAATATTCGCCTGAATCGTATTCTTGTTGAAAACGTACTTCTGTCCGGAATTTTGCATCTTTGAGAAAACTTACATCAGTAAGTAATCCAACGCTGGCAGACCAATTTGGATTGGTATCATCTGTATCGTTAGTGTTCATCATGCCAATACCAGTAGCGATATAGGGAGAAAAAGCACTTTCACGATTAAAGAAATATAAGGCATCCAGTTCTAAACCAAGCTGTTTGAGGTCTGAAGAGTTGCCTAGAGTGTCATATCGGTTAAGCCCAAGTCCTAACTCAAGATTAAATCTATCTGAAACTTCCTTGCCTAGACCAAGCTTTAGGTTGCTGCCTGTATCATCAGTATTTAACCGGCTTTGATCTGACTGGATATATGAAGCCAATGGACTCACATACCAGTCTGAAGCATCAGTGCTGGATTCTGCAGCAAAAGCTGTTGTAGCCATTGTAATAGTGATTAATGAAGCAAGAATTCTCTTCATATTTGTACTTCCTGTGCTTTTAATTCAATATGTGTAGACATTATAGATTAAAATTGGTTTTATTGATACACAAAAAAAATGTAAATACCTATGGAAATCAACCCTTTAGTTTTGAATATAAATGATTTGTTGCAAAGAACAGACGCCTTGCGGAGGTTTCTTTGACTATGATACTAAAAGTGAGAAGCTAGAAGAGGTCGAAAGAGAGCTAGAAGACCCTGAAATTTGGAATAATCCTGAACGTGCTCAACAATTAGGCAAAGAGCGTTCTTTGCTGAGTTCTATTGTTGGCGGCTTGGATAATCTTAAAAACGGCTTGACTGATGCTCAAGATCTTTTGCAAATGGCTGCGGATGAAGATGACGCCGAATCCATTGCGGTAATCCAAGACGACCTTGATGGTTTTAATAAAGAAGTTGAGGAATTAGAATTTCGCCGTATGTTTTCTGGTGAAATGGACGCCAATAGTGCATTCGTTGACATTCAATGTGGCGCGGGTGGTACTGAGGCTCAAGATTGGGCCGAAATTTTATTGCGCATGTACTTAAGATGGTGTGATAAACACGGTTGGAAAACTGAGCTTATTGAAGCTTCACCCGGCGATGTTGCGGGAATTAAAAGTGCCACTATCAAAGTTGAGGGTGATTATGCTTTTGGTTGGTTACGCACAGAAATTGGAGTGCACCGTTTAGTTCGCAAATCGCCATTCGATTCCAGTAATAAGCGCCATACTTCTTTTGCATCCGTTTTTGTATCTCCTGAAATTGATGACTCTTATGAAGTTGATATTAATCCTTCGGATCTACGTATTGATGTATACCGTGCCTCTGGTGCTGGTGGTCAGCACGTAAACAAAACCGAATCTGCTGTACGTATTACGCATGCTCCATCTGGAATTGTTGTGCAATGCCAAAATGGGCGTTCGCAGCATCAAAACAAGGCAACGGCGATGGGTCAGCTTAAAGCTAAGTTGTATGAGCGTGAAATGCAAAGGCGCAATGCAGAGTCACAAGTACAAGAAGACAATAAGTCCGATGTGGGTTGGGGTAGTCAAATTCGATCCTATGTATTAGATCAGTCTCGCATCAAAGATTTACGTACAGGTGTAGAAAGTTCTAACACTCAAGCGGTTTTAGATGGAGACTTAGATAAATTTGTCGAAGCTTCACTCAAACAAGGCTTAAAATAAGCACCTAGAAATGAGCACTTCAAAAATTTAAAGCAAACAATTAATCCAAATTTAAACAATTTAAAATAAAGTTAAAACACTATGTCAGATACTCCCCAAGAGAATGCAGTAGAACCAATCGATGAAAACAAATTAATTGCTGAACGTCGTCGTAAATTAAAAGAATTACGCGCCAGTTCTGCAGAGAAAGGTTTGCCTGCCTTTCCAAATAAATTTCGAAGAAATGCTTCAGCTGAAGAGTGTCATGCTTTGTATGAAAACCGAGACAAGCCGACATTGGAAGAAATGAATGTTCAGGTGGCGATGTCGGGTCGTATCATGGCAAAACGAGTAATGGGCAAGGCCAGTTTTATTCATATTCAGGATCACACAGGTCGTATGCAATTTTATGCACGTAGAGATGACTTACCTGAAGGTGTATACGCCGATTTTAAAACCTGGGACGTCGGTGATATTGTTGGCGGTAGTGGAACAATTTTCAAAACGAATAAAGGCGAGTTGTCAGTTCATCTTGATTCCTTGGAGTTGCTAACCAAATCATTACGACCTTTACCTGAAAAATACCACGGGCTTACTGATACAGAAACACGCTATAGAAAACGTTATGTTGATCTCATTATGAATGAAGAGTCACGTGATGTTTTTCGTAAACGCACACGCATCGTGGCACATATTCGTAGCATGTTAAATGCCTTAGCATTTATGGAAGTTGAGACTCCTATGATGCATCCAATTCCTGGTGGAGCAGTGGCGCGTCCTTTTAAAACCCATCACAACGCATTAGATATGGCTTTGTATTTGCGTATTGCTCCTGAGCTCTATCTAAAACGATTAACTGTGGGTGGTTTTGAAAAAGTGTATGAGATAAACCGCAGTTTCCGTAACGAAGGTTTATCTACTCGTCATAATCCTGAATTTACCATGTTGGAATTATATTGGGCGTATGCTGATTTCAACGACCTTATGAATTTAGTAGAGCAAATGACAAGAAGCCTTGCTGTTATGTTGAATGGCGATGGCAAAGTTGTGAATTCAGGTGAAACTTACGATTTAGACAAACCATTTTTACGTATCAGTGTGGCCGATGCCATTATTAAATACAATCCAGATCTAGACGCT
>CAJQOG010000049.1 GCA_905479875.1 uncultured Gammaproteobacteria bacterium
TCACGCTTAACCTGGATGCAAAAAATGTATTCTATGCATAGGTAGTTAATATATTTGTCTTTTTTTATATTTTTAATAATTGCTTAACAAATTCCTCGGCCCAAATAGTATAAACGCGTGGACCTGGATGAAAACCATCTGCAGCTATCCAATCTTGAATGTTTTCCTCAGGCTCTGCAAGCAAATCTGGAAATTCTAAAAGTTCAAGATTTTTTCTGGTCTCGATGTATTTAACTAGGTGTTTGCGTAGATGGTTTTTTCTTGCACCAACAAACCAACGCAAGGGTTGCGGCAGGGCTGGAAATTTTTCCATCTTTGGAAAATCAGACCAGATAGTTCGCTGCACTGAAAATTTCTGTTCTAAGATCTGAACCAGTGTTTCGCATTGAATAATCCATTTTGTAGGCGAAACAAAGCTTGTGACATCATTTACACCTAAGGATATTAAGGCGGTATCAAAATCTTGTGTTTCTTTAGCTGGTAAATGTTCAACGACATCTGCGGTAGTGTGGCCAGAGGTCGCTATTAACTTCCACTCGAGCTGGTGGGTTTGACTAAGGTTTTGAGCAATTTGTCCACTTAAAGCCTGTTTCTGTGTTTCCACTCCAACACCTGCTCCTGCAGAATCACCTACTATCAATAATTTAAGTCTCTCTCCCTGACCGACAGTTGCTTCTCGTATCCCTTCTGGCTCAGGGAGCTTAAGCGTCAACTCACGTGTTTTTTTACCTTGATAAATAAGCAAAGGAGCGACAAATAGAGCAGGTAAAAAATAATAGTAATTCAACATTATTATTCTAAGCCCATACAATTTGCATAATAAGTTACCGTTTCGGGCCAGTCTGAAAAAATTCCTTTAATACCTACATCGCGTGCTAAAACATCTAGTACTTTGTAAGTATCACCGTCCATTTTAATTGCTGGTAATATATTTTGATAATAAAAAGTAGACCCTTGTCCATTTTTCATATCCTTAATTAAATGACCAGAGCGTTCTAGAGTCCAGGTATAAATGTTTAAACCAGCCTCTTTCGCATAAACCGCATAACTTGATGGAACGATTTTTTGATTCTCATCCAAACTAAGTAACTGATACATTGGCGGTGCAATATTTTCGATTCCCTGGCTTCGCAAATATTTAAAGTTTTCAATACTCGGTATATAGTCCTTTTGTGTACTGTAGCGATAGTCTAAAAACACAAAATTAGCTGTGTATGCAGAACCAGACTTTAATATTTCTTGCACAATGCCTGGATCACCACTTTGTATCCATACGTTCGCTGGCTCAATTGAGTGTAAATGATACTCATTAATTACTTTGCCTAATAATTCAGTATCTGTCATTAAAGTTTTACGTTGGACCGCTTTAATCTCAGGAATAAATTTACGCCCTAATGAATGAATCAAATCAATACTATCAGCATGCGACATCAACTCTCCATAGTTATCTTTATCTTTATTTTTAGCCTTCAAGCTTTTTAATTCGGCCAATGTGAAGTCAGCAACACAGCATTTAATTACAGAATCTTGAGTGCATTTATTTACTAGTAGCGTATCTAAAATATTCGTTGTATTTTGTAAATCGCAAGCTGAATGCCTACAAACCAATTCTTTGTCGCTAGTAACTTGAATATCACACTCAATAAAGCCTGCACCCTGCTTGGCTGCCGCTGAATAGGACTCTCTGGAATGTTCAGGAAATTTTAAAAGAGCACCTCGGTGGCCGATTGAAAAATCTGTTGTCTGTAAGGACTTATTGGAACAACTTTGTAATTGTTGTTTTAAGTCGCCACTTTGCATATCCTCAATTAAATAATTAACCCGCGTCGGTAGAGGGGAATTGGCACAGGAAAATATGAGAAAGAACACAATACAAATAATTGTGAGATTTACGTGTTTCATTTAAAATAATTCAGTAGAAAAAGCACATGTTAGAATGTCATACACTATAAGCTATTAGCTGCATAAGTAAACACACCGTAATCATTAAATTGGAAAGAAGTATGTCTAAAATTAGTCCTTTGCCTGCAGCTGTTAAGCAAGTTGAACGTTTTCCTAAATTCATGCAAAAACCATTGCTCTCTTTTATGATTGGACGCACGGTTAAATACGTTGGTACTTCAAAGGTCAAATGTCTGGAATTAAGCACGCATAAGAGTGTATTTTTCATAAAGAATAAATCTAAAGTTCGCAATCATATTGGTGGAATACATGCTGCTGCCATGGCTCTGGTTGCTGAAACTGCGACAGGCATGCTTATTGGCATGAATCTCCCTGCCGATAAAGTTGGAGTTATTAAAACGCTCAAAGTAGATTTTCTTAAACGTGTTGACGGTGATTTAACCGCAGTTGCCACTTTATCAGATGAACAAATCCAGCAAATAATCACAACTGAAAAAGGCGATACCGAAGTCCAAGTGACAATTACTGATTCGGCAAACAAAGAGCCTATTGAGGCAACAATGATTTGGGCCTGGATTCCTAAAGTTAGAAAACCGAATAAATGAAACAAAAAAAATTGACTACTTTCCTCATCATATTTTCTTTGCTTGTACTGGCCGTATTCATATTGCTAAAAAGTGTCCTCCCTGTTCCTAAACATGCACTTAATACTGGCAAATACACAGTTGGCACTCTCTCAATTGAGTTATTTGATGAATCCAGACAACGCTATATTCCAAGTAAAGTCTGGTTTCCAATTGAGTCAGAACCTAATTTAAAACCGGCTTACTGGGTGAATACTTACACTCAAACAGGCTCAGCACTTGCTAAGCTTGCTGGATTACCTAGTTTTTTATTTAGTCATATAAAAAAAGCAAAGGCAGGTTTTGAATCGGATTTAGATACAGCAATAATCACTGAGAAGCCCTTGCTAGTCTTATCTCATGGAAAAAATGGCTTTAAAGAACTCCATTCATTTATGGCCTTAGAGTTTGCTAGCCATGGCTATTTTGTCATTGCCCCAGACCATAGTGATGGTGCAATGTTAACGGTGCTAAATGATGGAACTGAAATTCATTTTGATCCAAAAGAATTTGGTGATGACGAAGGCTTGAATGCTAGGGACAAACAAGTTCGAGTTCAGTCACTTGGCAAAAAATGGGCCGCAGATCTTAAATTTGTATTGGAACATTTTAAAAACCTTAAGCCCGAGTTTAAGAACAAGCCTTATATAACGGGAGGTCACTCAACGGGTGGTGGTGCTTCCAAAGAGTTCTGCATACTAGCAAATGATTGCTTGGGTGTTATTGGCTTAGATACTTGGATGGAGCCAGTTAGTGATGATTTATTAAAAAATGGAATTGATAAACCTTTGTTGAGTTTTTTTAGTGATCCGTATATGAAAGCCTTTGAACCGATTAATCGTCGAAGAGTCGTAAATTTTGATTCTGCTATGAAAGCACGAAATGTATTTACTAAAGAAATCGTTATCTCAAAATCTGGTCATATTGATTATTGCGATGCGGCCTTACTCTCACCTTACAGCTATTTATTTGGACAAAATAAAGGTCGCTTGGATACCAAACGTATTTTCGAAATAATCAATCAAAATGCTCTTCTGTTTGCCGAAAACCTGATGATAGATAATCTAAGAAATGTCACTTGGCCTGAAATTCCAGAAGAAATGCAATGGGTTGATCTTGAATAAACCTTAAATTTACTGTTTACCCTGAGATTTTAAAACGTCCAACATCTCACCCATTTTTTTATGCAACATATTCATAGCTTGTAATGGACGTACCATCACTTTAAATTCTGTGATTAGGCCATCAGTGTTAAAGGTCATCATATCAACCCCATTAATTTCAATCCCATCAACTGTGGTAGTGAATTCAAGCACAGCCGAATGCTCATTAAAGTTTTCACTGATGTATTTAAATGTGTCATTGCTCAACACATGAAATGCACCCATTAAATACATGCTGGTAATTTTCTTGCCTCGTTGCGGTGTGTGAACGACTGGAGAAATCATCACGGCGTCTTCCGCTAATATTTCTGGAATACGTGAAGGGTCTCCTTTCTCTAACATTTCATGCCATATTTCAAGAGTTTTCTGGTACATTGAATTTCCTTAAGAAGATTAATGATGTTTCTAACATAATAATCTAACGCAATGCCATACACCACCTTGGAAGCATTTTGAGTACTGAAAAATTTTCTAAAAACACAGCGATTGCAGTAATCGTAGCCAATATGATTGGCACTGGTGTATTCACCAGCTTAGGTTTTCAGCTCTTAGATATTCAATCTGGTTTTGTTATTTTATTGTTATGGCTGGTTGGCGGGATTACAGCTTTATGTGGTGCATTGAGTTACGCCGAACTCGGTGCTATGTACCCTCGTTCGGGTGGTGAGTACAATTTCCTAAATGAAATTTATCATCCCCTCGCCGGATTTGTCTCAGGCTGGGTTTCTGCAACCATCGGTTTTGCGGCCCCAACCGCTTTAGCAGCTATTACTTTCGGTAAATACTTCAGTTCAGTTTTTCCACAATTTTCTTCAAGCTGGTTAGCCTGTGGTCTAATTATTGTTTTAACTTTAGTGCACGCAACAACGCGTAAAAACAGTGGTCAACTACAATCTCTGTTTACGCTGTTAAAGTTAATTTTAATTATCGTTTTTTGTATTCTTTGTTTTGCAATGGTAGATACGCCTCAAGACATTAACTTCTTACCGATCAAGGGCGACAAAGAGCTTATCTTTAGTGGCGCTTTTGCTGTTTCACTTATTTATGTAAACTATGCATTTTCAGGCTGGAATGCTGCGACCTACTTATCTAATGAACTTGAAGAACCTACAAAAAATTTGCCCTTAATTTTAGCCATAGGCACTTGTGTCGTTTTACTTTTATATCTCGCCTTAAATTTTATCTTTTTATACGTTGCACCAATTGATAATCTTAAAGGTCAAGTTGAAGTGGGTTACATTGCGGCACAATCGGTTTTTGGTCCTGCGGGTGCAGCTATTATGGGTGTGTCTTTATCTTTGCTATTAATTTCAACCGTAAGCGCAATGATTATCGCCGCGCCTAGAGTATTGCAAATGATAGGCGAAGACTTTTCCGTATTTAAATTCTTAGGTAAAACTAATAAAAATTCTATCCCAGCTAATGCTATTTATACCCAAGGTGCAATTAGCTTAGTCTTCATCTTGACCGGCACCTTTGAATCCATTTTGATATATTCTGGCTTTACCATGGGATTGAATACCTTCTTAGCGGTACTCGGATTATTCATCCTACGTATTAAAAAACCTGAATTGGCCAGACCTTATAAAACCTGGGGATATCCATTAACCCCAATTATTTTTCTTAGTCTTACGGGTTGGACTTTAGTTTATTTGCTAATTGATAAGCCCAAGGAATCAATGTTAGGTTTATTAACCGTTGCCATTGGTGTAGTTGTCTATTTTGTTTCTGAAAAAATGAGTCTCAAAAAGTATGCAAAATGAATTGAGTGTTTTTCCTATTACCCTTCAACAAGATTTACTTTGGAGTGATATGGACGCCTATCAGCACGTAAATAATGCTGTGTATTTTCGATATTTTGAAGATGCACGCATGGCCTATTTCGAAAAAATAGGCGTCAATACTTATATGGCAAAGCATAATGTTGGTCCTATTCTGGCTTCAACAAACGCTAACTATAAAACTCCATTAAGCTATCCAGATAAACTAACCATAGCTGCACGAATTAGTAATATTCATGAAAAAAAACTGACTATGGACTATATTGTGTATAGTCAAACTTTAGATAAAGTTGCAGCGACAGGATCAGGTTTAGTTGTTTATTTTGACTATACTCAAAAACACAGTTGTAAAATTCCTGATGAAATTGTTAAACAAATAACACTCATTGAGAACTCCAAAGTCTAGGATTTAGATAATGAAAACAGAACAAGAACTTCGCGTTGAACTAGCTGCACTGTATAGAATTTTTGATCATTTAGGTTGGTCTGAAATGATCTTTAACCACATCACGGTAAAACTACCTAGTGAAGACAATGCTTTTCTAATCAACCCTTATGGCTTGCATTATTCAGAAGTTAAAGCTTCTAACTTAGTTAAGGTTGATATTGATGGAAATGTTTTAGATGACACTCCCTATAAGGCAAATCCTGCTGGAATGGTGATACATTCGGCCATTCATAAACATAGACACGATGCACATTGCATTTCACATATTCATACAACTGACGGTATGGCTGTCGCATGCCAAGCGGGCGGACTTCGACATGATAATTTTTACTCTGTGCTTTTATATAACCAGCTTGCCTATCATGACTTTGAAGGTCTTACAGTAAATTTAGATGAGCAAGAGCGTATGGTTAAAAGCTTAGGTGACAAGCAACAACTTATTTTAAGAAACCATGGCTTATTATCTATTGGGCGAACCATTGCTGAAACCTTTATCAATACTTGGGTTCTACAAAGAGCTTGTGAAGTTCAAATTGCCACTGATTCAACAGGCAAGGCTAGCATTCCCGTTGATGAATCGATTGGCCAAAAGTCTGAACAACTGTTAAAAATTCAAATGGCGAGTATGGCTCCAGGTGAATTAGAGTTTGCGGCCTATATTAGAAAAATAGATGCGCTTGACCCAAGTTATAAAGAGTAAATTTATTTATAAATAACTTTAAAGTACTCACACACAATTTGCATTTCTTCTGTTGGTGAGTATTTAGTATTGGCTAACTCACGATGATAAAAGTCCCAGTGCACTTTTTTCCAATAAGCTAAAGACTTGTCACCTTCACCTTCAATTTCTGCAAACTCTGCTGTAATTTGATTAAAAGCGGTTATCTCAACTTTTTCTACTTCAATCACACACAAAGCTTCGCCATCCCAGTTGGTCACAATATATTGATTGCCAGACTCTGGAAGCGCTTCATTATTTAATTCATACCACCACAGCGATGATGCCGTGGCTCGCTTAATATTTTGCACGACTAAATCTGCACACTCATTGGCATCTTTTTCATTATCACAAAAATAGAAAGACTCTAAATTGCTCTTGGGCTTATCTACGGAGTTAAAAAATTCAATAGCCAGTTTATCAACTGAAGGGTGAACACTATTCATAAGTACCTGACATATATACAGTTAGTGATTTATTTTGATATTAAATATAAGCTAATCTGTAGCAACTTACTCTGTTATTTCCAAGTTTTGATGATAAATTCATATTTAATGTTCGGTTTTATCTATTATCTTTATCGCTTATTTATATTAAAACCGAATATAGATTGGTGGTAATCTTACTAATCAAGCCTCAAAGAATTACAGAATATCAAAAAGTAATCATGAAACCTTAATACAATTAATATGGAGTTTTCGACATGAGTGACGCAAAAAGTATCGGCAAGTGCCCGGTAATTCATAACCCAGTTCAAGCAACGGGTAGTTCAGCTAACCAGCATTGGTGGCCAGAACAACTAAATCTTAAAATTCTAAATCAAAACTCTCCTTTAGTTGATCCTATGGGCGAATCATTTAACTACGCGGACGAGTTTAAAAAACTTGACCTAAAAGCACTTAAAAAAGATCTCGTAGCCCTTATGACTGATTCGCAAGAGTGGTGGCCTGCTGATTTTGGTCACTATGGTGGGTTTTTTGTTCGTATGACATGGCACAGTGCCGGTACTTACCGTACTTATGATGGTCGCGGTGGAGCATCAACCGGTTCGCAACGTTTTGCACCTTTAAATAGCTGGCCTGACAATGGCAACTTAGATAAAGCTAGACGTTTATTGTGGCCAATCAAACAAAAATACGGTCGTCAAATTTCATGGGCTGATTTATTAGTACTTACTGGTAACGTAGCCATGGAATCTATGGGCTTTAAAACCTTTGGTTTTGGTGGTGGTCGTGCGGATGTATGGGAACCTGAAGAAGATATTTATTGGGGTCCTGAAACTGAATGGCTTGATGACAAACGTTACACTGGTGAACGTGAGTTAGCCACACCCTTAGGTGCGGTACAAATGGGTTTGATTTATGTAAACCCAGAGGGTCCAAATGGCGACCCAGACCCACTCAAATCTGGCTTTGATATACGTGATACCTTTGGTCGCATGGCAATGAACGATTATGAAACCGTAGCCCTAGTGGCTGGTGGACATACTTTTGGTAAAGGCCATGGCGCAGGACCTGAAGACAAGGTTGGTGTTGAGCCTGAAGGTGCTCCAATCGAGCAAATGGGATTAGGTTGGATAAACACGCATGGCTCTGGCAAAGGCGGAGATACGACAACCGCTGGTTTTGAAGGTGCTTGGACAGTAAACCCAACTCAGTGGGACATGGGTTACTTTGATGTGTTACTTGGTTATGACTGGGAAAAAACCACCAGTGCATCTGGTCATGTTCAATGGACTCCAACTAAAGCGTCTAATGCAGACCAACCAAAGGCAGCACATGATCCTTCTCGGACAGAACCATTAATGATGACCACAGCCGATATGCTTTAAAGATGGATCCTGAATACGCAAAAATTTCCAAGCACTTCCATGAAAATCCAGAAGAGTTTGCTGATGCCTATGCACGCGCTTGGTACAAACTAACTCACCGTGACATGGGTCCAATTGCTAGGTATCTAGGTGAAGAAGTTCCTTCAGAAGAACTTATTTGGCAAGATCCTGTACCAGCTGGTTCTACATTGAGTGACAGTGATGTTAAGGCACTTAAGAAAAGTATTTCAGACTCTAGTTTGTCTAACCAAGAATTAATTTCAACCGCTTGGGCTTCAGCATCTACCTTCCGTGGTTCAGATAAACGCGGTGG
>CAJQOG010000050.1 GCA_905479875.1 uncultured Gammaproteobacteria bacterium
AGTCGTAGAAATGAAATTACTCACATACTTGATTCATTAGAAAATAACTACCCTACTGTTTACAGCATCAATCCTCCCGGCACTTTAGAAGCTGGCGACATCATGATGGCTGGCAAAAACTTTTACATAGGTCTTTCTGAAAGAACCAATCACAGTGGCGCGACTCAAATGAAGGGCTTTCTAGAAAAACATGGCCTGCAAGCTCATTTTATTCGTATGTCTGATATGTTACATCTAAAAACTGGCATTGCTTATTTGGAAAATAATAATCTTTTAGCTTATGGCGAATTTCTTACAAAGCCTGAATTCGAAAAATTTAATATTTTAGAGGTTTCTGAAGACGAAGCCTATGCTGCAAATAGCATATGGGTAAATGATAAAGTGCTAATGCCTGCTGGCTTTTCTAAAACCATTGCAATGGTAAAAAATGCCGGCTACGAAGTTATTGAAATTGATGCCTCAGAGTTTGAGAAACTCGATGGCGGCTTAAGTTGTTTATCGCTTAGGTTTTAATATAAAGCAAATCTGCTATTAAGGTAATCAGTATATAAATTAGCCCTATTTTCAGACTAAAGCCAACAGATAATATTGTAAATATCACCAACAAATACATTGGTACTAAAGTAATAGCTACCGTGTACCGAAATGTAGCAACAAATTCAATTTCATCAATAGTAGGCTTAATCTTATATGTCCAGAATAAATAGGGCACTAATAAAGTTACTATTAAAATAAATTTAAAAAAACTTTTTAAATAATTTCTATTTGTTTTGCTTTTTGTTTTGCTATTTATAAAATTTTCGGAAATTTGCTGATTAACCGAATTAGGATCAAGATAATTGATATCAAATTTTTGTAATTGTGTTTCTATAGTCTGGTAGTTTGCTTGAGGAATATCTGTGGTTAATTTAGATAAGGCATTTTGAACATCACTTCTAAGAGCATGCGAACTCATACCTTCCGCATAATCCTTCGCGGCAATAGCTTCACCAAAGATTACAGACACACTATCAGGACACTTATCCCCTTGCGAATAATTAAAACCAATAGGAATAAGTTGTAAATCAGACTCAGGATTAGTTTCAAGTTCTTGAAAAACAATACGTGTAAAGCCTTTACTGAGAGGCCTCACTCGTCTTTGGATATTATGGCTAGCTTCAGGAAAAGCCAAAACCATCTCATTTCTAGAAAAATTTTGAACACATTCATCAAATATTGCCTGATTTTTATTTAAAGTGCTAAAACCGTCGCGAACTCTATAGACAGGCAGTAAACCTAATAAACGCAACAGTTTAGCCATCAAAGGTTTTTTAAATACACTGGCTCTTGTTAAGTAACTTGCAAAGCCATTTATATTGGTAGCAATCAGCAATGGATCAATTAATGCATTTTGATGATTTGGTAAAAAGAAAAGCGGCTTACCAACAGGAAGCTTGTCTAAACCGACTATCTCAATTTTCTTATAGTAAAAAAACAAGGCCGTTTTAGCATAGTATTTCAAAAAACCTCTTATCAATATTTCTTTCATCTTTTAGCCCAATACATTGCCAAACCTAATCCCGACACAATATGCCATATACCCCAAAATGCCACCATTATAGCCATTCCACCTAAATCGGCAAAAAAACTAAATATAAGAACCAAACCCAAGCCAGAGTTTTGAATACCCGTTTCAATTGTCAGGCAACGAGTATCCTTAAGCGATAAAGCAAAAAACCTTGCCAACAAAAATCCAAGTAGTTATGCCATTAAGTTATGTGTAATTCCCAAAGCAAAAACGTAATGAATGTAATTTTTGAAAGCCTCACTATTTTTTACTAAAGCTATTAGGATAAAAATGATAAAAACAATTATAGAAATGGGCTTGAGAATATTTGAGAGTTTAATTGCAAAGTCTTTTTTCTTATTTCGTAGCCACATACCCAAAACTAATGGCATACCAAGAATTATAATTAAAATTTCTAATAAATCGCTTGGGTTAAGATTAATGGTTTTTAGTAACTCGGCAGTTGGCGCATAGTGACTGGCATAGAATTGAAAATTAAACGGCGTCATTACGATTGCACTAATACTGGCGATAGCCGTCAAACTTACTGATAATGCGGAATTACCTTTAGCCAGGTGAGTCATGAAATTAGAAATATTACCGCCAGGACAAGCTGCAACCAAGATCATTCCTAAGGCGATACTTGGTTCAGGTTTAATTAGAAGAACCAAGACAAATGTTAGCAAAGGTAATAATATAAACTGTGAAAAAACACCCAACAGGACAGCTTTAGGATTTTTTGCTAATTCTTTAAAATCATCCAAACTAATCCCTAAGGCCACACCAAACATGATAATGGCCAGCGCCATATTTAATAACAATAAACTTTCATTACTAAAATTTAATTGAGCGGTATCTAAGGAATGCATTCTTGTAAGGTGATAAACTCTTATTAAGTTTGATTACTATAAAGAATTTAAGCGCTCATGTCTAAAGTTAGAAATATTGCCATACTCCTATTTAATGATGTTGAAGTATTAGATTTCTGTGGACCATTCGAAGTTTTTTCTGTAACAGGACGCAGGAATGGTAGTAATCCATTCAATGTTTATACTATTGCTGAGCATGCTCAAATAACGGCTAGAAATAATTTTCAGGTTTTGCCCTCCTACACCTTAGAAAACTGTCCAAGCCCTGATATTTTAGTGATACCAGGAGGTGGAGGCCATTATTCAGATGGTACTCCCTATGGCTCAAGACGAGAAACAAAAAATGAGCTCCTACTTGAGTGGATTAGAGATACCGCACTCAATTGCGAACACTTATTGTCAGTCTGCTCTGGTGCTTTGATACTTGCCAGTGCAGGTTTAACAAAAAATCTCCAGGCAACCACACATCACATGTCTTTTGATGCGCTACGCGAAATTGATGCTTCTTTGACAGTACTTGAAGATAAGCGCGTTGTAGACAATGGAAAAATTATATTTTCAGCTGGCATTTCTGCCGGTATAGACGCTTCATTCCATTTAGTTAATAAACTATTAGGTCCACAAGTAGCCCTCGAAACAGCAGGCTATATGGAGTATGATTGGACTCTAGATAAGCACTAGTTATTAACCGCAAGGATAGTCAATGAAATTTCTACTCAAACAATTAAAATATGTATTGTTACTAGTTATCTTTTTATTTATTCTAACTTACGCAACGCTATTACCTAGACCTTATAACTTAGATATAGATACACCCAATAATGTTAAGGCTAAAACCCTTGACGGCTCATTTAAATTAATCACTTTTAATGTAGGGCTTTTGGATCTTCGGGTAGTAGGTAAAACCATGTTTAAACCTACCGAATATATAGAGCAACGCGCACGGATTATTCCGCAGCAGCTATTAACTCATGGTGCCGATGTTATTGCCCTGCAAGAGATCTATGAAAAAAAACATATTGATTTTTTTATTAAAGAATTAAAAAGCACCTATCCTTTCTTCTTTTTCAAACACAATAGCCAAATTAAACTCAACAATGGTTTAATGATTTTTTCTAAATACCCCTTTGTTTCTACCAAAGGAGAATCACAATCAGATAAAGGCCCTATTGATGAATGGTTAATGGCCGATCGTGGATTATTGTCGGCAGTAATCAAGTTAAACGATGAAATTAATTTAGATATAGTCAATTTACATGCCACTTCAGGCGGCACTTTAAATAGCCAAGATTCAGACAGCGTAAACGCTAGTCGCCAGAAGCAGCTTGAACAAGCTTTAAAACTAGCTTTGGCGAGTAATACTGAATATCAAATTATTCTTGGCGATGTGAATGCCGGACCTGAAATTTCTAAAATCAATTATAACTATTTTTTAGAGAATGATTTTTCAGATGCCTATGCTAAATACTCTTCACAAAAAGGACTAGATGCTAAACCCACATGGGATGGTGCCAACCCTTTAAACAGCATGCGCGGCTATACTGCTGAAGACACACAACGTATCGATCATATTTACTTATCAAAGCGATTAACAGCTATCACAACTCTAGAAATTGTAGAACGAGTTTTCGATGAAAATATTCTCACTATTGAAGGTAAGAGTTTTCCACTATCAGATCATTATGGTGTTGAAATGGTTTTGAATTTTAATTAAATATTATTCAACATCAAATAAGTAGCAATAACCAAGGCCGAAAGAACAATCAAATACCAATGTTTTTGGAAGATACTTTTTTCTTTAACAATATCCTCTGCATGAATTTTCATGGTCACAACATCGCCTTTATACAGCCCTGACTTATTGAGTTTAAATGACTGTTCAGTAGGCAGATATAAAAAGAACATTGGACATTCTGCTAAAGCCTCATCAACATCTGAAGGCGTTTCATTTAGCTCATTGGATAATGACAAAGGCCTGACTTTTGCATCAGGGTTTGCCTTGAAATAATCCAGAATTTTTAAAGTTACTTCTAATGTTCTTTTAGCCATAATGTTTTCCTATTAAATCACCACTTCACCAGCAGGTTCACGCATATTATAACTCGAAGACATCACTTGACCATATGCACCCGCATTGGCGATTAATATCACATCACCCTCAACGGTATCTGGCATCGGCACATCTCTACCCATAACATCAGCAGAC
>CAJQOG010000051.1 GCA_905479875.1 uncultured Gammaproteobacteria bacterium
ATCTGCTCTTCAAACTTCTCATCATCCTTAAATGCACATAAATTTCCAGCTGGATCACGAAACTTAGCTATCGTTCCCCATGTATGCGATTGAAAGTCTACTTCAATCCCTTTTTGAATCATCTCATCAGCAAGCGCTTTAACATCTGGCACATTCATGCGTAAACAAACCTCTTCATAAGTACGCGCTTCGAAACTCCTATCATCCAACTCTACCATCAAATAACTACACCCAAACTCGAAACAAGTTAACTCTTGAGTATCAAACATAATTGGTAGTTCAAGAACGTCACGATAAAACTTCAAACATTCTTGATATTTTTCAACGTAGATGATAAACCCAGTGCGAGTAAACTCCATTTAAATGTAACCCAGTTTTTTATAGTCCATTACACATGCTTTAGTAAGTCTTGCCAACTCTTTGAATAATCTCTTGTCTACTTTCTTAAAATTAAAACAAGATTTGCCTTGCATACACTTTTTTAGTTCTGGAGATATTGAATCTAATAACTCAGAGTTTACATACACGGGCATAAGGTGATAACTAACTGAGTTTTTCTTAATGGTAGCGGCTCCGAAAAACATTGGTTTTTTATTGTCTACTAACTTAGGTGCATTCAAGTAATAATTATCAGTTTTATCTTGAACTACTGTTAGTTTTTTCTCATACTTTTTTAGAATTGAATGTAACTCTCTAAAAACATCTTCAAACTCATTTGCTTTAGCCATTGCATCTCTCCCAAATATTAACCTTACAATTCCAACTTCATCAACAAATCTGTATCTACTTTGTCGCCAACAGCAAATGGGTGCTCTGCAAACTTAGTAAAACCTTGGCGTTGATAAAACTCAATCGCCTTTATATTTTCTTCCCATACTCCTAGCCAAATTCGCTTTAGATTTGATTGCTTAGTAATTTCTAAGGCTTTATCAAAGAGTAATTTTCCAATTTTTGTGCCATGAAACTCTTGTAAAACATAGATCCTTTCAATCTCAAGCCCGTCATTCAATAATTGCTCACTCTGTGCTGATCCAGTGTTTACTTTCAAATACCCAACAGCTTTTCCATCTAACTCTGCAAAGTAAAAATCAGAATTAGGATTTTTCATTTCTTTCTTAAGCAACTTTAAATCGAATTTCTCTGATAGATAGGTATCCATGTCATCTGGAGGATTTGAATCTGAAAAGGTTTCGGCAAAAGTATGTATTCCTAAAGAACGTAAGGTTTCAATATCAGCTAGTCCTATTTTTCTTAGTACAGGCTTTCCAACATAAAACCAATGCCAGGGCTCAAATTTAAAACCGTATTTATTATTTTCAGGATATGTCAATCGGTATCCAAAATCCTTTGCATTAGCTAACATCCAACTAAAAGCGTCTGTCTTTGAAAACTCTTGAGACAATGGCTCGCACCCCATTGTTCCAATATCTATTGCCTTGCCTGAATGATGTTCGCTATAACCAGGAGGCGCACTGGTTTTGAATATGGATTCTATATCCTTAGTGTTTTTAATACTGTGAGTCACAATTTCAGCTTGTCTTGCGAAGCTACGATAAGCTGACACAATGATAAGACTCACAGAATCCACATGTGCAGCCTCCTTCATTGCTTTCCAGGCGTTTGCAGCATCTGATACTAACTCATGCTCACGTCCGCTTTGGCTCACATCGGCAACTACCAAATTATTGGCATCCTCGAAAGCTCGGAGTTTTCTTTTTTGTATAAAATTAGAATCAAGATTAAAGCTTGATAAAAATTCTTGAGTTTGAGTGAGAATAATGTCAGTCATTTCTAACTCTAAGTCAAAAACCTCTTAATCACATCTTCTTGCTGCAACTTGCCATCTGGATCGGCTTGAGTTTTCAACTTAGTAAAGTCCTCAGACCAATCTGAAGTACGCATACGTATTGGTGGATTATCCATCTCAATACAGTCAGCTGTGACAAGTGCAACTTCTTCTGAAGTTTGATACGAAGCCGCGGACTCTCCTGAAACCGCTCGTTGTCTTGCTCCACCTAAATAAGTTTCTAAAATAGGCTTATACTCATCGTTCTTCATGCCACCTGTTGCAGTGAATTGTTGCAAAACATTATTCACAAACTCTGTTGCAATACCACCTGGCTGTATCGAAGTAAATTGAATATTGAAATTAGGCTGTACATAAGTCGCTAACGATTCGGTATAGCCTTCAACAGCAAACTTGGCTGCACAATACACTTCATTAAATGGCTGCCCTACCAAACCGCCAACTGATGAAATATTCACAACTCTGCCCGAACGTGCTTTACGCATATGATGCAATACTGCCTTGGTACAGCGAATCACACCCGTTAGATTAACATCAATTACCCACTGTATTTCTTCTTCAGTGGCCTGCTCAGTGGTTCGAATAAAGCCAGCGCCAGCATTGTTTACTAGAACATCCAACTTATCTTCAACAGCAATAATTTCATCAACACATTGATTGATACTCGACATGTCTTGAACATCTAATTGTTTCAGTTCCAAGTCAACACCCGCTTCTTTGGCCGCAGTAAGCAGATTATCTTTTTTGGCTAAGTTACGCATACTGGCATAAACCTTATAACCGCGCTTAGCAAGAATGATGGATAGGTTTAAACCGACTCCAGATGATGTGCCTGTGATTAGTGCTACTTTACTCATAATTATCTCTTAATTGATTCCAACAACACTGCTGCGCCTTTCCATTAAAAGAATATCACGCCATACATCACCCATTTTGCCCAATTTTTCTCTCACGCCAAGAATGCGAAAACCATTTTTCTCATGAATTGCAATACTGCCTTTATTCTCGGGAAAAATTCCAGCTTGTAAAGTCCAGTAACCGGCTTGCTCTGAAGCACTAACTAACTCTCCTAAAAGACGTTTGCCCACGCCTTTACCAGCAGACTCATTGGCAACGTAAACCGTAACTTCAGCAATGCCAGTATAAACACAACGATTTGATACTGAAGACAAGCCAGCCCAGCCGATAACACTATTGTTTTCCACTGCCACTAAGCGGCACTCTTGAAGGATTGATTCATCCCATTCTTTCCATTTTTTAGCTTTAGTTTGAAAAGTGGCATGGCCTGTATCAATACCCTCTTGATATATTTTTTTTACGCTTGGGAAGTCTGATTTTTCGAACTGACGAATAGTTAGCATGTTTTTTCTCAGCAATACTAAAAATAAATTAAAACAACTCTAAGTTTCTGCCCAAACCGCAAACTCATTTCCACAAGGATCGGCAAAGTGAAAACGCCGCCCTCCTGGAAATGAGAAAATTTCTTGTACGATTGACCCACCAGAAACTATAATTTTAGCCTGTGTTTTTTCTAATTCATCACTATAAAAAACAATCAATGCACTACCCGTATTTGTAGACATCTTAAGTTCTGATTTAAAAAAACCGCCATCCAATCCAGCTTCAGAAGAGAAAATGCCGTGTACTCAGGTCCATAGTCGGTAAATACCCAACCGAAGGCTTTACTAAAAAATTCTTTACAGGCATCTAAATCTGAGCCCGGAAATTCAAGATAATTTATCTTCTCATGTCTAGGCATAGCATTCTCTAAGCAGCTTTAAAGAAATTTCAATAAATCAGACAAGCTCAATTTATATTCGCCAGTTTTGTTAAAGGGAACATTTTTTATTAATGGATTATCAAGCTTTACTGCTCCATTTAAACCGTAACTCAAATTGCCATTACTGCTTTTTAAAGCATTGACGATTCCAGGTATGCTGTTTACTAAATCAACGCTTAAATCCAAATCAATAAAATCAGACCCATTTGCTGGAATACGAACTCCACTTGCATTTGAGCCATTAAGTACATCTGTACCCAAAATGTTTAATCCATAATCAAGGCCAGCAATAGGTAATGAAAAACTATTTGGATTATCTACTTTTAATCGAACAGCAAATGTTTGGGAATTGGCATTAAGATCTTTAAGTGAAAAATCTGCAACACTAATAATTGGTTTTTCTATAAGAGATGATAGTGACGAACAAGCGCTCATAAAAAACATCGAACTAATTAACAACACTGATAATATTTTTTTCATTACATTTTCCTTTATAAGGCTATTTTCATTAAATCAAATGGATTGAATTCTATCTCGCCCTTTTTATCAAACGGAATAGTTTTTACAAAACGGCTATTTAAATTTACCTGCCCTTTCAAATCATAACTTAAACTTCTGTCGCCCGACATAAGAGACTTTGCAAGCTTGGGTAAGATTTCTATCAAATTAGCTTTAATGTCTACCTCAACAAAGCCCGTGCCATTAGCTGGAATACTCACAGCATTATCACTAAAACCTTGCGCAATATCATAACCTGATAAATTTAACGCATAATTTAAACCAGCAATAGGTAGAGCTATGCCATTTGGGTTATCTACTTTTAGTTTTAAAGTAAAGACTTGGCCATCTCTAGCAAACTTAGTAGGTCTAAGATCAGCAATACTCAAGGTAGGCTTTTCAAACGAAGTGAGAGATGAACATGCTGAAAAACAGGAAATCAAAATAGCTAAAATAAGGGCACGGCTTAAGGTTCGCATAAAACCTCCTAAGAAAAAATAGAACGACTATTATGCAGTATCCGTAGACTCAGCTTGCGGCTCTAATTGCAAAAAATCTTTTCGTAACCAAAACCAGGCGATTATTCCCGCAACAACATTACCCAACATCATGCCGTAGAACAAACCTTTTAAGCCATAAAAATGAGATCCTAACCATGCAAAAGGAACAAAGCACACAAATAAGCGTAATACATTCAATAACATGGCATTAAATGGTTTATTAACCGCATTAAACACTGAACTACCAATTATCGAAACCCCTAATCCAGCAAAGCCCCAAGGCACGATACATAAATAAACCACAATTAATGTTATTACTTCTGCCTCATCACTAAATGCTTGAGCAATATACCTACCACTAATAAACAACAAGGCAGCAATTAACAAATGCGAAACTAAAATAAAGTTCTTTGATTTGGAGATACTCTCTTTAACCCTCTGATATTTTTTAGCTCCCCAGTTTTGACCAACAAACACCGGCAAGGCAGCAGACAAACCCAAAGCTACAATTATTGCAATAGGCTCTACTCTTACACCAACGCCATAGGCAGCAACGGCCTCGGTTCCATAGGTAGCAACAATTGCCAGCAAAACCCCAGATGCTATTGGAGCTAAACTGTAGGTTGCAGCGGCAGGAATCCCAATATATAAAACGTCACGCCATGACTGTAAAACTTCAGATAACTTTGGTTTTACAAAGCTAAGTAAATGCTCTCGTTTACGCAATACCCATAAAGCAGCAACGGTTGCAAACATCCAACCGAATAAGGTGGCATAGGCAGCGCCCTCGATGCCTAATTCGGGGAAGCCCCATAAACCAAAAATCAATAATGGATCGAGAATGGCATTCCCTACCGCAGCTACCACCATAATAATGCTTGGAGTCTTTGTATCACCTGTTGCTCTAATTGCTGAATTACCTACAATTGGTATAACTAAAAACGGCACGGCAAAATAGTAGATATACATGTATTTATGGATAATAGGCAGTACATCAACCTCGGCGCCCAGTGCAGTAAACAAAGGATTAATTGTTAATATTCCTGCTACACAAATAATAGCCACTAAAACCAAAGCAAGAAAAATACTATCCGTTGCAATGCGTTGAGCACGACCAGAATCACCTTGACCAATAATTCTAGATAAAACTGAAGAAACACCAACTCCTAGACCAATGGCAATATTAGTCAGTACCATACCAACAGGAAAAGTAAAACTAACCGCAGCCAGTTCTTTAGTTCCCAATAGACTAATGAAATAGCTATCTACTAAACCAAAACCAACTATTGCTAAAATTCCAATAATCATTGGAACCGTTAGACTAATTAGAGTTTTGGAGACATCGCCTTCAATAAGCTTCGCTTTTTTTTCTGGGCTATTGGTCATTTAATATCGCTGTTGATATAGATTGAATTGCGTATTCTTGCGCCACGC
>CAJQOG010000052.1 GCA_905479875.1 uncultured Gammaproteobacteria bacterium
CATTAACTCGTTGAATTTTACCGCCAGCCCAAAATACGATTGAATTTGAATCAGGTGTCCATGCCATAGCCGGGTAAACGCCTTGAGTAGCAAAAATTTCTTGTTGATCTCTATCTAAGTTATCAAATACCAAGCGCTCATTGCCAGAGTCTAAATCTTTTATATAAATAGCGCTTTGCATATTGGGTAAACGTTTGATAAAGGCTAAACTTTTACCATCAGGTGAGGGGGTAGGGCGAATAGCTCCACCCGTTCCAGATACTACTGTTTCAGTCTTATTTTTTTCACGGTCTAAACGTTGAATCACATAAATTTGACTGAGCGCATCACGGTTGTAATTAAATACTCGTCCTGAGGTAGTGTCTTGACTAAAGTAAATATAACGACCATCAGGTGAGAAAGCCGGCTCAACAATATTCTTTTGGCTGGTCTCACCATGCGAACGCTTTACAATTTCAATTCCATCGCCACCACTGCGGTGATAGCGCCATAAAGAACCTGCTGAAATAGAGCGAGCTGATACATAACCTTTTCTCGCTACAATCCATTCACCATCCGGTGACCAGGTTGGAGTATGTAAAAGATTGGTTTTTGATTTGCTGATTTCTTTTAAATCTTTACCGGCTTTAGTCATGGTCCAAATATTTTCGGCACCATTACGGTCAGAGATAAAAACAATGTGTTCACCATCGGGCGAAAATTTTGGGTGAATATTCCAAGCAATTTCAGAAGTGAGAGCTTTGGCTTGACCGCCAGTGATAGGCATTGAATAAATGTCACCAAGCGCATCAAAAATAATGGTTTGTCCATCAGGACTTACATCCACACTAGACCAAGTGACTTCATCCGTATCAATTTTAATACTACTCCACTTGCCTTGAGGGTCATTCACATCCCATTTTGGTTTGTCATCATCGGCAGCAAAAACAGAAGTGTTTAAATTAGCTGAAAAAAGTAAGGCGGCACTTGCTAGCAAAAGCGAGAAGCGTTTCATGGCGGACTCCAATAGAAATTATTTGAATTGTTTTTCTAGATTATATAGCTTTAGCTGGTATTACTCCTAAACGCTTGTTTTAAGCATATAAATTGTAGGCAATAAAAAAAGGCACTAACTATAAGTGCCTTTGATAATAAGCTTGTTTAGATTTTGCTAATCAACTTAGACCTAAATCCTCTAAACAAGCATCATAATCTTCCATAATCGCTTTTGAACGATGTGCAATAAACGCCTTTGCTTCAGGGTCATTAAAAATGTACAAACGCTTGGCCTGCATAGACTTTAATACCAAATCAGCCAATACATCGGGAGAAATGCCGTTTTCAACAAAATTTTTCATGGCTTGATAAACTTTTGAATTAGGCATTGGGCTCTCTGGATCAGCGCTTGGTCGTTTAGATGCGGTGTTATGAATATTTGATTTAACCCAAGTAGGGCAGAGGACCGAAACACCAATATTTATTTTCTCTAATTCTTGAGCCAATGCTTCACTGTATCCAACCACCGCAAACTTGGTGGCATGATAAGGCGCCATGCCAGGTGCAGCAATATGTCCAGCCATAGATGCAGTATTGACAATATATCCGCCTTCACCATGCGCTTGCATTAAAGGTACAAATGCTTCTACACCATAAACCACACCAAGAAAATTGATATCGGTAATCCAACGCCAATCTTCTAATGGGATTGACCCAGGAAATCCACCTAAGCCAACGCCTGCGTTATTCATAACAATGTGAACTTTGCCAAAAGCATCAATGGTAGCTTTTGCTGCAGTATTTACTGACTCGGCATTTTTCACATCACACACCACGGTGCCAATTCTTGAATCATCAAAACCTAAGCTTTTTGCAGCGGCTTGTAATCCGTCGGCATTGATGTCAGCCATCATTACATTTGCGCCAGCATTCAATAGCGCTTTACTAATGGCTAAGCCAATACCTGATGCGGCGCCAGTGACAAAGGCTACTTTGTTATTAAAATCTTGCATAGTGTAATTATCTTTTTAAATTCAGTAAGCCAGTATACGGGCATTACATTCAAGAACAAGGTGAAGCTTATTTTAAATACTGATAATGTGCATAAGTTTTAATTATGTATATAAATCAGTAATATACTGTTTTGATGAAGGTAATTATGCCAAATTAGGAAATTGATTAGTTGCATTTGTAACAAATATTTGTTACTTTCTTTCTTATTACATAATTAAATTGATGGATGAAGCAACATGACTGACTTATTTGAAAACCCAATGGGACTTGATGGATTTGAATTCATCGAGTTTTCTGCACCTGAACCTGGTCATTTAGAGCCAGTGTTTGAAGCCATGGGTTTTACTAAAATAGCTAAGCATCGTTCCAAACAAGTTGAAATGTGGCGTCAGGGTGGTATTAACTTAATTACCAATTACGAAGATAAATCTCCAGCTGGACACTTTTGTAGAGAACATGGCCCATCGGCCTGTGGTATGGGCTTTCGTGTAAAGAATGCCAAGCTTGCTTATGAACGTGCATTGGAGTTGGGTGCAGAATCTTTAGAAACTCATGTAGGTCCTATGGAATTATCCATTCCTGCTATACGTGGTATTGGTGGTGGTGCTATTTATTTTATTGATCGTTACGGCGATGACTTATCCATTTACGATATTGATTTTGAATACGTTGATGGTGTTGATAAAAACCCAGTGGGTTGTGGCTTTAATGTAATCGATCATTTAACGCATAATGTTTATCGCGGTCGCATGGACTATTGGGCTGAGTTTTATGAGCGTCTCTTTAACTTCCGTGAAATTCGTTACTTTGATATTCAAGGTGAATACACTGGCTTAAAGAGTAAAGCTTTATCCGCTCCGGATGGCAAAATTCGTATTCCGCTCAATGAAGAAGGCGAAGACGGCAAAGGCCAAATCGAAGAATATTTATTAGAGCACCGAGGCGAAGGTATTCAACACATCGCTTTGTCGTGTGACGATTTGTATGCATGTGTTGATAAACTTCGTGCTGGTGGAGTAGAGTTAATGACCGCGCCACCTGATACTTATTACGAAATGCTTGCTGAGCGCTTACCAGGTCATGGTGAAGATGTGGCTGGTTTACAAAAACGTGGTATTTTATTAGACGGCACTACCGAAAACGATGACCCGCGTTTATTATTACAAATTTTTGGTATTCCTAAGATTGGTCCAGTCTTTTTTGAGTTCATTCAGCGTAAAAAAGATGAAGGTTTTGGTGAAGGTAATTTTAAAGCCTTATTCAAATCCATCGAACGTGATCAAATTAATCGTGGTGTATTAGAGGTTTAAGCACAAAGTATAAGCAAGATTAAGTGAGTGATTAGAGAGTCATTGAAAGAGGCATAGCATTTATGAACCTACCAAAAATTGCAGGCATACATCATGTTGCCTATCGCTGTAAAAACGCTAAAAAGACGGTTGAGTTTTATGAGCGAGTAATGGGCATGAAGTATGTTTCTGCTTTTTCAGAAGACCATGTGCCTTCAACCGGTGCTTATGACCCTTACATGCACGTTTTTTTAGACTGCGGTAATGGCAATGTTTTGGCGTTTTTTGAATTGCCAGAACAGCCTGAGATGGATAGAGATCAAAACACGCCTCAGTGGGTTCAACATATTGCTTTTCGTGTTGAGAGCCTGGAAGAATTACTGAAAGGTAAAGCCGCGGCTGAGGAAGAAGGTTTAGAGGTTATTGGACCAACTCACCACGGTATTTTTAAATCAGTGTATTTCTTTGATCCTAATGGACATCGTTTAGAACTTGCTTGCGATATTGGCACTCCTGAACAACTACAACAATTACAAGAAGTAGCCCCTGACATGTTAGAAGAGTGGGATAGAACCAAAAAAGCTCCTCGACATGCAGAATGGTTACACAAAATTACGGATTAAATTATGAAATTAGCTTCACTAAAACACGGGCGCGACGGCAAGCTCGTCGTAGTTTCACGCGACTTATCAACAGCAGTTGATGTCACAGACATCGCTCCAACTTTACAAGCGGCACTTGATAACTGGGCTGAATTAGCTCCAAAATTACACGCAAAATCAGATGCCTTGAATGCGGGTGAAATTTCTGGTTTTGCATTTGACGAGTCTGCTTGTGAGTCACCTTTGCCACGAGCGTATCAATGGTTAGATGGTTCAGCGTATTTAAATCATGTTGAGTTAGTACGTAAGGCACGTAATGCCGAAGTACCTGAAAGTTTTTATTCAGACCCATTAATGTATCAAGGTGGTTCAGATACTTTCATCGGTCCACGTGATGCCATTGTTGCCAGTGACGAATCACAGGGTATTGATATGGAAGCCGAGCTGACTATCATTACTGATGACGTACCTATGGGCGTGAGTGCAGCTGATGCGACTCAGCACATTAAGTTAATCATGTTAGTTAATGATGTATCTTTACGTGGATTGATTCCTAATGAATTACGTAAGGGTTTTGGTTTTGTACAAGGTAAGGCTTCAAGTGCTTTTTCTCCTGTAGCAGTTACTCCTGACGAGTTGGGCGATGCTTGGGCTAACAGTACAATTGATTTGCCATTATTAGTGGATTACAACGATAAGCCTTTTGGTAAAGCCAATGTAAAAACGGATATGACTTTTAATATGTCTGAGTTAGTGGCTCATGCAGCAACTACACGTCATTTGTGTGCAGGAACAATTATTGGTTCGGGTACGGTTTCAAATAAATTTGAAGGCGGCGAAGGTAAGAAAATTGAAGACGGTGGTGTGGGTTATTCTTGTATTGCAGAAATCCGCATGATTGAAAAAATTCAGGGTGGAGAATTTGTAACACCTTTCATGAGTTTTGGCGATAAAGTCGGAATTGAAATGCACGACAAAGATGGCAAGAGTATTTTTGGCCGTATTGAGAATGTTGTAGAGAAGTA
>CAJQOG010000053.1 GCA_905479875.1 uncultured Gammaproteobacteria bacterium
TCAAGGAAGTGAAGAATCAAGCTAATGTCACTGTCGTAGGGTGTAATAGGAGACCCGTATTACACCTTAGCTTGCGGTGTATTACGCTAGTGCTAATACAACACCCTACATTCAACTATGCCTTTGCTGGCGGCTCCCACAGCTCAACTTTGTTACCGTCCGGGTCATACACCCAGGCAAATTTTCCATACTCGCTATCATCACGCTTAGGGTCAATCTTCACGCCTTCGTTTTCTAACGCAAACATTAAGGCATCCAAGTCATGCACACGATAATTAACCATAAAGTTTGCATTGCCAGGTTCATAGTATGTTGAATCATTAGCGAAAATTGACCACACTGTGTGGCCGTCTCGCTCATGCATATCTTGAGTCCAATCAAAAGTGGTTCCGTTATCCCATTGCAGATTTATACCTAAACGGTCTCGATAAAACTCCAGCATTGCTTCTTGAGTTGCTGTTTTAGGTTTAAAGAAAATACCGCCTATGCCGGTGACTCTTTTTAATTTTTTTGTCATGACAATTCTCGAGTAATAAAAATTAAATTGCGCTCGCTTTCTAGATAAACCGTAGGATGGGCAAAACGCAGTGTGCCCATCACAATTCCAGGCTTGGAAGATGGGCACGCAAGCTTTGCCCATCCTACAATTAATAACGTCGACTTTGCCCTAATCCGTCTTCCTAAAATTCTTAGACTGCTTACCCATAATATAATATTTCAAACTTCTTGGAAGTGTACCCACAACTGTAGCGATTACATTATTCAATTTACCGTTAATACGCACAACTTTACCCTTTTCATTGGCTTCCACAGCTTGCTGTGCAACGGCTTCCGCGGTCATCCACATATGCTTAGACATATTTTTCATTTGCTCGCGTGTTCCGGTCACATCATGGAATTCGCTGTAAGTAAAGCCAGGACAAACCGCTGTTGAATGCACTCCCTTACGTGAATATTCAAAATGTAAGGATTCTGTAAATGGAATCATCCAATGCTTTACCGCTGCGTAACATGTATGCCCTTCTGTTCCTGGCATGAAACCAGCTAATGAGGCTATATTGATAATACGACCAAACTTATTTTCTACCATTGATGGCAAAAACAAATGCGTTAGGTGCATAACCGCTGTAATCATTACCTGATTAAATGCTGCATGAGTTTCCCAATCAACAGATAAATATTTACCAGGTACGCCATAGCCCGCGTTATTAACTAATACATCTATATTCACACCCACAGACTTCAACTCATCAAAGATGGCTTGTGGCGCAGCAGGGTCTGCTAAATCGGCACTGATACAAATAGATTCTGTACCATGCTTAGCTTTTAATTCAGTTGCAAGGTCTTGTAGTTTTTCTTTTCGTCTAGCTGTTAATACTAATTTGGCTCCACTCTTGGCATACTCTCGAGCAATTGCAGCGCCAATACCTGCTGAGGCGCCGGTGATTAATACTTGTTTATCTTTTAGATTGCTATAAGCCATATACTTCTTCTTGTATTTAGATGATGCGATTGATTAAAAGCATAGAATAACATCACAAAGATACAAATTATCTACGTGTTGTTAAAAAAATGAAGGAAGTATAAAAATTTGGTGGTGATGGGTGGAATTGAACCACCGACCTGCGGGTTATGAGTCCACCGCTCTAACCAACTGAGCTACATCACCATACGCAAATTTCATTTTTGACCAAGCATGTAGCTCAGCAGGATTTAGTACAAGAATGTACTAAAGAGGCGGCATTTTCCTGCTTTGTGGGCTAGCTGTCAAGAACTCCATGCCGCTTATTCTCGCTATATCTACGAATGCCCTTAATTGTAGTCATATGAGCATCTATTGCTCTGACATTCTTGCCTCTAACTTATTGATATATTTAACTAACTGCTCTTCACGCGCAATCAAATTATTCTTTTTAAGAGTTAGAGGATTAGTGTCATCACCCTCAGTTAATTGCGCCAATTGCTCATCCACTGCTTTGCACTGCTCACGCACATCAGCTAAGCGCCTGCAGAAATCATCGTGCAACTCTGCACGTTCGGCCTTATCAAAAATAATATTATCAGGACTTACCGCCGGCTCTTGAGGTCTTTCAGATACTCTAGGCGCTTCAGGAATCATTTGAGTTTTAACATTTAGTTGTTTGGTATTAATAAATGCAGGCGACATTATTTCAATACCATTACCATGCAGCTGATCTAAGACATTTCTTTTTAAACCTGAATGAGAAGCTATATAAGTTCGTAAATCTTCCAATACACCAGCAATTCGATAAGTGACCGCAAAATCACCGAGCGTTTTAATTTGTACAAAGGGGTCTTTTAAACCGGTTTTTTTTGCAGCTTCTAGTAAATGTTTCTCGATCACTAAACGGTGCGTATCATAACCTAAACCAATTTCAATACCTATCACTGTTCCTGACTTACGTAATACATTCACAGGATTAGTGACCAAATGCATATTTGGAATTGTGGTTAAGTTTCTGTCTTCTGTTTGTATTTCTACATGAAGCATATCCATTTCAGTGATACGCCCAAAGTGCTCATTTACACGAATAAAATCACCAATTCGAATACCTTCGATTGTACGTAACATTATCCCTGCCATGATATTACCAACAAATGTTGTTGCTGATAATGCAATTGCAGCCGACAGCAAAATACCAACCAAACCAAGCAACTGGCCACGTAAATCATTATCAATAATAGGTAAACTGACTAAGACTAAAACCAAGCCAAATAAACCAACAGCAATCATAATCATTTGACGCCTAAATTCCATACCAGGCTGGTCGGCATATTTTTCATGCATACGCTTATTGACGTAATAAATAAGACCTATTACGAACACAATTTCGATTACAGATAACAATATGTCAAAAAAATTCTCTGAAATACTCTCAAACATACCTATTCCCTAATTTGTCATTTCTTATAATAACGCAGTTATTAGCTTATGTAATAAGTGAATTATTGTTAATCATTTAGACATTAAACCTAAAATGCATAACGTCACCTTCTTGCACAATATACTCTTTACCTTCTAAACGGAAACGCCCCGCTTCTTTTGCTCCAGCTTCACCTTGATACTGTATAAAGTCATCATAGCCAACAACTTCGGCACGAATAAAACCTTTTTCAAAATCAGTATGAATTACTGCGGCAGCCTTTGGCGCAGTTGAACCACGCTTTACGGTCCAGGCTCTTACTTCTTTAACACCAGCAGTAAAATACGTTTCAAGACCTAATAAGTCGTATCCAGTACGAATAACACGGTTTAAACCCGGCTCGGTCATACCCATTTCTGCCAAGAATTCGCTTTGCTCGTCTTTATCCAACTGAATAATTTCAGCTTCCATTGCAGCACAAACAGCAACCACGACGGCATTTTCGTTTTTAGCTATCTCGCGTACGCGATCAAGATAAGGATTATTTTCAAAGCCATCTTCATTCACATTTGCCACAAACATTACTGGCTTATCTGTAATAAATTGCAGGGTTGCTATGGTGTCTTTCTCACCGTCATTTAGTTCTAAAGTTCTTAATGGCAAGCCATCACCTAAGTGTGCAGACATTTTTTGTAATACGTCACGCAATTTAATTGCGTCTTGATCTTGCGACTTAGCATTCTTAGTGGCTTTATATAACTGCTTATCCACTGACTCTAAATCAGCTAATGCTAATTCGGTATTGATCACTTCTATGTCATCAAGTGGATCAACTTTACCTGCCACATGAATGACATCATCATTATCAAAGCAGCGTACAACATGTGCAATAGCATCAGTTTCACGTACATTGGCTAGAAATTTATTACCTAAGCCTTCCCCACTTGCCGCTCCCGCAACCAATCCTGCAATATCTACAAACTCAACCGTTGTTGGTAAAGTTTTTTGCGGGTTTACAATTTTAGATAGCTCATCCAAACGAGGGTCTGGAACCATTACGATGCCAACGTTTGGATCAATGGTACAAAACGGATAATTTTCTGCTGGAATTTCAGCTTGAGTTAACGCATTAAATAATGTTGATTTTCCAACATTGGGTAAACCCACGATGCCACATTTAATAGCCATAAATTTTCTCTTTCTTAA
>CAJQOG010000054.1 GCA_905479875.1 uncultured Gammaproteobacteria bacterium
TGAAGGAGTGGACGCTTGTGAGCAATATTATGAATTCATTGGCGGTAAGCGCGATAGTCTGGATTATGAGATTGATGGGGTCGTATACAAAGTAAATGATATAGCTCAACAAGAAAATTTAGGTTTTGTATCTCGTGCACCACGTTGGGCAACCGCACATAAATTTCCTGCTCAAGAGCAAATAACGATTGTTGAGAACGTAGATTTTCAAGTCGGCCGTACCGGTGCAATCACTCCGGTAGCTCGCTTAAAGCCTGTTGAAGTTGCAGGAGTTATTGTAAGTAATGCCACATTGCATAATATGGATGAAGTAGAGCGAAAAGATATCCATATTGGCGACACAGTGATTGTTAGACGTGCAGGTGATGTAATTCCTGAGGTAGTCAGTGCAATTATTAGTAAGCGTCCTGACAATGCTAAGAAAGTTGTTCTGCCAAGCCATTGTCAAGAATGTGGTTCGGATATTGTTCGTTCAGAAGACGAAGCCGTAGCACGTTGTATAGGTGGTTTAAATTGCACGGCACAACGTAAGGAAGGCATAAAGTATTTTGCTTCACGCAAAGCCATGGATATTGATGGCTTAGGCGATAAACTCTGTGAGCAACTATTTGATGCTGGTCTAATTAAGACTTCAGCCGACTTATACGCATTAGAATTAGAACAAGTTGTTGAGCTTGAGCGCATGGGACAAAAGTCTGCTGAAAATTTAATGGCAGGACTAGAGGCAAGCAAGAATACAACGTTTGCACGATTTTTATATTCTTTAGGAATTGGTGAAGTTGGAGAAGCTACGGCGGCCAGTCTTGCTTCGCAGTGTACTGATGTGGAAGCCTTGCAAAAGGCCAGTATCGAAGACTTAGTCGCAATCGATGATATCGGACCGATTATGGCTGAACATATTCACTCTTATTTTTCAAACGAAGACAATAGAGCACATGTTTCAAAACTCATAGCGGCTGGTATTAAGTGGGAAACGGTAAAAGTTGCCCATCTTGAAACAGCTATTACCGGAAAAGTGTTTGTGATTACTGGAACCTTAAGTGATATGTCACGTGACCAAGCTAAACAGGCTTTACTAGCTTTAGGTGCAAAAGTGACTGGTTCAGTTTCAAAAAAGACGGATTATCTCGTTGCTGGTGAAAAAGCGGGTTCTAAGCTGACTAAGGCAGAAAATTTAGGAATTACAATATTGTATAATGATGCTTTTAAGGCCTTTTTAAAAGAGCATTCGGCATAATTGCTAATTCTAATAAATTCAATCACTTAACATAAAATTGTACCAATCGACTAGTGTGCTTATAATGTTATAAGATTAACCGAGACATTAACCAAATATTCAGGCAAGCGTATGCAATTACTTCGCAAACTTATTTTCTTATTAATTTTTTTGATTGTGCTTTGGATTTCGGCCAGTTTGATTTGGTTGAACCCTCAAGAAGTTGAACTGAATTAACTCTTTGCCACGTTTAAACTTAAATTGGGAGAGGGCTTATTAGGTGCGATGGTGACTGGAATGTTCTTAGGAATTATCAGTATGGTTCTACCATGGGCAAAACGTGCAAATAAAGCTAGAAAACTTGGTAAGAATCTCAAAACTAAAGAAAAAGAAGTTGAGAACCTTAGAAAACTACCTATGCAAGAGCTTGAATAAAATTATCTCTAATCATTTGATTACGTATCAGTAATGGAAACTCTTAAAAATATTACCTATCTGTTGTTTACCCTTGCAGCGGCTTACTTTGCTTGGAAGGCAGGACGACGACATGCGCTTCGCCAAGCCGCCCGAGATGCTACACCTACCATTAATTTGAATGCCGACTATATGCGTGGTTTGAATTTTATGTTGAGCGAACAACCCGATAAAGCTTTGGATGTTTTTTTGCAAATGGTGGATGTTGATTCAGAAACAGTTGAGACGCATTTTGCCTTAGGTAATTTGTATAGAAAACGCGGTGAGATAGAACGAGCCATTCGTATTCATCAAAACCTTATTGCGCGACCTAATCTAAATAAAGCCGATAAACAAAATGCTTTATTTAATCTTGCTGAAGATTATTTAAAAGCCGGTTTGCTAGATAGAGCAGAAGCTTTGTATGCTCAAATAGAAAAACCAGGTGACTTTTATGACTTAGCACAACGTAGAATTATTAGCTTAGATGAACAGCAAAAAGATTGGAAAAAAGCTATTATCGTTGCTAAAGCACAATCTAAAGATAAACAAGATATTCAAAAGCTTTCGCATTATCATTGTGAATTAGCAGACATAGCATTGAGAAAAAATGACTTGCATGCTGCTCGTGCTCATTTAAAAGAAGTTCAAAGTTACAAGAAAGATTTTTTACGTGCTCAGATACTTACAACCCGATTAGCAACTCAAGATGGAAAAACAAATGAAGCCGTAAAGCAAATGTTTGCGGTTATGGCACAGGAAGCAAATTTGGTTTCAGAGTTGTTACCAGGTTTTTACACTCTGGCTCAACAACAAGAAGATCCAGAGCAGTTTGATAAATACTTAACTCGTATTTTAGAACAGCATCCACAGCATCAGGGTGTCCTGGTTGCTGCTTTGGTAAGGCATAACCTAGCAATTACGAAGGGTTCACGTAAATTGATCATTGATTACTTACGTGAGGGTAAACAATTTGCATCTTTGCATTTACTTTTAGCCGATGAGCTTAATGCAAATAGTGAAGAACTTTCTGAGGAACGATTTGCAGCAATTTTAGATTTACTTAAAATGGCAGGGCACGGTAAAACTGCTTATCAATGCACCCAGTGTGGATATGGTAGTGCATTACATCAATGGCAATGTCCTGGCTGTAAGTATTGGGACACAGCTAGGGCCACAGCTCAGTATCAATAATGCTAATTGCAGACTATTGATCTTTGTCAGACTAATCTTACAGCTTCTTCAGAAACTCCTACAAACTCCTTTTGTTAAAGTACACACATCGACAGGAAGTCGGTATTACTTTAAATATAAACAAGGAGACATTTATGTCACGTAATAAAATTATTTCTGCAGTTTCACTATTAGCTTCACTTTTCTGCTTTACAAGTTTGCATGCAGCACCTGTTGATATTAATTCGGCCGATGCTCAAACATTAGCAGCATCCTTAAATGGAATTGGTTCTTCAAAGGCTCAGGCCATTGTTGACTATCGAAGTACCAATGGAAACTTTAAATCAATTAGCGATTTAAGTCTGGTTAAAGGTATTGGAGAACGTACAGTAATGCGTAATCGTGATGACCTTGCATTAAATGCAGAGCAGTTGAATGACATTATCAAGCAGCAAGATTCTAATAACTTGCAAGTAAATAACACTTCTAAGTAGTAAATACTTTAGCAACTTGCAAAGGATTGTGAGTTAAGGCTAAAGATATCAAGGATGATGACCAAGGAAGGATGCTCAGGATGAGCAAGCAAGAGATAGCCCACTACGGTGGGCTTTTTTATTGCATTAAGAGTGAAGAGAGATTAGAGTCATTCTTTTAATTAGTTATATTTGGGAGTAGAGAATGGAGAAGGTAGCACTTTTAGTTTTGTTGGCATTATTGCAATATGTTTATTTTACAATTTTAGTCGGAGCTAAGCGAGGCAAGTATGGTGTCAAGGCGCCTGCTGTAACAGGTAATGAAGTCTGGGAGCGTTTTTTTAGGGTTCAACAAAATACCTTAGAGCAATTAATTGTCTTTATTCCTGCTATCTATATTTTCGCTGCTTATTTAAGTCCAAAGTGGGCCCTGATACCTGGAGGAGTCTATTTGATTGGACGTCAGCTTTATTCAATGTCTTACGCAAAAGATCCAAAAACCAGAGTCCTTGGTTTTTCATTAACCTTTCTAGCCCAAGTGGTTTTACTTTTAGGGGGATTGTTTGGTGTGGTAAAAGCTATTTTCTAGTATTTCTGAATGGTTATAAAAAAAGCCTGTGAAACATTGTGTTCCACAGGCTTTTTATATTTTACTTTAATAAATTACTTTACAGCTTCAAAATTCGCTTGAATTAATTCAACTTTAAAAATTAAAGCTTGGTTTGGCCCAATATTTGGCGGTGCATTTAAACCGTATGCCAAGTCACTTGGAATATAAAACTCAAAACGAGAACCTTCTTGCATTAATTGTAGTCCTTCTGTCCAGCCTTTAATTACACCATTCAGCGGAAACTCAATAGGGGTGCCGCGCTCAAAAGAGCTATCAAAAACGGTCCCATTAATTAGCTTGCCTTCATAATTTACTTGAACTGTGCTTTCGGCAGTAGGTTTTGCACCGTCGCCTTGGGTTAATACTTTGTATTGCAAACCAGACTCGGTTGTCAATACGCCATCAGCAGTTTTATTAGTAGCTAAAAAAGCTTCAGATGTTAATTTGTTTTCAGACCCAAGTTTTTCAATCTTCTCTTGAGCTTTAACTTGCATTACTGTTTGAAACTCAGTAAAAATCGCTTGTGCTTCATCTTGTGAAAACTGTGATTCAGTACCTTCATTTGCTTGCTTGGTTCCACTTAAGTAGGCTTCAAAATTTAACTCTACGCCTTGATTTTTTAATTGTTTAACTTGGTTGAAGCCGATGAGGTAACTTACTTTAGATTCTAAAGTGTCGAGAGTAGGTGTTGATGTAGTCATTGTTTCTTTGTCGTTAGCCTCAGTAGTTGATTTTTCATTACAGCCCATTAGTAATGTTAGTGCTAATAGCGAAGTAATCAATAGTTTGATTTTCACAGAGTTGCTCCTGTATAAGTTTATTCTTTTAGATGCTTAAAATGCAATGCGTATGATACGGGTTTATCTTTACTATTGCGACAAAAACAGTTGTTTTATGTCTTTTTCTGTTCATAAAAAATGCACATTTTGATATTTGATATTATTATTAACTTTTATATCTAAATTTTGTTTTCTGTCCTTATATTAATTCCATAAAAAAACCTGCAATGACTAAGTCAATGCAGGCTTTTGAATTTGGCTCCCCGGGTCGGACTCGAACCAACGACCAAGAGATTAACAGTCTCCTGCTCTACCAACTGAGCTACCGAGGAATCGAAGGGCGTGAGTATGGGCTAAGATGCCTTAATCGTCAAACCTTTTATGCAAAAAAAATTACAAATTTCCTTGAGCTATTTATGTTCAGCACTTTATAGCAAAATTAAGCTGTAAATGCTTCTGTTATCTTCTCTAATGCCTTTTTCAATAGCTCGTCACTTGTGGCGTAAGACATACGAAAATGCCCTGGTGCGCCAAAGGCCGTGCCAGGAACTACAGCAACACCTGCTTTTTCGAGCAAATATTCAGCAAGCTCAATGTCGTTTTTTAAGCCTAATTTTGCAATAATTTTTTCCACATTTGGGAAAGCATAAAAAGTACCTTCAGTTGGTAAACATTCCACACCATCAATTGCATTTAAACCATCAAAAACTAAATCATAACGACGTTTGAAATGCACACACATTTCAGTTACTGGTTCGTGCGAACCTGTGAGAGCAGCAAGAGCCGCGTACTGAGCAACAGCGGTGGGATTCGAGGTACTTTGACTTTGAATTTTTTTCATCGCTTTAGTGAGCTTAGTATCAGCAGCAATATAACCAATTCGCCAGCCAGTCATGGCATAAGCTTTTGAAACCCCATTCACCACAATAACACGTGCTTTTAAATCAGGAGCGACCATAGCGATGTTTACAAACTTAGCATCACTCCAACTAATGTGCTCATAGATGTCATCTGAGATAATAAAAACTTGTGGATATTTACGTAAAACATCAGCCAAAGCTTTTAACTCATCCGCTGTGTAATTGATAGCACAGGGATTTGATGGACTGTTAATGATTAGCAAGCGGGTATTTTCAGTAATTGCACTTTCAAGTTGGGCTGGGGTAATTTTAAATTCAGCCGCTTGACTGGTTTTTACAATAACCGGAGTAGCATCAGCCAGTTTTGCCATTGCTGGGTATGAAACCCAATAAGGCGCAGGGATAATGACTTCGTCGCCTGCATCTAGCATGGCTTGGCAAATATTGTATAAAGAGTGCTTGGCACCACAGGATACTAAAATGTCTTCGGCTGTATAGTCTAAGCCATTGTCATTTTTTAATTTATTAATAATTGCCGTTTTAAGTTCTGTAATTCCGTCAACAGCCGTATATTTACTGGCACCGGCTTGAATAGACTTGATAGCTGCTTCTTTGATGTGCTCAGGTGTATCAAAATCGGGTTCGCCGGTACTGAGGCTAATAATGTCGCGACCAGCCTCTTTAAGGCGGCGAGCTTTGTCAGCAATGGCAAGTGTGGCGGAGGGTTGTACTCTTTGTACGCGTTCGGATAAAAATTTTATGCTCATGATATTTCTTAAAACGTCTTATTTATAAATGAATGTTGAATGGGGTTCGACCTTATTGTTGCCGCAGTAGTATAATCGTCTATTGGCTAAAACACAGCTAGAGAATAAGTAGAATTTAGTAATACCAAGGAAATATTAATAAGATGGTCGATATAGCAGATATCAATCCTAGCAAAGCATTTGAGCTGGTCAGTGAGTATGAGCCAGCTGGCGATCAGCCGACTGCGATTAAAGAGCTTGTTGAAGGCTTAGAAGACGGTTTGGCTAAACAAACCTTGCTTGGAGTGACTGGCTCGGGCAAAACTTTTACCATTGCTAACATAATCGAAAAAACTCAGCGTCCAACCATTATTATGGCGCATAACAAAACGCTTGCTGCCCAACTTTATGGCGAGATGCGCGAGTTTTTTCCTAATAACTCGGTAGAGTATTTTGTTTCATATTATGACTACTATCAGCCAGAGGCTTATGTAGTTTCATCCGATACTTATATTGAAAAAGATGCTTCGGTAAATTCACATATTGAGCGCATGCGTTTGTCAGCGACTAAGGCGTTAATGCTTCGCTCAGATTCAATAATTGTAGCAACGGTTTCTGCTATTTATGGCTTGGGAGATCCTGAGCAATATTTAAAAATGGTTTTACATCTTGATAGAGGTGAGCCAATGAAGCAGCGAGATATGTTGCGACGTTTGGCTGAACTACAGTTTAAGCGTAATGAAGTAGAGCTTGCACCAGGTAATTATCGAGTGCGTGGTGATGTGATTGATATCTTTCCAGCAGAATCTGAAAGAGAAGCGGTTCGCGTTGAGTTATTCGATGATGAGATTGAAAACATCAGTTTGTTTGACCCATTAACTGGCGAACTTATTAAAAAATTGCCGCGTTATACGATTTTCCCCAAATCACATTATGTGACTCCAAAACATACTATGCAAAAGGCCGTGAAAGTGATCATGGAAGAACTGCGTGCACGCTTAATAGAATTACGCGAACAAAATAAACTTGTTGAAGCTCAGCGTTTAGAGCAAAGAACACTATTTGATATTGAAATGATTAACGAGCTTGGCTATTGCACTGGTATTGAGAACTACTCGCGTTATCTCTCTGGTCGTAATGAAGGCGAGCCACCACCAACTCTTTTAGATTACTTGCCGCACAATGGCTTATTGGTGGTTGATGAAAGTCACGTGTCTATTCCACAGTTTGGTGGTATGTATAAAGGCGATAGATCCCGTAAAGAGAATTTAGTGAAGTTTGGATTTCGTTTGCCTTCGGCCTTAGACAATAGACCTTTACGGTTTGATGAGTTTGAAAAAATCACCCCGCAAACTATTTATGTCTCGGCGACACCTGCTGCATATGAATTAGAAGGTTCTGATCATATTGCCGAACAGGTTGTTCGTCCCACTGGTTTGGTAGATCCTGAAATTGAGGTTAGACCAGCCGATACGCAAGTTGATGATTGTTTGTCTGAGATTCATAAACGGGTTGCTCTTAATGAAAGAGTATTGATTACAACGCTTACTAAACGTATGTCGGAAGATCTGACTGAATATTTGCATGAGAATGGGGTGCGAGTTCGGTACTTGCATTCAGATATTGTTACTGTTGAGCGAACAGAGATTATTCGTGATTTACGTTTAGGAAAATTTGATGTGCTAGTTGGAATTAACTTGCTGCGCGAAGGTCTGGATATGCCAGAGGTTTCACTGGTAGCCATTTTTGATGCCGACAAAGAGGGTTTCTTGCGTTCAGAGCGTTCTTTGATTCAAACCATCGGCAGGGCTGCTCGTAACCTTAATGGTCGAGCGATTTTATATGCCAACAAAATTACCAAGTCGATGAAAAAAGCCATGGATGAAACGGCGAGGCGTCGCACTAAACAATTAGCTCATAATGTAGAACATAATATT
>CAJQOG010000055.1 GCA_905479875.1 uncultured Gammaproteobacteria bacterium
TGAAGCCTAAGTTCACTGGAGCCAAATTTTTTCCATTGAAAATAGTTTCTTACTGCCCATGATGCTAAACCAATACCGACGAGTGGGAAGAGTATTGCAATAAGCGCTAAGTAATTTTTCTTTTCGAACACTTCACTCGGAATCATAAATAAAATTGGAGTTGAAATTAAACACCAAAATGTAGCAAATATTGCACTAAACCATAAGAGTGTTTTGTTTGAGCTTTTAATGGTATGACTTTGCCATTCTTCTTTCCACATCCAAGGTTGTTGAGGGTAAAGTTCTTGAAATTCGATTTCCTTGGCATGTGCTTTTTTTGCATAACGCCCCATAAAAATAATTCCAGCGCCAGCTCCACCAAAAATTAGCGGGAATATCATCATGAATCCAAACATTCCCCAACGTATATCTTTTATGAGTACGGCCTCTGAGGGCTTTTTAGGATTAACCCAAGCTTGAAGAGTTTCTCCTTTGTTCTGAGCATTATTTAAATTACGAATTAGATCTTGGTGAAAAGAACCAATATTGTCACTGCCTTTGCCAAAAAATAATTTATCTGAACTATATTCTGAACCTCGATAGCTATAACTGAATTTACCTGTGGCTTTATAAGATGTTGAGTCATCGCCACGAATTACTTTCAAATCGCTAGACAGAATGCTTGCTTGCACAGGTTCCCAAGAATTAGCTTGTAAATTACTATACAAATTTTTAAGGGCGAAGAAACCAACCATTAAACCAGGTATAAGAAAACATAAGCCAAAAATAGTTAAACAGCCGGCGCCAGAGCCTGATTTTTTGTTATTAGATAATGATATTTTCATAACGTATTTATACCATAAGTGGCAGTGTTTACAAATTTATCGTTATAATCAGCACATGCATAAAGTCGCACTCATGGGTATTCCACTTGATTACAATTCTTCTCATCATCGAGGCCCCGCTTTAGCGCCGCAAAAAATTCGTGATGCTCTTAATAGCGGTTCAATGAATTGGTGTGCTGAAAGTGGTTTGGATCTGAAAAAAGAATTGTCTTGGACAGATCTTGGTGATATTGAATGCACCGATGAAATTTTAGCTTTTCAAAAAATTGAAGCAATGGTTACTCATCAAATTCAAAATGATTTGAAGGTGCTTACATTAGGTGGTGACCATTCTATTACCTATCCGATACTCAGCGCTTATGGTCGTTTTTATCCTGACCTTACAATTATTCATTTTGATGCTCATCCTGATTTGTACGATGAGTTAGACGGCAACCCATTTTCCCATGCCTGTCCATTTGCACGAATCATGGAAGAAGAACTGGCATCACGTTTAATCCAAGTGGGCATACGAACTATTAATCCTCATCAAGCGGAACAAATCGAGCGCTTTAAAGTTGAAGTTATTGAAATGAAAGACTGGGAGCCTGGTTTTGATATTGAGGAAAAATTAGAAATTGAAGGTCCGATTTATTTGTCGATTGATATTGATGCATTGGATCCAAGTTGTGCTCCCGGCGTTTCTCACTACGAACCTGGCGGTTTTATGGTGCGTGACGTTTTGAATATAATTCAGAATTTATCTTGTAATGTAGTTGGGGCGGATATTGTTGAATATAATCCTAAGCAAGATATAAATGATATGACAGCGTTTGTTGCAGCAAAACTATTTAAAGAAGTATTAGCCAAAATGCTTTAAGTAAAAAAAATACCGCGACAATATGAAAATTATCGCGGTATATACGACTTCGCACGCTAGGGAGGCTTGAACGAGATCGTAATTCTTAGAGTTGTTAAACCAAATTATTTAATCATCAGTATCAATATCAATACTAATATCTTCAACGCCATCAACTTCATTAATTATCTTGATGGCCTTTGGCAAATCCCATACACTCTCTACTGTGCCACTAACAAAAACTTTATCACCTTTCGCATTTACGTCGAAATTGGCTTTGCGTAAATCTTTGTCTTGGCTAAGTGCTGCACGAACTTTGGCTGCGAGCTCAGGGTTGTTGCCTTTTTGAGTTGTGGATTCTTTTACTTTTACCGTCTTTTGAACAGAGTTAGATTTATAGTCAGAATCCATACGGAAACTTACACTGCCACTGCCTGTATCTATTGATGCTGTACCGCGACCTTCGCCTGCCGTACCAATAAATTCACCGCCTTTATCTTTACGAACATTCAAGTTGGGTAAATCTACGTTTACACCACCACTTCCAGTGTCGATATCAATTTTTAAAGAAGGAGCGTGAGTAGATACTAGCTTAACGCTACCGCTACCTGTATCAACTTCTAAATCATTTATGTTACCAAGGTCGCCATTCACACGAACACTGCCGCTGCCAGTATCAATCTCAAGTTTCTCACCACCAAGATAATCATTCACTGTAACTGAACCTGAACCCGTATCAGCTTTAACATCGCCAGTGACTTTATTGATTTTGATTGACCCAGAGCCTGTATCGGCATCAACATCACCATTAGCATTAGTGATGCTGATACTGCCAGAACCGGTATCGGCTTTTACAAAGCCAGAGAAATTTTCAATAATTACCGATCCGCTGCCAGTGTCAGCATTAACTTTGCCTTCGGAATCAGTGATACGAATTTTTCCTGAACTGGTATCAAGTGTAATGTCATTATTTAAGTCTTGTGCTTCAATGGCACCGCTTACCAATTTAACTTTACTGTACTGCTCAACAGGAAGCTCAATACTTAAGTCGGTGTGCACTTCAGCCCATTTTGCTAATAAACCTTTAGGTTTGCTGGCAACTTTTACTTTCTTACCCATGTAGTAGCTAGAGCTTGACCAGTTGCCCCATGAAGATCTTTCATTATTAGGATTATAGATAAAACCAGAGTAGTCATTTATAGGGTACTTGACAGATATAACCGTTGAATTTTTATTGTCTTCGGTATCAAATTGAATAGATTTTAAAAGTGCTTCAGCTTCCTTTTGATTATCTGCTGTTGCTGTAACCGTACCACGAATATGTACCTCATTATCTGAGCTTGGGTTAACTTTAATTTTCCCTGCAAGATTTTGGATAAGAATTAAGTCAGTGCTAGCATTTAAATCTAATTCAATTTCTTTACTCACTTCCGCGGCAGATACGTACATAGCACTGCTTAGAATGATTCCAAGTCCAGTAGCTTTAATAAGGTTTAATTTCTTCATGTATTCTCCTATTCCTATAAGAGATATCGCTAGATAACTCTATGGAATCAAATTAATTTTTATTTTTCAATCGTTAATATAATTCTAGACGAAACCACATTAGTTTCAGAATCGGCTAGTGCAATATTTACAGCGTGTTGAATATGGCTAGCTTCATATACTTCGCCATGTAAGGTTACAGCTTGCCCAGAATTGCTAACGCTTATATCTGAGTATTGCAATGCTTGATCAGCACGAATAGCGTCTTCAATTCGGTTGCTTAAGGCAAAGCTTTGTTTATGATGTGCAGTAGAAGAATGAATTACCGTTTCTTCATCATCAAAATGCAGGTCAGCATCGTCATCTCCAATAACCACCACACAAGCAGATAAAGCTAGGGCAGGGAATAATAAAGCGAGTCGTTTATACATGATTGTTCCTTTTCTTAAAAATTGTTAGTTAAATTAACTATCGTCTCTATAGCGGCGTAAGTAGATTGCAGCTGTTATAAATAAGACGCCAATAACCATGCCTGCCCATAAAGATGGTGAGGTAATGACAGCTACTGGATCAATTAAATTACTTAAACTAAAGTCATCAACATTAATTTGATTAAGGTCTGACCAATTATTAATATTAATCTCGTTGGTCTGCTCGTCGATACCGGCAATAGCTGTTGCAAAGAAAGTACCAAAATAGTTGCCAATAGTTTCTATAAATCGCATCGTCCCAAAAACAATGTTTTCAAGGAAAATGATAAATATAGGTAATAAAATAGCCCACATAAATGGACGTGCTTTTTTAGCAATACTTGATGCAAGCAATAACCAGCCAGTAAAAGGTAACATCCAAAGCCCAGCAGTGATGATGTAAAAAATACTGATTCCAAAGTCTGCAAATAAAGGCGCAGGCTTCCAAAGCAAATCTAATGCAGATCCGCCACCTATCCAAATAAATACCGAGGTAATCATTAGGAATATAATTTTAGTAACAAATACACCTGCAAAGAAAAATAATGGAATTACAAAAGTTGCGGTTAGCACCTTTGACAATACGGTTTCAGTGTCGCTAACAGGCATTGATTTCCAAAACAATATATGTCTTTCTTTACGCTCACTATATAGTGCGTCAAGTAAGTAGAAAAATATCACAAATACTAAAACAATTTGAAATGTAGTTGCTATTCCAACGAAGGTTGCAAAAATTACTCCGGCACGTCCTGGCTCGGCTACAGTTTCCAGGCCGGTTACCAAATGATTAAAACCAATGGTGCCTCCAACGCCTTGAACAAAACCGCCTAGAGCGCCTAGAATTATGATAGCTAATATAACGATTGGTGCTACATAAAAAGAAGGATGCTCCCAAGTTTCACGTTTTAACAAAATGGGTAAATTTTTCATGCGGCAACTCCTTGTGAGGCACCATTCTGCAAACGTTTATTTTGCATAATAGCTACAAATAGATCGGCTACTCCAGGAGTGCGACTCTCACCTAAATGTTGTAGCGCTGAAGTATCTTCTGTTTTAAATAAGTACGCACGCTTTCCAAACACTTCGCTCTTATGAAT
>CAJQOG010000056.1 GCA_905479875.1 uncultured Gammaproteobacteria bacterium
TTCATCATCGTTTGCTTATAAAGGTCAAAACTCAGACCTACGTGAGTTAGGTGAAAAGCTTAATGCTGGACATTTACTAGAAGGCAGTGTGCGACGTGATGGCGATAGAGTTCGCATTAGTGCGACTTTAATTAATGCCCAGGATGGTTTTCAAATGTGGTCTAACGTGTACAACCGTGAGTTAGATGATATTTTCAAAGTTCAAGAAGAAATAGCCAAAAGTATTGTTGACGCACTACGCTTAAATATAATGCCTGATAGCAGCGTTGGGAAAGTCTCAACAAATAATACTGAAGCCTATGACATTTATCTCAAGGGAAAAGCTAAATTACGTGAAGCAAATGTACCTGAGGATTTTATTATGGCTGTGGAGCTCTTCGACTCTGCTTTAAAGCTGGACATAAATTTTACCGAAGCTCATGCAGGACGCTGTGAGGCTTTCACGCTTGCTTATATAAAATCGCAAGACACCAATTTAATTAATAATGCAATAGAAGCTTGCGATAGTGCACAAAATTTAGATGCTGATGCACCCCAAGTGTTAATTTCGCGAGCGGAACTATACACAACCCAAGGCGACTTTGATTCAGCTTTAACACTATTAGCCAGAGCAATTGCATTACGTCCAAACGATACTAGAGCTTATAAAAGTCAAGGTCACGCTTTGGCCCTAATCAATAAAACAGATGAAGCCATTGTGAGCTTGCAAACTGCAATTCAATTACAACCTGATGATGCTGAATTGCATTCACAACTCGGAATTATTTATTTCACTTCTGGTAATTTTAAATTAGCAACTGAAAAATTTCTTGCCGGAATTCAACTCAACCCTAATAAGTCTAGTAACTATAGCAACTTAGGGGGCGCGTATTTTTACTTAGGAGAATTTGGTAAAGCAGCTGAAACCTATAGACAGTCTATTTCCATTGCTCCAAATGCGGCGGCCTATAGCAATGCTGGAACTAATTATTACTATCAAGGAGAGTTTGAAGCTGCTTCTTCTATGTTTCAACAAGCTTTAGACTTAATCCCGACAAATTATTTGTTTCATGGGAACTTAGCTGATACCTGCCGTTGGTTAAACTCTTGTGCTCTTGGGGCACAGACACATTATAAAACGGCCATAACACTAGCTGATGAAGCAATTAAAATAAATGCAAGTGATTTAGAGGCCCTAAGCCAAAGAGCACTTTATTTGTCACGCACAAATCAAGCAGAAACTGCTCAATTACAAATTGAAAATATAATAAAAATGGATCCAAAAAATCCTGACACTTATTATACGGCTGCTTTAATAGCAATTGAGCTTAAAGATATTGCTTCCGCTCAAAAATATACACAGGATGCAGTAAAATTTGGCTACCCTGAAAAAGCTCTTCAGGCCGACCCAGACTTAAAAGGAACAATTAGCTTTAATTAATAGCACCTAACAACTGTAACAATTATGCTTTAAAAATTTTACAACAAGGAGAGACTTATGTCGAAAAGAAAAATGGCTAACAGTAAAATACTTATACTCATCGCAACAAGTTTAATTTTAACTGCATGCCAACATGCACCAAGCCCTGATAATAATCAAGCAGCAAAAACTGTCGACTTGCAATTTAATTTACCAAGCAATATTAAAGACCCCCCTCAAATTTCAAAGGGGCCAGCCGATGCCAAAGTAAAAAGTGGAGACTTTATCAATCTCAGCGTTTCACCAGGCACTGGTGCAGTGTTATTAGTGATAAATGATGTGAAGTCGCCCTTTGTAAGTGGGGCTTTTACAGTTAGAGTCACACCTGGAAATTCGTTTAAAGAAACGATTGCTCCTAATCGTACAGGTACTTACAAATACACACTAATTGATGTCTCTGGTGGACCTAGCACCTCACAACGGCCTCCACTTGATCCAAGAATTATTGTACAACTGTAAGCAATTAGTACAAAAAGAAGAGCTCATCTAGAGCTCTTCTTTTGTAGTATAAAATATATTTATTGAGCGCAAAATTTCAGTAATAATTATTACTATCTATTACGCCTTTAAAGTCAATCTAGCAATATTAGTCTTTCTTTGTGACAAAGTTCCCAATTTTAGACTGACTCTGTCAACATCTGTTACACACCCTTGTACCAAAGCTTTATTCAAGCATACTCTTCACTATGGAACTCTATGATATCTACCAACATCCAAAATTTGGACTAGCCTCTGTAAAACGTGGTTTTTCATGGACGGCATTCTTTATTCCATCAATTTGGGCGATTAGTAAAAGTTCAGGTTTCATAACCCTAGCACTAATTGTTGCAACCACTGCGGCTTTCAATATCGCCGACTTACTAAGGCTTTGGTTTGCAGACGCAGAGCTCTCCTTATTTTCTCTAATTATTCTATTAGCATGTATAGGTATTCTGGCTGGTTTCAATGCTTACAAATGGCATACACAAAGTTTACGTAAAGATGGTTTTGAAAAGCAGACTAGTGTGATCGCCTTGAGCTCTCGTCATGCAAAAAAGGCGTTCATCAATAAAGCCTATTTAAATACTGCAAATATTGCTGCATAGACAAAAAAATCTTAAAAATAATTACTCTAAAACCTTTTCAGTAGTGGTATATTTCATTGCCTATATGTAAATTAAAAATATCGCAACTAATTATTAAGAGTACATAATGATTAAAAAGAATCTACTTTTCGTTTGTGTTGAAAATTCATGTCGTAGCCAAATGTCTCAAGGATTTGCTATTATGCTGGGAAATGAAAATATTGCAGCTTATTCCTCTGGGTCAAAACCATCTGGAATAGTTAACCCAAAAGCAATCGCCTCGATGGCCAAAATAGGATACGACCTCAGTTCACACGATTCTAAGTCCTTGGATGAAATTCCAGATATTGAATACGATGCCGTGGTAACTATGGGTTGTGGCGATGCTTGTCCACACGTAAAAGCTAAACAGAGAATTGATTGGCTAATACCTGATCCAAAACATATGGATGCAGTGGACTTTGCTGATGTTAGGGAAGGAATTAAGGGCAGGGTTGAGAAGCTGTTAAAAGATTTGTAGGAGTCGGACCCGCGTGTCGACCCGAAACCGAGAGGGCTGATACACAGATCTGCCCCTACGTAATATAAAATATTGATATTACGCAAACACCTTACTTACTAATGGTAAGTAATGATCAACAATTAAGAATACAAAAATCATCATTAAATATGTAATCGAAAACCAAAACGATTTCATTGGAATATCTTCACGATCTTGGTCACGTATTGCAATTGCGTAATACAAGTACCGTGCCCCTAAAACTAGCGCGCCTATTAAATATACCCATCCACTAAACCCAATTAAAAATGGAAGAATTGTTACGATAATTAATAGAATGGTATAAAACAAAATGTGCAAATTAGTAAATTCGATACCATGTGTTACAGGCAACATAGGTATATTCACTTTGGCATATTCTTCACGCCTATGGATGGCCAAAGCCCAAAAATGTGGGGGCGTCCATGTGAAAATAATTAAAAATAAAATAATTGCCACTGAATGCACTTCTCCAGTAACCGCGACCCATCCTAATAATGGTGGTGCGGCACCTGCTGCACCACCAATAACAATATTTTGTGGTGTAGCACGCTTTAAATATGCCGTATAAATAATTGCATAACCCAGCAAAGAAAAGAAAGTTAGCACTGCGCACAGTGGATTTACAAAAAAGTACAACATCAACATTGAAGCCACACCTAAAATCACAGCAAATGCTAAAGCGTGTTTATCGCTGAGCTGATTCGTGACTAATGGTCGATGTTTTGTACGATTCATTTCGGCATCAATGCGTTGATCTAAGACTTGATTGACAACAGCTGCAGAGGCTGCAGCAAACCAGATTCCTAAACTACCAAAAACTAATGCTTGCCAGCGAGGAAATGGGCTGGAGTGAATATCCGTAGCTAAGAACATTCCAATAATTGCAGTAAAGACAATTAAAGCCACTACTCGTGGCTTGGTTAGTTCATAGTAACTACGCCATGTTGTATTAGAGTCAGACATATTTAATCATTTTCTCTTGAAAAGTACACAACGGCTACTGTTGCTAACAATAAAAAAAGTGCAAAAGCATTATGTGCTGTAGAGATGCCCAGTTTAAAACCTGACTTAATCATTACAATCGCAACCACCAATTGAACAATTAGTAATAATTTCATTAACAATGCACTGTTACGTAAACGGCCACCGGCGTTTTCAAATCGCATTTGTTTAGAATGTTTGACTGCAAATATACCCAATAACATAATAAATATTACCGTAGTAATCGCCCATAAGCGATGCGTGTAATGAATGGCTATACGCGCAGGTGTTGCCAATACACCGCCTTCATAGTTCACACCTAAGCCTCGCCACATAACAAAACCCTCTGCAAAATCCATATCATCAGGCCAGATCTGATTTTGGCAAGTAGGAAAATCTGGGCAAGCGGTCGCAGCATAGTTAGTACTGGTCCAGCCGCCTAAAGCTATCTGCACTATTAGAACAAAAAGAGCAATTAATGCAAAACTACTTAGGCGGTTTAAACCGTATCGATTGATTGGATATTTTTGTTTGAACCATAGCCATAACAACATAGATGTAACTGTTAGTCCACCTAATAAGTGCCCCATTACAATGACTGGCTTTAAGAGTAACGTAACTGTCCACATTCCCAACATGCCTTGAAAAATGACCATGCCTAACAAAGCAATAGAAAGTACCCTATGCTTTTTAGTCCTAAAGGCAAACACATTAATAATTAAAATCAAGAAGCCTAATGTAGATGCAAGATAACGATGAATCATTTCGTTCCATGCTTTTTGCGGCTCTACAGCAACATCAAAGGTTGACTCGGCCAAAGCAATCTCTTCTGCTGTTTGTGGCACATCAAATAAACCATAACATCCTGGCCAATCAGGGCAACCCAAACCAGCATCGGTTAAGCGCACAAAAGCACCAAAAACCACGACCACAGTCGCTAATAACAAAGCCAACAAGGTGGTTCGTTGCATCCACACTGCAGAGTTATTATTTGGCGAGGACTTAGTAGGTTTATTATTGCTTGTAGATTCTGTAGTTTTACTTGGAATTACAATTTGTTCTGCAAGCGTCTTATTCGTAGACATGGACTATCCAATTCTTGAGTATTTGAGTAAACGTTTTAAATCTTTTTGCATTTTTTTACCATCAGCATTAGGCGGGTAAGCCAATATCAAAAAGCCTTTTGGATCTATTAAATAAGCTCCAATTAAAGCTTGTTGAGCTTGGCTAAATTCACCTTGCAATTCATTTACAGCTGCGCCTGCCTTTAATGATTTGGTATAAAAGCCCAAATCAATGCCCGCATTGTTAATCGCTAATAGCTGTACACGTTGTATGTCACGATTTAATAAAAGATGAATGGCTTCTAATTCACGCACACCTTTTAAGCATTGTTGGTCACATTCACTAGGAACGAAAAACAATAAACTCCATTTGTCACGTAAAGTTATGCTGCCATCTTTATTCTGTAATTTAAATTGAGTCTCTGTTAATTGTGTAGCCGGAGAGACCAAAGTGCCGTAGTTAACCGTATCGGTATTAGTAAACCAACCAAAGTTTTTAGCTAAAGCAGCCATTAAAAAAGGTCCAAAGAAAAGGACAAACATAAACAGAAACATGCGGCGTCCACGTTTTTGATCTACTGGTGTTGGTGAGTATTGTTCAGTCATTATTTTTAAATTCAGTTAAATGTTTTGTTCAAATGAGCATCTATCTCAGCAACTGGACGGAAACTCAAAACTAGAAATATGATGGTTAATGTAAAAGCTAGAGCAAACCATTGCAGGGCATAACCCAAATGACGTTCAGGTCCTATTTCATGCGGACTCCACTCTCGTACATAAGCTTTCACATCAATGTTGGCAGGCTCGGCATCCAAAAGTAATTGCCAATTAACAATAGGCTCCTTTAAATCGACCGATAATTGCTCAAACGTGGGGAATTGTACGGTTTTTGGATACACGCTGTCGGGAATTTCCGTCTCTAAAAGCAATCCAGGGCGTAACATTTTATCTAAGCGACCGGTTAGACTTAGTGTAAATGACGAATAATCCAACAGATTTTCAAGGTCTGTCAATGGACCATGCTTAGCCGCCAGCGATATCCAGCCACGATTAACTAATATGAGCTCACCCGTATCAGTTCTAAATGGTGTGAGTACATGTAAACCAACCTGACCTTTGCTAACAATATTATCAATTAGATATTGCTTATCTTCAACAAAACGGCCCGTAATTTCTACTCTTTGGTAGCGTGATTGCGCCTTTTCAAGAGCGTTATCTAAGCGCATCACTTCGGTATCCCCTGAGGCAAATGCTGCAAATAATTCACTTTTTTGGGCCGCTCTATCCAATTGCCAGTATCCCAACCACAAGAGAAGTAGCATAAAAGTAATATATGCAATAGTTGGAATTAGTTGGGCTTGGAATTTTCGCCGAGCAAACAGGTTTTTACTGAGTTTGTTCATACCTTTTGTACGTATAATGTTTGTTATGGGAATTAAATTATTACTTTTTATTATACTCCTTGGCATCATCTTTAGCCTTGGTTCTGCTTTAGTTCAAATGCTTGGCGATAAAGGCGATTCGGAAAAAATGATGAAATCATTGGCTCTACGCGTTGGCTTGTCTTTTGCTTTTGTTCTACTTCTCTTTGTATTATTCCACCTAGGCTTAATTGAACCCAATCTAGCGCCATAGAAAATAAAAAAGCTTAAGCTGTCTCCGCAACGCATTAGAACGACTAGATTTAGTCATGGACATTTTAGGCTACAAACAATTTCCATTATTTATGCAAATAATCCATAAATTTATATTCTTCAGTTTTTGTTGTCTACTTTTTTTAAGTTTGTGCAGCATAATGATGGTATTTAGTGGAGCATCTAGTACTGAAGTCTCTACAATATTGCAGTTTGAAAGAATACTCCTCATTCCGTCGATTATTTATTGCGTCTGTGCTGGCTTGTTCTATTTAAAAAAATCGCTTGGCATACGCGAATTGTGGCATCGAATTCCTGGATATCTCATCTTTACTTTATGCCTTATAACTTCTCTAACTATTTCTGGGTTTTTAGCCTTCTATCTTGTACAAGAAAATTTAGGACTAAAAGCTCAAGCGTTTGAATTAATACCTCTTTGGGTTTGCATATCAAGTTCTATTGGATTATTGTTTAGTTTCTCCTTTCTCAAGCGTACTAAACCCTACAGTTCGTATGCGGACCGCTTAAAAGCTCGTCAAGATAATTTCACCCAAAAGAATTAATCCTTGTTACACTTCTCTGCCGTTTAAAAAATATTTGAATCCATTCGGCAAAGACTATGACAGCACGCAATACCAAGTCGGGTTACGACGTACTTAAAGATGAAGTTTTAAACAAATCCTCAGCTTTTTCTCGCGAAGAACGTGATGACTTAGGCTTACGTGGATTACTTCCCTATTCAGTAAATACACAAAATAACCAAGTAAAGCGTGTGCTCGCTAATATGCGACGCAAAGAAACGGATATTGAAAAATATATTTTTTTAATGGCCTTACAAATGCGTGCAGAAAAACTTTTCTATCGTTTAGTGACTGAAAATTTTGATGAAATCATGCCAATAATATACACGCCAACAGTAGGGCAAGCATGCAAAGAGTTTGCTCATATTTTCAGAATGCCTAAAGGTTTTTATATAACTCCGGAAGACAAAGGTCAGATTGATAAAATTCTTGACAACTGGCCAGATAAAAATGTTGAAGTCATTGTGGTTACTGATGGTTCACGAATTTTAGGCCTAGGTGACCTTGGCTCTAATGGTATGGGAATTCCAATTGGCAAATTGGCTCTCTATACGGCTTGTGCAGGCATTGATCCTCAGCACTGTATGCCTGTGATGTTTGATATAGGTACCAATAATGAAGAAATTCTTAATGACCCATTATATTTAGGTTATCCGCAACAACGTTTGCATGGTGATGCTTACTTTGAACTCATGGATGAATTCATTAGTGCTGTAAAACAAAAATACCCTGGCGTCTTAGTTCAGTTTGAAGATTTCCAAACAGAAAATGCTTATAAATTATTGGATATTTACCGTGACAGAATTTTATCCTTTAATGATGACATCCAAGGCACGGCCGCTGTGTCTCTTGCTGGTGTATATGCTTCCACACGTATTAGTGGTGTTGACTTCAAAGACTTACGTATTATGTTTCTTGGAGCTGGTTCTGCAGCAACAGGAATAGGTGATTTAATTGCAAGTGCATTAGTTGAAGAAGGTCTAAGCCAAGAAGAGGCCATGCTGCGTTTATGGTTTCTTGATCGTGGCGGTTTAGTGGTTAAATCTCGTAAAAATTTAGCTTCTCACAAGCAACCGTTTGCACATGAACATGACTCTATGGATTTAATGGAATCTATTGCTGATATAAAACCTCATGTGTTAATTGGCGCGACTGGAACTCCAGGAACCTTTACCCAAGAAGTCATCGAACTTATGTGTAAGTTAAATGAACGCCCAACCATATTTGCCTTATCCAATCCAACATCACGAGCTGAATGTACGGCTGAGCAGGCTTACACTTGGAGCAATGGTAAAGTTTTATTTGCCAGTGGCAGTCCTTTCCCTGAATTTACTTGGAACAAGCAACGCTTTGTACCTGGACAGGGTAATAATGCATATATTTTCCCTGGCGTTGGCTTAGGAGCAGTCGCTTGTAAGGCAAGCATCATTACTGATGATATATTTTTAACGGCTGCAAAAACCTTAGCTCATATGGTTACAGATGAACATCTTGCTACGGCAACACTTTATCCACCTATGCAAAACATTCGTGAGGTGTCTTTAGATATTGCGGTTCAAGTTGCTGAAAAATTCTATGAACAAGGCGTTGCCCAAGAACCTCGACCAAGTGATCTAAGAGAGTTCATTGCAAGTAAAATGTATGATTCAAACTACTGAGAGTATTTGCCATTAGCAAATAGCCGAAACCCCGTTCTCGAAACGGAATCTCTCGAATTATGCATTATTTTGTAGGGGCAAATCGGCGTATCTGCCCTAAGCTTGGGTTGATACGCCGATCAACCCCTACAGCTACAAACTTCCTACTGCTCAATCCCATGTGCCAAAAACATAAAGGCATATTCTTCGGCATAATCTTTTAAGCGACCATAACGTCCTGAGTTTGAAAAGTGACCTGCACCCATGTTTATTCGCATGACTAACAAATTATCATCCGTTTTCATATGACGCATCTTAGCTGTCCACTTTGCAGGTTCCCAATAAGTTACACGTGGGTCGTTTAAACCACCACTTACAAACATTGGTGGGTATTCGCGTTTTTCAATTTGATCATACGGAGAATAACTCTGAATCAATTCATAGTCTTCAGCGCTTTCAATAGGATTTCCCCATTCTTTCCATTCTGGTGGAGTTAAGGGAAGAGTGGAATCCAACATAGTATTCAACACATCGACAAAAGGAACGCCAAGATTAATAGATCGCCACAAATCCGGTGCTTGAATGGTGACAGCACCCATGAGTTCGCCGCCGGCACTGCGACCCGAGGCCGAAATATTCCCTGCCGCTACATAGTTTTCTTTAACCAAATGATTAGCAACATCCACAAAATCATTAAAAGTATTGGTCCGCTTTTTTAACTTACCATCTAAATACCATTGATAACTCATCATCGAGCCACCACGAACGTGTGCAATAGCATAAGAAAAACCTCTATCTAAAGCGCTTAAACGTAAGGTAGAAAAACTCGGTGATATAGTTGCAGCATAAGCACCATAACCATACAACCACATAGGCTGACTGCCATCTTTCTTAAAGCCCTTTTTATACACAATTGAGACTGGAATCAAAACACCGTCACGTGCAGGCGCCATAACTCGTTCCGTTACATATTGTGATTTGTCGTAACCCGCTGGAATTTTTTGTACTTTACGCGTCGTAAGCCTTTTTTCAGCTAAAGAGTAATCAAAAACTGTATCCGGAGTAATCATTGACTCATAGCTTACTCGAATAAAGTCCTGCGTAAACTCAGGATTTGTATCAATTGAAGCTCTAAAAAGCTCCTCAGGAAATTTGATGCTATAACTGCTATTATCATAGCTACGAATATGTATCTTGTCTAAACCAATATCTCGCGACTTAATAGCAATAAAGTCATTAAAAGTTTGTAAATCTAATAAATAAACTTCGTCCGAACCGGCTTGTATGGTTTCCCAGTTTTTATACGCAGGCTCTTTATCGCTTACTTTGACTAAGCGTCCATTTTTATGCGTGTCATTTGCAACAATATAAAAATGCCCATGGGCATGATCAATGTCTTGAGTAAAACCTGCATCTCTTGAAACTAACTGCACCAGTGGCGTAGAAAAATCTGCGGGGGCAACATAACTTTCTTGTACCTCACCTTGTGAAGACACCACCATAAAGTACTCTTTGTCGCTGGTTAAACCAAAACCAATAAAAAAGCCCTCATCTTTTTCTTCGTACAAAGTTACATCTTTTTCTTGTGCTTCACCAATGGTATGAATCTTAATATGTTTAGCGTACCAGCGTTCTTTTTCTAATAAAGTGTACACAAGAGACTTTCCATCTTTACTGAATAACAGTTCACCTTTTGCATCATTCAACACATCATCTAAATATTTTCCCGTTTGCAAATCTTGTACTTTAACTTGATAGCGTTCATCACCAGCCGTATCAAAAGAATAGGCTATATAACGATTATCTGGACTAATATCAAAATCACCAATCACAAAATAATCTTTGCCTTCTGCCAAAGCGTTTTCATCTAGAAAGACTTTTTCTTCACCAGTTTCTAAATTCTTACGACTGTGAATTGGGTATTCATTGCCTTCTTTATAAGCCGATCGATATTCATAGCCATTTTCTATATAAGGAACAGACTCTTCTGTTTCGTCAGTGCGACTTTTAAATTCCTCAAAAATTTTATCTGCAAATTTTTGATTAGGGTCTCTAAATTCATGGTAATAAGCGTTTTCTACTTTAAGATAATTTAAAACGTCTTCATCATCAGTGTTTGGATAATCTTGATCTTTAAGCCAGAAGTATGAATCTTTTAATTCTTTACCGTGATAGGTTCTTGAGCTCTCTCTACGATCCGCTATAGGAGCTTTAGATGCAAGTTGTTTGATTCGCTCAAATTGTTGTGCTGAGGTTTCTTTTGTCATAGTGGGTTTGGTACTTTCGCTAGTGTTAGTTTCTGTAACAGTTTTATCAGCTCCACATGCAAACAGGCTCAGCATGAGAGAAGATACAATTAATAATTGAATTTTTGAAATACGCATATGAACTCCATATTTATAGAGCACTATTATAGCTAGGCTTTACGCTTTAGTTGGTATACATTTTGCCCCTAGTAATGCAATAGGGATGAAAGCTAACAGTGAGAGTATCGAAACCCATAGCGGCTGTGGCACACTCATCGCATTTGCTAAGCCGGCTAGGGTCAAGACTCCACCAACAATAATTGCAGATTGATTAAGCTTGGATAAAGATTTGGCTGCCATACCGCCAAAAAAACTCCCAACAACATAACTGAGAATAACCATTAAAAATGCACCTATTGGCAAAGTATTGATATATTGCTTTACTCCGTCTTTATCATTTAGTCTTAAACCTTCAGGCCAAGGATACATTTGCCCTGACACTCCTTGAATAAGCATGATTCCAAGGATTCCGACTGCAATACCTACAATAACTGCTAAAATTTTCTTAAGCATTTTTCATCTCCATAGTTTTTCTATTTTTTTCTTAAACATCTTCACACAATCAGCATAAAAAGGACATCTTAGATTCACCTATAGACTAAGCTCATACGTTAACCTATAAATGCGGCAAACTCCATATTAAAAATGTTTAGAATACATAAGTAATTGAATTTAAATAACTAACATCAAGTTTTAGGCTAAATACAGTTTTAAGGAAATCAGCATGTTCAAATCTCTTCTAGAAGCCATTGGCAAACTCTTTCATCCAATTATTGGCTCGCCACGCTGGGTACCGGCACCTTGGATGCAAAAAAGCTCTGCTGGAGTAAAGGCAAAACCCAAACGTAGTTTATTAGTTCTCTTGGGCCTAATACTTCTCGGTTTCCTAGCCAAGTATGCCTACACCTGGTACTTAGAAAGACCACAGCCAATTAACTTTGATGTCGATTTTAATACTATTACAGTCCCGAGCTTAAACTCAATTACACCGAGTCAGTTAGCGATTAATTTTAGTATCAACCCTGAGTCCTTGAAAAAAGCCAAAGAAAGGGCTGAAAAATACTCTGAGTACCAAGTCGATATTCCAAAACATGCCTTACGCTTAGATAAAACTAACAAAACACATAATGACCAAATACTTGAAAAACACATTACCCTTACGCCATTTATAGAAGGCAAATGGACCAGCTCTGAAAATACTTTATATTTCACGCCTGTAAAAAATTGGCCCGCAAGCGTAGATTACAAACTGAGTTTTTCCGACAGTTTATTCATTGAAAATGTTTCGCTTAGTGAGCAAGACTTTACTTTTAAAACGGCTGACTTTAAGGGCGTTACTAGCGGCGAAAAATTACACTCTGATCCAAATAGGCCAAGTGAACTCCGTTTTGTATCTACTTTTACTTTTACCCATCCTATCGATGCAGACAGTTTAAAACAAAAATATAAGTTTTTCGTTCAAGACGAGGCAGGTTCAGGCGAGTATCTCCCCTTGGAATACACATTAACCGAAGATTCCGAATTAAGCGATCACGCTAAGCGTCTTTATTATATTAATTCAGCTCCAGTCAAAATTACTAATGCAACGCGTTATTTAAGAATGCAGTTAGACGATGGATTGAAGTTTGCTCAAACCCCTACTTATCAATCGCGCCCTGTCGGTTCAGGAGACATACAAGGTTCTTTCAAAGAAGATTTCAAAATACCAAGCAGTGCTGACTTCTTTAAGGTAGAGAATTCGCAAGTTCAGATTGTAAGAGATCAAGACAATAACCCTCAACAAGCGATGATTATTGAGCTCAGCGATACTACGACACTTGAAAACGTGAGTGATTATTTAGAAGTATATTTATTACCAATGAAGTACCCCGCTAGACCTTGGGATAAATGGAGTAGTCCTTCCGAAATATCTCCCAATATCGAGGAACTTTCGGAACGTTTAAACATAGAAATACTTCCGATAGAAAATGAAGCCAGTCGCGTTTTTAGTTTTATTTTTCAAGCGCCAGAAAATAGACAAGTGTTTATGCGTTTTAAACAGGGCGCTATCTCCAGCGGTGGATATAGCACAGCAAAAGACTATAGAGCCTTACATGCAGCCCCTAACTATCCAAAAGAAGTGGATATTATGGGAGTAGGCAGTGTATTAAACCGCTCGGGTAATCATGAATTAGGCTTTGTGGCACGTGGAGTAGAGCAACTGCGTGTAACCGTCAGTCAGGTACGTACCGATCATATTAATCATTTGATTAGTCAAACTGGCGGCAATTTTCAAAATCCTAACTTTAGTTATCCTGTTTCTCCTGAGAACATTTCAGTGGTGCATAGAGAAGTTTTACCACTTGCATTAGAAGCAAACGGCAAGGCGACCTATGCTTCTATTGATTTAACTGGACGCTTACAAACTGGAAAACTTCGTTCTGGTTTATTTCATGTTCAAGTCAATGGCGAAAATCTCGATGACCGATCTTTCACACAAACACAACGCATTATCTTAATTACTGATATCGGTTTTATTAGTAAGGTCAATGCTGATCAAACACAAGACGTTTTTGTGCAGTCAATAGAAACGGGCTCGCCGTTGCTAAAGGCAAAAGTGTCAGTCTTAGGCAAAAATGGTTTAAGTGTGTTTGAAGCAATGACCGATTTTCGAGGACATGTAACATTACCAAATCTAAAGGACTTCAAAAAAGAACGTCAACCCATTGCCATTTTAGTTGAACGTGACAATGATTTAGCCTACTTACCGATTAATCATTATCAACGCCAACTGAATACATCACGCTTTACAACTGGTGGCGTGTACTGGAATAGTAGTAACGAACAAAATTTACGTGGCTTAGTATTTACCGATAGGGGAATTTATCGTCCTGGAGAAAAAGTACAGCTAGGCATGATAGTACGAAATTTTGATTTAAGTGCAAGCCAACAATTCCCTGTAGAGCTTACGATTACGGATTCTCGCAACGTAGTTGTATACCAGAGGAAACATAAACTTCCTAGTGATGGTTTTTTTGAAGCCGAACTTGAAACCTTTAATTACTCTGCTACTGGCATATACAGCGCTAATTTAACTTTAGTTGAAAATCGTGAAGAAGATATTAATTATCAACACCTGGGAAATGTTAATTTTTCAGTTGAAGAATTTCAGCCGGATAAGCTTAAGATTAAAAGTAAATTAAGCAGTGAAGTACTAGCAACTCGCAATGATGCAAAAATAAGTGACGGCAGCATTCAAGGTTGGTTAAAACCTAGTGAAGTAAGTTTTGAGATTGATTTACAAAATCTTTTCGGAACTCCTGCTCAAGATAGAAAAATCTCGGCAAAATATCGCTTACAACAATCTGAGTTTAGTTTTAAAGCCTTTAAAGGCTATCGTTTTTCTGACCCTTACGATTATTCTTTAAATACCTCTTATAACTACCAAATGGAACTAAATAATTCTCGTACCGATGATACTGGCACAGCAAGCTTTAACATCGACCTAGATGATTTTGCAGGTGGCAACTACCGTTTATTCTTTGATACCAGCGGATATGAGCAAAATGGCGGTCGTAGTGTGCAAGCACGTAATACGATTTTATTTTCCCCACGTGATTTCTTAATTGGATATAAAATCTCTGGTGATTTAAATTATTTAAAGCGTAATGAAGAGCAATCAGTAGCGTTTCAATGCATTAATCGTTTTGTTGAAGCCACGGAATGTAATAACTTAAGTTTAGAAATTGTTGAGAAAAAATATGTTTCAACTTTAGTCAAGCAACGCAATGGCACTTATCAGTATCAGTCTATTGAAAAGAAAAAAACCATTAGCTCAACTCCATTAAGTATCACGAAAACAGCTTATACGCATAAAGTAGATACACAAAATACCGGCGAATTTGAACTGCATATTGTCAATAAGGATGGAGAGTCCAGGCAGCATATCAACTACCAAGTTATTGGTGCCTCCAATTTAAGTGCTGATCTTGAGCAAGATGCACAACTTGATATTGTTTTAGATAAAAAAGAGTATGCGGCAGGCGAATGGATTGAATTACAACTTAAAGCTCCATATAGCGGATCTGGGTTAATTAGTATCGAGACCACTAAAACCCATCATTTTGAATGGTTTAAAACCGACAGCTCGCAAAGCATTCAACGTATTCGTGTACCCGAAGGATTACAAGCCAATGCCTATGTTCAAGTGGCATTTGTTAGAGCACCAAATTCCAAAGAAATATTTACGGCTCCATTAAGTTACGCCATTGCTCCATTTAATGTTTCGCGTAAAAAATATTCTATCGACTTGAAATTGGATGTTGCAGAAAAAGTTATTCCCGGCCAAGAACTTAAGATTAAATATAGCAGCGATCAAACTGGTCGAATTGCTATATTTGCAGTTGATGAAGGAATTTTACAAGTTGCTAAACATCAAACACCAAAACCATTAAATCACTTCTTGGAAAAACGTGCATTACAGGTAAGTACCTATCAGATGTTTGATTTGTTATTGCCAGAGTTTGATCTCATGCAAGAACTCTCAGCAGCAGGTGGCGGTGCTTATGATGAAATGGCCGCAGGTGCACCTCAACAAAAAAACCTTAACCCCTTTGCAAGAGTCGTTAAAGACCCAGTAGCGTTCTGGTCAGGCATAGTTAAGACTGGTCCTGAAGAACAAACGATTAGATACAAAGTGCCTGATCATTTTGACGGAACACTTAGAGTTATGGCTGTTGCGGTTAGTGAAACCAGTTTTGCTCATGCGCAAGATAGTGTGATTGCCAGGGGACCATTCATCGTAACGCCAACGGCACCAACTGTTGTTGCTCCTGACGATATCTTTGATGTTGCAGTTGGAGTGTCTAACCAACTTGAAGGTTCTGGTGAGAAAGCTCAAGTCATTATTGAAGCAATAAGCAGCGAACATATTCGGGTTCTTGAAGGAGCAACACAAACGGTCAATATTGCTGAAGGTAATGAACAAACCATCAGCTTTAGTCTTAAAGCCAATCAAAGACTTGGCTCTGCTGAGCTTAAATTTACGGCTAGATTAGTGGGCGCGGACGATAGTGATATTCAATCACAGCGTAGCGCGACTGCCACTATGAGCGTTAGACCGGCTACCTTGAAAAATAGCTCAATTCTAAGCGGTCGTAGTTTTGACAAAGAAGCCTTAATTCCTTTGAAGCGAGACTTACTAGAAGATTTATCTGAAACTCGAGTTTACGCCTCAACCGATCCTGCCTTATTAGTTAACGGCTTAATCAGTTACCTTGACGTTTTCCCACACGCGTGTACCGAACAAATCGTCAGTCAAGCAATGCCTTTAATGGCCTTTGTTGATCATCCTAATTACTTGGGCACTCCAGAAGTTAAACAAGAGAAACTTCTTAGTCTGTTTAAAAGCATTCGCCAACGGCAATTGTCTAATGGTGGCTTCACTTTATGGCCAGGTGGAAATAACGCTGCTGACATACCTACAGTGCACAGTGTGCACATGATGTTGGATGCTCAACAGAAGGGTGTGAATGTACCAAGCTATGTACTGGACAATAGCTTAGAGTATTTAGAAACTATTGCATATGAACTAGATAGCATGCGTAGTCAGCCTGAATTAGCTGCTTATGCTTTATATCTATTAACCCGATCCGGTGAGATTACCAATAACTCTTTAATACAATTAGAAACTTTTCTTAAAGAGTCTTACCAAGACCCTAAAAACAAGGGTTTTGAAAACGCATGGAAACAAGAACTGACTGCGGCTTATATGGCCGCTAGTTACAAATTATTAAAACGTACTTCTGAAGCAAATATTCTAATCAAAAAATACAAATTTAAAAATGCTAGAGGACGCATCAATCGCTATGACTCGTCTTTATATAGAGATGCGATGGTTATGTACTTAATGGCAAAGCATTTTCCTGACGAATTTAAACAAGATGATAAAATTCGCCTACAAGCTTTAGTTGATCCAATTTTATCTGGCAATATGAATACCTTATCCTCTGGACGTGCCTTATTAGCCTTACATGCCTATTCAGATCTGAGTAAAACTCAAAATCAGAATACTGATATTAAAATGGCATCAAGTCAAAAGTCAGTCGAACAAAAACCTACAGCTACTGATTGGACGAAACTCTCACTTCAATATGATCAATCAGAAGGGGCTTATCCTTTTGCTGACTTAGGTATTGATATACGCAGCTTACGCTTAAATAGTGAAACAAATGCATACTATCAAACTACCCAAGTAGGCTTTGATAAAGTGCCACCAAGTCAATCGAAGTCTCAGGGTTTAGAAATATCAAAAACCTTTAAAGACAAAGAGGGTAAAACGATTACTGGTTCAGTAATGCAAGGCGACGATGTGTTTATCACTATTAGAGTTCGAAGTACTGATAATCAACGTCATGACGATATTGCAATAATAGACCTACTGCCAGGTGGTTTTGAAATTGAACGCGAGACTATTCGAAATGCTCAAAGTTGGACACCAGAATATATAGATATTCGAGAAGATCGTTTAGTCTATTACGGTTCAGTTGGTTCAAATGCTGTAGAGATAGGCTACAAAGCTAGACTAACCACAAGTGGAGTGTTTGTGGTTCCAGCTGTGTACGTTAATGCGATGTATGACGAAAGTCTTAAAGGACATTCTGAATCCGGTCAAATTACTGTGACTAAGAATCAATAGACTTAAACATTGTTATGACTACCCAATTTATAAAAAAACTAAGCCTAAGACGAATGCTCCTCTTAGGCCTAACTGTACCTTGTGTGTTGTCATTATTGTGGTACGCCTTTGTTCCCAAACCAGAACTTATTCCTGACTTGACACACTCTAAAGCCTTTTATGCCAAAGATGGGGAATTATTACGTTTAACTTTAAGTCACGACCAGCAATATCGCTTATGGAAAAATTTAGATGAAATTCCACAACATTTTCAAGATGCGGCTATGCTGTATGAAGATCAATACTTTTATTCTCATCCTGGTGTTAATCCTTTTGCCTTAGCTAGAGCAACCTACAGTAGTTATATCTCCAAAGGTAGACGCATGGGTGCTTCAACCATCACCATGCAATTAGCTCGCTTACGTTTTAAATTGAAAACCAATACTATTGGTGGCAAGTTTGAACAAATTAAATCGGCTCTCGCACTTGAGCGACATTATTCCAAAGAGCAAATTCTGGAGGCTTATTTAAACCTTGCTCCCTATGGGCACAATATCCAAGGCATTGGTGCAGCAAGCTTAATCTATTTCCATAAGCCAGCTGCACAACTTAGTCCAACTGAAAGCTTACTGCTTGCCGTGGTTCCACAAAACCCAAACAAGCGTATACCAAGTTCTGAAAAGGGTTATCAATACGCTAAGCAAGCAAGAACACGTTTGATTGAACTTTGGAGTGCTGAAAAAAACAGTAGTGAAGAAGAACAGAGTCGGCTTGCTTTAGATCTGCATATTTTTACGCCTGGTGAACTACCATATCGCGCTCCACATTTTGTTGAGAGCCTGCTTCAAGATAAAACCAATCCTCTTGGAACTTATCAAACCAGTTTAGATTTAGGTTTGCAAAATAGCATCGAAGACTTAACACGGTCTTATATTGGAAAAACCCAACGCCATGGAATTAAAAATGCAGCGGTAATGTTACTTGACTATCGCAATATGCAAATTGTATCGGAACTAGGCTCAGTAAATTATTTTGATAATACCATTCAAGGTCAAGTAAACGGCACACGAGCATTGCGTTCTCCTGGCTCAACGCTTAAGCCCTTTATCTATGGACTAGCCTTAGAGCAAGGATTGATTCATCCTCAAACATTACTTAAAGATGCTCCTACGCGTTTTGGTGCCTATACTCCTGAAAATTATGACCAACATTTTTCTGGCCCAATTAATGCAAGCGACGCTCTCGTAAAAAGCAGAAATATACCGGCCGTTGATTTAATGCGTCAATTAAAGGGTCCAGACTTTCATGCTTGGTTACAAATAACCAATCCTGAACGTTTAAACACTAAAGAGCATTATGGCTTAGCTTTAGCCTTGGGCGGCAACGAAGTAAGTATGTTAGAGCTGGTGCAATGGTATGCAATGCTGGCAAATCGGGGCAGCTATAAAAAAGCGGTTGCACTAAATAGCGAACTCCAAAAAAAGCTAGAAAGCCACGCGCTTAAGCTAATGACCGATGAAGCGAGTTTTTTAACTTTGGATATGCTTGCAAACAATCCTCCAGTAGACCGGATTGAAAACATCCAAAACTTACAAAATCCTTTAGCCAATGAAATGCCTCTACCTTGGAAAACCGGCACATCATTTGCATTCAGAGATGCCTGGGCCCTGGGCGTGGTAGGGCATTATGTACTTGCCGTTTGGGTAGGTAATTTTGATGGTAGTGCGAATCCTTCGCTAATAGGTAGAAAGGCAGCTGGACCTTTATATTTTGGTATTGCACGACAGCTACAAATTCAAAACCCTGAAATGGTGGCTGAATGGAATTCTCCAAATAGTTATGATTTAGTTAAAGTGGATGTTTGCAAAACCAGTGGTGGTTTGAATACCGAACATTGTCCAAAAATTATCGAAAGCTGGTTTATACCCGGCGTATCCCCAATTAAAGCAAACGAGATTTACCGTGAGGTATTAATTGATAAGGCCTCTCAATTAAGAGCGTGTAAGAATGATGTTGAAAAAACTGAGAAAAAGGTTTTTGAATTTTGGCCAAGCGATACACAAAAAGTATTTAGACAGGCCGGTTTATACAAAAAACTTCCACCACCATTTTTACCAGAATGTATAGAAGAATCATTAAACGCCCTAGGCAATATAGTCGGCAACGCACCCAACATTACCTCTCCAATGTCCACAATTGCTTATGCTTTACAATCACATAAATTAGAAGATGAAAAAATTCCTTTAACGGCAACCGTCGATAGTAATAGCTCTGAATTGTTTTGGTTTATTGGCAATGAGTTTGTGGGTAGCACCACACCAAATGATTCATTGATGTGGCCTGCTCAAATTGGCAATTTTGATGTGACAGTGATTGATGACTTAGGTCGGTCTAGTCAGGTTGCAATTAGAACTAACCTAGTAAATTAATCAATGCTAAAATCAGCACTATCAAATTTTTCCTAAGGAACTGTAATGATTAAAGCACTCACATCAAAAAATTTACCTAAACCATTCTTCCGTTATTCACCATTAGTAAAAGCAGGGCCCATATATAAAACGGCAGGTTTACTTGGAACTGATAGTGATAATAAAGTAGTATCTGGTGGAACAGAAGAAGAAGCCCGTCAAATACTTAAAAACCTTGTAAGCTTTATGCCAGATTTTGGATTAACTTTAGACGACATGATGTCGGCTAATGTTTTTATTGCTGACATGTTGACATTCCCTCTCGTTAATAAAGCATGGGAAGAAGTATTTACTCCAGATCAAAGACCTCCAACTCGTGCAGCAGTAGGTGTTGCGGCTTTACCAATGGGTGCTGCGGTAGAGATTGAATTTATGTTTTATAAGGAAGATTGAAAAAATTACGTCATTGCGAGCGTAGCGCGGCAATCTCCTCAAGCTAATCACCATCTCTAGATTGCCACGTCACTTCGTTTCTCGCAATGACACCGTGTAAGGGCTGATCCGCGTATCTGTCCGCTTTTTCAATGCGATAAAACTATATTA
>CAJQOG010000057.1 GCA_905479875.1 uncultured Gammaproteobacteria bacterium
GATGGTTTGAGAAACACATTGCTGCAAGAGAAAGCGATTTTTATTCAAAGTTTAAAGTCGAAAAATATATTATTGCTTGTCTTGCGGAATTTCATGCTCAAGTTATGTACCCAGCTATTATCGAAGTTGATGATGTCATCATCGCAAGGGTTAACTTCCGGAATATTAATCTAGAAAAGAAAACTGCTGATATTGGGTATCGAGTTGCCGAGAGCGAGAGCGGAAAGGGTGTTGCGAGTTTTGCTGTGAAGGTAATGCTTGAACTCGCAAAGAGTGAGCTAGATTTGGAGACTATCAGTTCCTTCGTGACGATAAGAAACATAGCGTCGCAAAAGGTTTTGGCTAAATTTAACTTTAATCAAGTTAGGCAACATAAAGACTTTGCTGTAGTTTCAGGAGAGAACGAAGATTGCTATGAGTATCTACTTAAAATTATATAAATTAGAGTAAGCCTTTATTCTCTGTACTAGTCAATTCATGCATTAATTTAGTATTCTCATATCTTTCAAAACTTAAATCTGCGGCATGCTCTGGTAAGTTAGTGCCAAAAATATGATCGGCACAGAGTTCGCCTGCAGCACATGCCATCATGGTTCCAAATCCTGAAAGAGCTCCGACTATAAAAGCCGACTTGTTATCTAGCTTACCAATCAAAGGCCAGTTTTCCTCCGTCATTGTGTAATAGCCACCATAGTGCACTATATTAGACGGCATATCATTAAGGTAGTTTTTAAAATTTGGGTTTAAGTTGCTCGCCCCGCGTAATACAATTTCTGGGAAACTAGGATCGTATCTTGCGTCATTAAATAAATCATCTTGAGGCTCGCTTGGTAAAGTGTTGTATGCCCAACCTAATTTCACCCAGTTATTATTTTGGCCGCCTTCAGGTCGACAGTGCACACTACCGCTAATTTCATTTAATAACCATTGCATATCAGGCTCTGAAGAGAATAACTCTATATCTTCATTGCTCCACTCTAAATTTTGTTCATCGATATCAATAGAGAATGGTAAATCTCTGGGCACACAGTTATTTTTATCGGCGAATAGAATTTTCTGTTGATAGTAATTCTTTACATCTAAGTCACAGTTAAGCATCGTTGATATTTGCTTAACAAACGGCCCTGCTGCATTAACCACAACATCGCAGCATATTTCACTGGTTTCTTGTGAGCTTTCAACTGTTAAACAATAGTTATTAGTATTTTCTATGTCTATCACTTTACCTGTATGTACTATGCCGCCATTTGATTTAATATATTTCAGCATGAATTGACCCAGTGCCTGTCCATCAATATCGCCAGCTCTACGTAAGTGAATTAGATTATTTATGTCGGGATTGAAATTTGGGTACAAGTCTTTAATTAAAGATGTATTGTTTATTATGTCTACACCAGAAACATCGTCTTGCCAATCTTGCTTTAAACTTTGTTGGTAAAGCTTAGAGGATTCTGTGTTGTGTTCACGTATGTCGGCATAACTTAAAGCCTCTAACATTGGTTCAATGTTTTTATCACGTGTTGCAAGCAAATAACCACTTTGATTTAAATTAATAGCGTTACACGATTCCTGAGCTATTTCTCTAAGTAGTTCAATACTGCGATTGGATGCTGCTGTCATGCTTGGATGTGGCCACCAGTTTCGGTAGTTATTGCCTGATTGTGCTGTTGTAAAACTAAGAGCAGGACGAGGGTCGATAAGCACTATTGATTTTTTATTATACTTTTTACATAAATAATAGGCAGTAGAAATTCCTGCTAAGCCAGCTCCAATCACTGCGATTTCAAAATGTATTTTCTTAGACATTGATAATTTACCAGTAGGCACTTATTTCAGATAATTGTTTTTCAGTTTCTTTTACAATTTTCATGGCATCTCCCCCAGTTCGTGCAACTAGTAAAGTTATTAAAGCATTATTAACAGCTAGTGCTCCAGTAAGTGATTGATAAAAAGATGGAGAGTCTTTTCTGGTAATAATTGTATGTTCAGCAACTCGTGCGATAGGTGATGAGTGTTTGTCAGTTACTGCAATTATTTTTACACCAGACTTTGTAGCGTATTCAACAGCATCAGTGGTCATTTTTGTATAGGGTGCTGAGGATATAGCTAACATGCAATCTTTGTTGTTAATTCCTCTTAATTGATCTGTAAACATCCCAGCTTTTGTGTCGACTAATTGCGAGTTATCACGAAACAGCTGATATGCATAATGGAATGAAAAAGCGGCCGCATACGAGCTACGTAAGCCTAAAACATAAACTCGTCGACTTTTACGAATAGTATCAGATGCATCAAAAATAATAGAGAAATTCTCATCAGAAACTGTGCTTTTAATATTGTTGAGGTCTTGAGTGCGGGCTTCTTGGTAAAGGCCAAGGGGGTTATCTACGCCACGTTGTTGTATTTCTTTGAGTTGTGTTGAATAAGTCGCCGTCGGTTTACGTAAATTATCCTCAAAAGGTTTACGAAAATACTCATATTTCTCAAAGCCTAAATTTTTACATAAGCGAGTAATGGTAGTTGCCTTTACGCCTGCATTTTTAGCAAGTGCCCGCATAGATATTAAGGCAATGTCATCAGTATTATTCAGTAAATATTTTGCTGCCTTATATTGTTGAGGAGCTAATGACGCGAGAGAATCATTAAGCATCTTTTTTATTTCTAAATGTGTGCTCATAATAATTAAAGTTTATGTATTAAATAGATGGTATTGAATTGCGTTTTAGGCATATAATCAAGAAACGTTTGTATTGCAATTGTAACAATAAAGAAACAATTGTTTCATGATGATTTTAAATGAGTTTGCACGACTGCTATGTATTTACTAAGAATTAAATAAAGAGGCCAAAAAATGCGACGAAAGAACTTGAAGAACCTTACTTTGGTTAGCGCTGTAGCACTAGCTATGGGACTAACATCCACACAAACTTATGCTGCTGATGACGTCATTGAAGAAGTGATTACCATTGGTACCAGAAGTGCGAAACCACGCACAGCAGCAGATTCAACTGTTCCTATTGATGTAATTTCCGGTGATGATTTTAATGCACTTGGAAGTACGGCTGATATTACTGATAATTTAAAAGCGTCTATACCTTCGTATACTGCAACACCAGCAACAGGTGATGGTAGTGCGTTTGTACGCCCAACTTCATTGCGTGGTACAGCCTCTGATCAAACTTTAGTATTGGTGAATGGTAAACGTAGACATCGTTCTGCATTAGTACAGTTTTTTGCTCCAGCAGCAGGTAATGGTGCTCACGGTGTAGATGTTGGGATGATTCCTGGTATTGCTCTTAAGAGCGTAGAAGTGCTACGTGATGGCGCAGCAGCTCAATATGGTTCAGATGCTATTGCCGGTGTGATTAACTTTGTGGCTAAAGATGACTCTGAAGGTGGGTCTATCCAGTTACAAGCCGGTCAACATTATGAAGGTGAAAGTAGTATGAAATTCGGCGCTAATGCAGGATTTGGTACTGATACATCATTTGTAAATGCTAGTATTGAAATTGTTGATAATGAAGCGCACTCTCGTGGTATTCAGCGTCCAGTTGCTCAAGCGCTAATTGATGAAGGCGTTACAGGTGTTGGTTCTGATGCCGTATTTGGTGATGCTCCATTTGTACAAACTTGGGGCCGACCTGAAACTAGCGGTACACGTATATTCGTAAATTCTGGCGCTGAAATGGATAATGGTTCAGAGCTTTATGCTCGCCTTGGTTATGCCGATACGGATGGTCGTTATCGTTTCTTCTATCGTAACGGTATTCTTCCAAGTACCTTAGCTGATCCTGCTGACCCATGTTCTGGAAGTGGTCACAGTACTTTGTTAGCTATTTGTAATGCTGGATTTACTGGTGATTTACTTAGCACTGGTTACACGCCATATTTAGATGGAGCCCAATCAGACCTTAGTTTAGTAGCAGGGTATCAAGGCGATTTCGCTGGTGGAACTGGTTATGATTTTAGTTTTGGTTATGGTAAAAATGAACTTGACTACACTCTTAATAACACATTGAACGGTGATCTTGGTTTAGTGAATGGTCAACCACAACGTGATTTTGATGTAGGTGGTTACGAGCAATCAGAAATCAATTTGAATGCAGATTTTTCAAAAGCAATTAGTGACACTCTTAACTTGGCATATGGAGCTGAGTGGCGAGAAGAAACTTATACCGTTATCGCGGGTGAAGCTAATGCTTCAGTTGGTGGTGGTTCAAGTGGCTTTAAAGGAATTACGGCTGCTGATTCTGGCGAGTTTAGTCGTGACAATATCGCACTTTATGGTGACCTAGAGCACGATGTTAGTGATGCTTTGTTAATGCAATATGCATTACGCTATGAAGACTTCTCTGATTTTGGTAGTACGGTGAATGGTAAAGTAGCAGCTCGTTATCGAATCAATGATGGTGTAGCATTACGTGGTGCTCTTTCAACTGGCTTCCATGCTCCTACCCCAGGTCAAGCAAATGTTCGTACAACCATTACTACCTTTGATGGTGTAACAGGTTTACAGGTGGAAGAAGGTTTAGTCCCATCAACCGATCCACGTGTAGCAGCAGTTGGTGGTACAGCACTTAAAGAAGAAACTTCACTTAATATAAGTGCTGGCTTTACAGCAGATGTTGGTGAAAGTGGTAATTTGACTCTTGATGTTTATAAAATTGACGTTGATGATCGAATTTACCGTACTGGTGATATTGCAGTTCCAGGTACAACAAATACCATTTCATTCTATACAAATGCTTTAAATGTTGAGCATAGCGGTGTGGATATTGTATATACCAATAACTTTGATTGGAGCAGTAATGCAAACACTGATATAACTTTTGCTTATGGATATAACAAAATTGATGTAGTTGGCCAAGCCCAAGTCAATGGTGTAAATCCAGTGAGTGATGGTTTGATTGAAGATATAGAAAACAATTATCCAAATAGCCGCTTTGTCTTAACCGCGAATAATGAATTCGGCGACCGGATGAATTTGTTATTACGTGCAAATTGGTATGGCAAGCATTTCGATGAGCGAGGAACTATTGGTGCAGCAACTGACCCTAGTGCTGAAATTGATTCGACAATGTACATTGACGCAGAATTTGGCTATCAGTTTAACGATAACCTTAAATTCGCATTAGGTGCTGTTAATATTTTTGATACATATGTTGATGAAATTGGCCCGCCAAATGCTAACCGTTTAAGCGTAGGTCTTCCGTATCCACGACGTAGTGCAGCTAACTACGAAGGCGGATCATGGTACTTAAAAACATCGTATAAGTTCTAATACTTATGCGAAATTTGAAGTGATGAAAAACCCAACTACAAGGATTATTTAGTTGGGTTTTTTTATTTAGTGATGTGTCTATAATTTTTGATAAGTAGAAATGCTATGAATATCAAGCTTAGCCCGTTTTTTGGAAACAAAGTACCTTCATCAACGCTTGCAATTAATGAGACGGTAAAAGCCCGTTGGGCAAAAGGCGAGTCCGTGTTACACATGGGTTTTGGAGAGTCACGCTTTGCTGTGCACCCAAAGCTGCAAAAAGCATTAAAAAATAACGCTTCTCAAAAAAGTTATTTATCAGCTAGAGGCTTGCCTGAATTATGTGAATCAATAGCTAGCTATTATTCTGATAAATTAGGTTTAGGAATTTTACCTAAGCAAGTGATTATTGGACCTGGTAGCAAGTCTTTAATATTTGCTTTGCAGCAAGCTTTAGATGCTGATTTGTTTCTACCAACACCTTCATGGGTGAGCTATGCCCCTCAGGCGGAGTTGTTAAAAAATAAGTATTTTTATATTCCATCTCAGGCAAAAGACAATTATCAGTTTGACCTTGAGGCGTTTGATAAGCTGGTCAAACAGTCTAGTAATCCAAATAAACTCTTGATAATTAATAGTCCTAATAACCCTACAGGACAAATGTTTAGTGCCGATTTTTTACAAGAGCTAGCTACCTATTGTAGGAAAAATAAAATATTAGTAATTAGTGATGAGATTTATTTTTTAGTTGATCATTCAGAACAAAAACATACTAGTATTGCGAAATTTTATCCGGAAGGTACTTTCATTTTAGGTGGGTTAAGTAAGCATTTATCCATTGGTGGCTGGCGTATTGGTGTTGCAGTTTTGCCAGATACAGTTAGTGGTGAAAGGCTAATGGCTGCCATGGCCGTTATTGCTAGTGAAACCTGGTCTTCTGTTGCTGCACCCATTCAGTATGCTGCCATAACAGCCTATTCTAATGATGAAGAGCTTGAGACCTATATACGGACTTGTACATCGATACATGGGGTGCGTACTCGTTATATACATAATATGCTGACAGAGCTGGGAATTATTTGCACCAAGCCACAAGGTGCGTTTTATATCACAGCAAATTTTGACCCCTGGTCAGAACAAATAAGAAAATTGGGTGTGACTACCTCGACTGAATTAGCTAAGTATCTTTTAGATAAGCATGCTTTGGCTACTTTACCGGCTGACGCTTTTGGTATTCCTGCCGAAACTTTGTCATTGCGCTTAGCGACTAGTTATCTGGATTTAGAAACAGATGATGATTCTCAACGCCTACTCAATTTATTTGAGAATGTTGCAGAAGATGAATTTTTGAATGTAAAACACCATCCTAATACTCATGCCGCTATTAATGCCTTTAGTGAGTTTATTAATGATATTAAGGTTTAAAGCCAAACAATCTATCATCAATAATGGCTTTAGTAACTCCGGCAGGTAAGGCTTTTTCCCAGTCACCACGACCTGAAGGTAGTTGCTTTAAAATTTCTCGAGAATAGATTTTAAATAGCTCGTGGTCGCTGCATTCAATGCCTTTAATAAAGTTATTTTCTAGTAAGTGTTTGTATAAGTAGCGTAAATTATTCGGCACTTTTACTTTTTGAAAATCAACTAATCCATCTACACTATTTATTTCAGGGTATACATAGAGGCGCGTATTGTCAGGAAATAATTTACCAAAGCCTTCTAGAATCCCACCTTCAACACCTGCGTACATGTCTTCATTAAAAATTTGTTTCATGTTAACAATACCTAAAACAATACCGATTTGTAACTTGGTATATTGGCGGAAGTATGCACGTAAAGAGAAGTAACGAGTGTAATCCGATACCATAACGTTATAGCCCAACGAGTTTAATAATTTTACCCGAGAGATAATATCTTTTTCTGGTACTTGGTTATCCTTTCCTTTTTGATTGTTTAAGGATATTTCGGCAATAGCAATTGCATTATTGCCATCAACTTTTTCATGCTCAAGAAATGCTACTTTGGCTTGCTCAATCATATCCACATTTAAATTTGTAACGGGTTTGAATGAACCACGAATGGTTAGTACATGTTTTTTGTAAAGCATTTCAGAGGGAACAGCCACGCATCCGTCAGGGGTGAAAATAATCGCACGAGTTTTCCAACTACGAATCAGGTGCAAATTGATAGCTTGAATGTCAATTTCTTCATAATACGGTCCTTCAAAATCAATTGAATCGATCTCAATTCGATCAGCGCGTAAGCCATCCGTTAATGAATCAATAAGCTTTTTAGGGGTTTCATAATAATAGAAAGCCGCATAGATAAGGTTTACCCCTAGGATGCCAAGGGCTTCTTGCTGCGCTTCAGCAGTAGCGTCATGCATGCGTACATGAATAGTAATTTCAGTTGGCTCCGCACCAGGAAAAAGTTGCAAGCGTACACCGCACCAAGCATGACACTCGTTTTTTCGATTAAAACTTTTTGCGGCTACGGTTGCAGCATAGGAAAAATATTTTGAAGATTTAGGCCTTGTCGTACTAACTCTGTCAATAACCAAATCAAATTCTTGTCTAGTCATTGCTTTTAAACGAGATTTAGATACATAGCGTCTTTCTTCTTGCACGCCGTAAATAGCATCCGAGAATTTCATATCATAGGCCGACATAGTTTTTGCAATGGTTCCAGCCGCGGCGCCAACCACAAAGAAATTTCTCGCCACTTCTTGAGCCGCACCAATTTCTACAATAGTGCCGTATTTATTCTCATCTAAATTGATGCGAAGAGCTTTTTGATTGGTGCTTCGAGAGCTTACGTTTTTATGCATGGTTTATCCACTTTGCAATTGTTTTGATTTTTGGAATTCTTTAACGGCGAATTCAGTATAGAATCAGATTATAAAGTAATGGATAATAAGATGAACCAAAATTTCAGAGATGCTGCACTATTTGCCGATATTGAAGCATTAAAAGAGTTCTTATCAAAAGAACCAAATATAGTAAATGAAGCAGATCAGTATGGCTTTACGGCTTTGCATGAAGCGGTAGGTGAACATTCTTTAGAAGTTGTGAAATTGCTTATATCTGCCGGAGCTAATGTGGATGCTCAAAATGAGGTTGGAATAGCCCCTTTGCATTTGGCGACCTATGATTATAATGCGGTTGCTTTGCTAGAAGCGGGAGCCAGTATTGACATAACAGAGAGAAATGGCGGTACGCCTTTGCATATATGCGCTGAAAACCCTGAGCAATTAGATGTCATGAAAGTATTGCTTAAAAAAGGAGCCAATGTTTATGCAAAAGATAATAGTCAGTTAGGGATTATAGACATTGCTAAGAGCTACTCTGGCAAAGAAATGGTTGATTTAATCAACTCTTATACGGGTTAGCCAATTAAAATCTTATAAACGAATAATTTTAAGTTAACTAATTCCTAGAGCCATACACTTATCAGTAATGTTCTGGTAGTTATCATTTTCAACATCATCTTTAGTTACTAACCACGATCCACCTACGCATACTACGTTTGGTAACGATAAATAATCATTAAAGCTATCTGCTGAAACGCCCCCAGTAGGG
>CAJQOG010000058.1 GCA_905479875.1 uncultured Gammaproteobacteria bacterium
AACGTTTGGATCAATGGTACAAAACGGATAATTTTCTGCTGGAATTTCAGCTTGAGTTAACGCATTAAATAATGTTGATTTTCCAACATTGGGTAAACCCACGATGCCACATTTAATAGCCATAAATTTTCTCTTTCTTAAGTTTAATTCTTTATTTACATCGCGTCATTGCGAGACTTCGCAGAAGTCGTGGCAATCTCATGATGCATTGATATATTTATTAGTACCTCGACACTATCAACAGATTGCCGCGTTGCCATGCTCTTCGCAATGACTATCTCATTATTACTCTTCTTCCTTTTTTGCTCTTTCCAAAGCCAAAGCAAGAACTGTTTTACTTTCTGAGTTAACTTCACTAGATTTCTTTTCAGCATTAGCCTCAGCCTTTTTCTTTAACCATGCTTCTTTTTTAGCTTTTTTGGCGGCTAGTCTTTTTTCTTCTTCGACTTGTTGCTCTGGACTTAATTCTTGTTGATGTAATGTATGCATGGTTTTTTCGTAACCATCTTGCATTAAATTTTCAAACAGATTAATTACTTTTTCTATACCCACCAAAATCAGTTCTTCTTCTTTTCTTGGCGTTTTATTTTTGGTTAAATAATTACTTACCTGTTTTTTATTACCGGGATGATCTACGCCTATTCGTAATCGCCAGTAGTCTTTACCCATATGTTGAGAAGTATCTCGCAAGCCATTATGACCACCATGTCCACCTGAAAACTTCAGTCGCATGTCCCCCACTGACAAATCTAATTCGTCATGTGCAACTAAAATTTCTTCTGCTTCAATTTGATAATAATTACAAACCGCACGTACAGACTGTCCGCTGAGATTCATAAAGGTAGTTGGAAACAATAGACGAACCTTATGTCCCTTAACTACAATCTCAGCCAACTCACCTTGAAATTTTTTCTCAAGTTTAAATTCAGCTCCAAAGCGTCTTGCCAAAGAATGCACAAACCATACGCCCACATTATGTCGCGTATATTGATACTCAGCGCCAGGGTTTCCTAAGCCGACAATAAGTTTGGGTGGATTGTTTGAAAGTATTGCCATCGATACATTTATTAATAAATAATTATTCTACATAGTATAAAGAAAAACCGCTGAAGCCGTTTGACCGCAGCGGTTTAATTACTAGCTTGCGATGCAATTAAGCGTCGCCACCTTCAGCTGGTGCTTCGCCATCAACTTCTGTATCAGGAGCTTCAGCCGCTGCTGTATCATCAATTTCTTTAGATACACGCATTGCACGAATTGAAACTACTGCTTGGTCATGACCTTCACCATGCATTAATTCAACAATTTGTACGCCTTCGGGCAATATCAAATCACTAAGGTGAATAGTCTCATCTTTCTTGAGCTTAGACACATCAACTTCAATGTATTTTGGTAAATCTTTAGGTAAACAAGTGATTTCTACTTCAACCATATTATGGCTTACTGCACCGCCTTCTTCTTTAACACCTGGAGCAATATCTTCGCCCACAAAGTGGAACTGAATATTGGTTTTAAGTGCTTGACCAGCTGTCACACGCATTAAATCAACGTGCATAGCTTCTTCTCGTGAAGGATGACGTTGAATATCTTTTAATACGCAGTCTTGAGCTATATCACCAACGGTAATTGTAAAAATACTAGAATAAAAATCCTCATTCTTAAGTGCATTTTTTAACTCGTTATCTTTTAATGCTATTGAACGTGGCTCTCTATCACCACCATACAGAATCCCCGGCACCCATCCAGTACGACGTAGGCGGCGGCTCGCTCCTTTCCCTTTATCGTCACGTAGTTGCGCGGTTAAATTATAATCAGCCATTGCTAATCTCCAGTTGTTGATACTAAATAGTATCGATTATGCGTTTTTCAACGCGGTTGCGAACAATTGATTGCGACCACCAATTGTTCAAAAACATAGTCCTCGGAACCGCTATTGCAGTTATCGTGGATTCAGTATTTCATTCAATCATTTGATATCGAACTCACCGAACCATAGTCTGTCATGCGACGAATTGCTTTTGCCAAAATACCTGCAGTTGTTATTTGACGAATTCTATCGGATGCTTTTGCGCCTTCACTCAGAGGAATGGTATCAGTGACCACTAACTCATCTAGCACTGACGCGTTAATACGTTCTAAAGCCGGACCAGATAAAATTGGATGCGTAATATAGGCCACAACTTTATCAGCGCCTTCTTCTTTTAACGCTTTGGCAGCGTGACATAAGGTTCCTGCTGTATCAATCATGTCATCAATCAAAACACAGACCTTACCTTTCACATCACCAATAATATTCATTACTTCTGACACATTAGCTTTTGGTCGACGTTTATCAATAATAGCTAAGTCAGAATCATTTACACGTTTAGCAATTGCACGAGCTCTAACTACACCACCAACATCTGGTGAAACGATAATCATGTTGTCATCGATGTATTTTTTTCGAATATCTTCAATAAAAACACCCGAAGCATAGACGTTATCTACTGGAATATCGAAAAAGCCTTGAATCTGATCGGCATGTAAGTCGATAGTTAATACACGTTCAATACCCGCTTGCACCATCATGTTAGCAACTAACTTAGCTGTAATAGGGCCACGAACTGCGCGCGGACGCCTATCTTGACGCGAGTAACCGAAATATGGGACTATCGCCGTAACACGTGCTGCTGACGACCTACGCATAGCATCGGTCATAACCAACAATTCCATTAAATTGTCATTTGTTGGTGGGCACGTTGGTTGAATAATAAATACGTCGCGACCTCGGACGTTCTCTTCAATCTCAACGGCAATTTCGCCATCGCTAAAGCGAGTGACTTTACGTTGTCCAAGTGGAAGGCCTAGTTTAGCGGCAATACCTGCTGCTAGGTCTGGGTTTGAATTTCCTGAAAAAATCGAAAGTCTGCCAACCATGATTTGTAATTCCCAATATATAATGGGTCAGGAAATTGACCTATTAAATATTAATACTTTAGTTTTTAAACAGTGCGCTCTATCGCGAGCGTCACAAGAAAATGGCTGGGGTGGTAGGATTCGAACCTACGGTACACTGGATCAAAACCAGATGCCTTACCGCTTGGCTACACCCCAATTGTTCTTTTAAACTTTTTTGTCCGACTTTCTATTTATACGCTTTGTGTCATTCAATATTTTAATCAGCAGCGACTTGTTTAAGCCTTTAGCAATCATTAATTGCCAGTTTTGCGTGTTATTACTTAAGCCAATTTGATCAAATATAGCTTTTGCTATGCTCTCATTACGACAGGGCAAGAAAACACTGGAACCAGTTCCGGTTAATCTTGCTGGACCATAATTATCAAGCCAATCAATCACTTGAGCTACTTCAGCGTGTTCTTCGCAAACTACTTTTTGACAGTCATTTTGCCCAGGTAATGACTCATGCATTAGTCCGAGCAGGTCGAAGAAGCCGTGTATTGTGAGGGCGTCGCTGTCGCGTGTCAATCCACTATTTGTAAGGATTTTTTGCGTAGATAAATCCACATCAGGTTTAACAATAATAAACCAGCTTTCTGGCAGTTCTATAGCTTCTAATTTATCCCCTATTCCGCGCGCATAGGCAGAATGACCGGCCACAAATAAAGGAACATCTGCGCCTAATTTAGCTGCTACGTGCATAAGTTCATCTTGGCTCAAACCACACTCCCAAAGCTTATTTAGCACCAATAAGCTAGTTGCCGCGTCTGAGCTACCTCCTCCCATTCCTGCTTGTATTGGAATACGCTTACGACAACGAATACTGACACCAGTTTTAGCGGAGCAATATTCAGGAACGTCTGACTTCTGAGTGAGCGTGTAATCTCGCAAAGCATGAGCTGCACGTACGACTAAATCTTCGTCAGGATTAATTTCACTTTTTCCTTCCGTGCGCACGATTTTGCCATCCGTGCGCGCTGAGAAATTAATTAAGTCATGCAAATCGAGCAATTGAAATACGGTTTCTAACTCGTGATACCCGTCTGGCCTTTGACCAAGAACATGCAAGCACAGGTTTAATTTGGCCGGTGCAGGCCACCAGCGAGTCCAGTCTAAGGCCGATGCAGGTCGTGTGATAATTGATGCCATTTGTATAATTGAAGAAGTTTAAATAAATTTAAGGGATTAGGACTTAAATTTATTTATTCTGAGCCTGGAATAGTCCAGTCGTTCGCAATCATCTTGATTCTAGTATCAGGTCCGGTGATTGTGAATTTTTTTGGCAATTGAACTCCATCTACTTCTTGATAGCGTTCGTAAATTATTTTCCAATCACCTTGAACCAATTCATCTAAAAGGTCTTCGTCATTCAATACTACGTCGGCGTCCACTTCAGGGTCAACAATACCTAGGACCCAATATCGCAAACTATTAATTGGAATACTCCAGCCCATACGCGCCTGCATTTCAGTTTCAAAATCTTCAACTGTAAAATCTTGTCCTGTTGTAGTTTTTACTCTTACCTCTTGATCCAATTCACCATGAATACGGATGCCACCAATTCCTAAAGGCCCACGGAAACGAAAATCGATTGCTTCACCATTTTGATCCCACGCGACACTACCATTATAAGAATCTTTAGCTACAGTTAAGCCAATGCGACCAGCCATTTCCCAAAATGGCCACTCAAGTAAATCTTCTTGTCGATTTTCAAAACTCATATTTCCACTCCCTCTTGCAGGATTATTTACACCACTCAAACTTGTTTCGATATAAAGACCAGTGACTGGGTCAATAATTACTCTTCGTATTTTAGACTCTGAACTCGTTGTCGTAGTACTTATAACGGTTTCATTAAGCACATCATCTGATTGTGATTGAGCAGATGACTGCTGTCCCCACGGTAAGGGGTTCTTAGCACTTGAATCTACAGTTTCTACACCTGACGAATCAGAGTCTTTTTCAGCCGTTTGTTGCTCCCAAGGCATACGCTTCGCTTGCGCAGTTTTTTTTATTTCAGGCGTCGTAGGCAAACTGCTTACAACCGAGGATTGACTCGTGCTTTTTCCAGTATTTAATACCGCAGAACTTGCACGGCCTGAATCAACTTCTACCTGACTATTTATCGAAGGAGCCTGAATAACACTATCAGGCTTAAGTAGTTCTTCTGAGGTATTTTCCTCGGAAGAAATTGTATCTGCAGTTTGTGTACCTGAAAAAATCGCAGTACTTTGCGCAGCCAATCCAGTTTTCATTTGACCCTCTTGTTGAGAACCAGATGAATTAGCAGTTTGAAAAAAGGATTGTTGCGCTAGTCCTTTTTTGCGTCGTCATCACCACCAGTAGCAATTTGCGCAGCCTGGCCAGCGGTTTGCCCTGCAGTTTGTGCAGATTGGCTTGCTGCCTGAGTAGCAGTTTGAGCTGGAATAGTAACTGCTTGGGTAATACAAGCGCTTAAAAACAAAGTGATAAATAAAACACTGATTAATTTTGTCGTGCGTAGAGTTGATGTCATTAGCATTATTCTCATGATTAAAAGCTGAACCATACCGCTTATAGTCGCAGCCTAATTCGCAAAGATTGAGTATTATACTGAAATTCAAGAAAAAATATGACAGAGAAAGCTTCATTTACTCAGCTGTTAGTCTGGGCTCTATGCCCTTTTGCACACTAAATAATTTATAATACAGCCTGATTCATACTATTTACCTTTAATCCTTTAGGGAATTCTGCAATCCACATGACCATTGCCACTCTTCTACCAATAATTTCGAACTACGCAAAGCGTTAGTGGTGTTGTATGGCAATTGCATTATTAGGTATTAATCATACCTCTGCTCCTGTACAGCTACG
>CAJQOG010000059.1 GCA_905479875.1 uncultured Gammaproteobacteria bacterium
CGCGGCTCAAAGAGAAAAAATGTGGCTTTAATATAATATTATACTCAGCCAGTTTTTCTGGGAAACTAAAAGGTAAGCTTTCAATACTACAGGGGAAAAAACTTGGCGCATACAAAATAGTCTTCTTCTTTTCATCTAGTCCAAGCTCAGCTAAATTAGGGATAACTAGACTAGAATTTATAATAGGATCTAATTTCACAAAGCCCACATCAAGAAATTTATCTTGGGGATACATCTGTTGTAATTTAATTAAACGCTCAGTCCCTTCAACAAACCGCACATCGAAATCACCATCAGATACGTTGTAATAACAACTCTTAGGTCCTACTCCATGCTGAATAAGTGCAAATTTTGTTTGCTTTGGTATATTTCGAGAACGCTGGGTGTAGTTTCCATATACTACCCAGCTTGGCTGATTATCACAAATAAACTGTTCTTTTTGTTCGAGTGATTGATAATATAGAATTTCTTGAACACCCATCTTGCTTGTGTTCAAATCTTTATAATATTCTTTTTTATTTAAATCAACTAATAAATAAGCCTGAAAATTTCTCTTTGCCAACTCGCAAATAACCGGCTCATACTGCGGCAGGTAATAATATTCAGCCACATCAAAGAAAATTTTCAAGAAATACCCTTTGTTATTTTTCTAAGCTATAAAGAGCGCCACAGTAAGGGCATATTGCTTCACCGGTATCTTCCACTGGAATATATACTTTTGGATGCGAATTCCACTTACTCATTGCCGGTGTAGGGCAATGTAAAGGCAAGTCAGAAACTGTTACTGTGTATTCAGTTTGTGAATTTGGTGTCTCGAGTGCATTAGAAACACTCTGTGTTAGTTTCTCAGACATATTTTTTCTCTAAATTCTAAAAGTAAATCACTATTATAGATTTACTGGATTATACCTAAGAGTCACTAAAATACTCACTCAATCTGCTCAAAGTAATTATGCCAATGCCGCAAGACTATTTGCCGGGTAAACTCAATCACAGAATAATCAATTACGGGCTCTTTTGAGTGCAAACTAAGCAAGTGAACATGTTCGCGTAAATTTATATAGGATTGAATTAATTCTTGAGAATCTGATTTTTTCAATATTCCGCATTTTGCCAAAGACTCTAATTGACGAATATTATCCGAATATCTTAACAATTCAGAATATTCGCCACTGTGTTTAAGCACGAGGTACTGAACTAAAAATTCAATATCAATCATCCCACCTGGTGAGTGTTTTAAATGAAATTTTGTTAAATTCGCGTTCTTAGACAAAAATTGCTTCAACATACGCTGTCGCATACTAAAGATTTCTGCATTCAAGGAAGTAATATCTATTTTTTTGCTCAACACATTAAGGCGAATCTGATTAATTTTTTCACCTAAATTTTCCGAACCTAAAACAACCCTGGAGCGCGTCAAAGCTTGATGCTCCCAAACCCAAGCTTCATTTTCTTGATAATTTTGAAAAGCTTGAATTGAACTAATCAAAAAACCCGAGTTTCCACTAGGCCTTAAACGTGTATCAATTTCATATAAACGACCCATGCTACTTGGCATATTTAAATAGCGTAAACACTGTTGTACTAAACGAGTATAAAATTTATTTATTTCAGCCTCATCTTTGAGTGAAAAATTATTGACTAGAAATTCTGATTTATCATATAAGAAAACAATATCTAAATCTGAACTATAGCTAAGCTCTAAGCCACCCAGTTTGCCATAAGCAAGAATAGCAAAGCCACTTTGTTCGATTGATATTTCAGGCAATGAAAATTTTTCTAAAGTTTCTTTCAATACGCGCTGTACTACAACTTTTAAAATATTTTCAGCAACATCACTAAGGCGATCACTAACTTTCATTAAGGGTAGATTTTTGAAAATCTCAGCAGTGGCAATCCGAAAACTTTGTACATGCTTATGAACAACTAAGTCATTCACAAATCTATCCACGTCAGCATTTTTTGCATTATCAAAAACTTTTTTTGTTACTCTTTGTATATCAGTTGCATTAGGTGCTGTACTGAAAATACGCGGATCAAGAAGTTCATCAAGTAAAATAGGACGTTGTGCAATTTGTTCGCAGAGATAATCACTGACAAAGCACACCTTAAGTAAATGTTTTAAAGCCGCGGGTCTTTCCACCAACAAGGCATAATAAACAGCACGTTTTCCAATTGAGCGAATGATTTTTAAGAAATTTCGAGTAGCTGTTTCAATTTCAATCGGTTTGCTTTTATCATGCAACTCAATTTCATCCAAAAACAAACTAAGTAAGCTGTCTAAGGTCTTCTGTGTTTTATCATTTAAGTTTGCATAATAACGCGACTGAAATAAATCGTTGAAGTGCTTGTATAAGTTTGCCGAATAAACCTCAAGCCTTGTTAACAAACTAGTCACATTAATTTTATTATCAGAATCATCAATATTCAAGTTTAACAAGGACATATGCTCATCAAACAAAGAAACCACACGCTCCCTGTGTGAGTTAAGATTAGCTAGCAAATCATTCCATGTGCTAACTTGCATGGCTGCAAGTAATGCTGCTTGATCTTCAGCCCTACTTGGAAGCTCATGCGTTTGTTCTTGATGCAAAGCCTGTAAACGGTTTTCTAAAATTCTTAAATAAATATAGGCATTCAGTAAATCCGAATTTTCATCCACCCAAATATCTTGGTTTTGTATGGCCTGATATGCGGAATAAAAATTTGTTTGTTGCAATGCCTGTAAGCGCCCACCTCGAAGTAACTGCATTGCTTGAATTAAAAATTCACATTCACGAATACCTCCGCGACCAAGCTTCAAATTTTCTTGAAATTCCTTCTTTCTTACTTGCTCGGCAATTTGTGCATGCATATCACGTAATTTTGCAAATACACCAAAATCTAAATAACGTCTATACACAAAGGGCCTACGCAACTCCTTAAACTCGTTACACACAACTGAGTCGCCCGTAACACAGCGTGCTTTCAAATACGCATAACGCTCCCACTCACGGCCATGTGATGTGAGATATTGCTCTAAGGCAGCAATACTAAGCACTAAAGGACCTGACTCACCAAATGGACGCAAACGTGTGTCGCAACGATAAACAAAGCCATCAGCAGTCTTGTCATCCAATAAACGAATTAAACGTTGCGAAAGTTTAATAAAGTATTGATGAGTTTCAATGTCACGACGTCCATCCTTAGCTCGAACTTCCACATTCTCACCATAAAGCAAGATAAAGTCGATATCAGAAGAAAAATTAAGCTCTTGACCTCCCCACTTACCCATCGCTATTACACTAAGTTGCATAGCAGAACCGTCAAGGTATTTAGGTTTATGATATTTTTCAGTTAAGTCGTGCTCAAGATAACTAAGCGCTGCTTGAGTACACAAATCGGCCAAATCAGATTGCGCCTTTAGTAGAGCTTGCCAATTAACTAAATCATTCAGATCCAACCACAGCAAACGCGCCGAATGAAAGTTACGAAACTTTCTTAGAGCCTGCTTACACTGGATATCACTACTTGAATTAAAAATATCAGAAAAATAAGGCAATGCATTACTTGCCGTATTTGAATAATCAACATCTGAAAACCAAAATTGATTTTCTATGGCAAGGCTAATTTCTTTAGAATACCTTAGTACAGTTTCAAGTACGTAAGGGCTGGCCTCAGAGATTCTAGAAAATTGATTTTCTAAATCATACTGTTTAATAATTTCTTGAAGTGTATTTTCTGACATTAGATTTATTGTAGCGTACTAGCCAATAAAAAAGCCTCATAAAACGAGGCATGGTCAAAAATTTATTTTGTTTTTTATTCCGAAAAGACTAATAGGTTACCTTTTCTAGTCAGTCGATTAAGAATTGGAGCATTTAACGCCTCTTTAAAACCCAAAACATTGAGGCTGGCATCAAGTGTTTGTTTTTCTTCAGTGCCTAAACTCTGATAATAGTTTACTGGTCTTTGCCACATCCATAATACATACGGGAATATTTTTCGCAAACCACTTACGCCACCTATGGTAAAACTATGCTCGCCAATATAACGCGGTATTGCTAAGTTAGGGTTATTGTCCTTCCAAACTGCAAGTTGCTTATTGGTATCCAATATCACAGGCACATGCTCTTTCAGCATGCGTTTTAAAATAGGCAGTAAAGTCTTGGGGATTTCAGCAGGTTTCAATGCTTTGTCAGGCAAAGGAGTTACTCTATTCATACGTTCAACCCATGCAACTACAGCAGGCGCATCACGCTTCATCATTGCTCCTGGATATGGGTCGGAATAAAGGTGTGCGAAGAATGGACCCATAAAACTAAAGTCAGCAATACTAGGATGAGTACCCAGTAAATAATCATGTTGTGAAAAATGCGTTTGTAAGTCACTCAAAAGCTCCTCATATGATTTCTCAACAGCTTTTCGATTATACTCACGAACACCTAATAATTGTACAGCGCCCTGAAATCTCGCTGCCACTTTACGTCCTAAAAAACTCTGTAAAAACTTAGGCCAACGCGGTTTTAGCATGCCACCAAATTTTTGTGTTATAAATTGATAATTATCCTGTTTGAAATACCAACGATAATGCATTGCTGGTATCAACAACCATTCATCACCATAAACTTCTAACAGTAAAGCAATTAGTTTATTTAAAGGTGTTGTTGGCATCATTGAGTTTTGAGGGAAACGCTTTTCCAGTTCATCAATAATCACTGAAGTATCTTGAAA
>CAJQOG010000060.1 GCA_905479875.1 uncultured Gammaproteobacteria bacterium
TGACCTGCCGTTAAAGCACACATCAAACCAGCTGCGCCACCACCAACTACAATCACATCGTAATGATTAGGATTATCTGGTTTCATTAATTAGGCGAAAGCGATTTAATGCTTTTTCTCAACAATAGATTGCACTAAAACAAAGGGCGCAACCGTTACAGCCCACACATCCGCATCAGTTTCAAACCATTGCAGTGCTTGAATATCACTAACACCACCAACTTGCTCCGACTTCATCCAGTCACTAACAAGTTCGGAATCATCTTTTGAAAACGCCGTAGCAACTTGCACTAAGTCAAGCTCATCATTCACATGAATCACATTCCCTTGGGCATAAAAGCGTTGTAATTCTTTCCAAGCTATTTTTGCCGTTTCGTAAACTAGATTACTTTCTTTACTCATAATAAGGTCTCAACTAACAACAAACTCACCACTACCGGGCAACTCCAAAATCAGACTTGAACCAGCAATCATGGATGGAGTTTTATATCCCGATAAAGAATCATCAGCTAAAATTTTACGCGCCATTAACAAAGAACCATCTTGGGTAATGCTGTAACCATTATTCGTTTCAATACGTACCGTTTTCACATCACCCTCGGCATTCTTTGCCTCTCCCCAAACATGGGTACGCGTTTTCTCACGAATGTCTTTAGAGGGAGGAATGATACTTTTATCAACTTTCTTCTTAAGAAAATTTTGTACAAACTTCAATCCGGCAATAGGTCTAATCCAGTTCAATTTTTTCATTTGACCAATCATTCTAGGTGAAGCTGGAATATACACTTCAATATTTGGTATTTGTGTAGAAAAATAAGCCGTAACCACATCTCCCCAAGGAATCGTGGTCGCTAGTTTTTCGCCATCACCAAAGTCAATTTTTCTGGTTTTGTAGGCATGCGGAACACTTTTGATTACGCCATCTACACGAACTTTTCCACCGCCACTTAAACCTTCTACCGAAGTTTTTGCGGTCCCTTTACTAAAACCGCTACGTGAATCAAACCCCAAGGTTAAATGCGTAGCATCAGGCATAATTTCTTTTAATTTGGCTGCAACACAATCGGTAGGAATCACATCAAACCCTACTCCTGGCATTGCCACCACTCCAGCGTCTTTGAGACGTGCATCCATACTTTGCACATGGGCAAACACATCACTCTCACCTGTGATATCTGTGTAATGCGTTTTTGCCATTATGCATGCTTCAAGCATGGGTTTAGAAGTTGCTGAAAATGGGCCCGCACAATGAATAACTAAATCCACATCCAAAAGGTTACTGGCAACAACATCCATATCATCTAAAGCAAAAATTTGTAAAGGCAAATGTAATTCAGCAGCAAGTTTTTCAATTGCGTCTTTATTTCTTCCTGCCACAACAGGCTTCAAGCCTTGTTTCACAGCTTCTCTCGCGATGAGTTCACCGCTGTAACCGTTTGCACCATAAATTAGTATAGTTTTCATATATCTCTCTCTTAAGAATAGCTATTGCCAATCCCACTTTACTGATACTTGATAGCGGGATCTAATTAAACTAATTAATCTCTTTTCAATAAAAAATCTAAAACAACTTGATTGAATAATTCGGGTTGATCAAAGGGCGTTCCATGCATGGAATTCTCAATCATTATTACTTCGGCATTTTGCATCACCGTTGCAGCCTCTTCTTTATCAGACACTTTAGTGTAATCTTTATCAGCCGCTATAAATAAAGTCTCTTGTTGGATATCAGCTAAACGTTCGCCAGCTTGCCAAGCCATGAGTGCATTAAAAGAAGCGACGTACGGTGGCTTTTTATTACGTCCATTTCTTGCTACCATTTTCTTTGCCAACTCTGGGTTGTCCGGAAAAAGTTTTCTACCAATAATACCAGCTAATCTAGGCATACTAAAAATTTTAGTAAAGGCTTTTCTTAAACCAACTAAATATTTTTTACGTAAAGTATCTAAAGCAAAACTGGGAATACTATTGACGATAATCAATGAGTCGGCTTGAAATTCTTGTTGAGAATTCTCAACAGCTTGAATGGCTATTTCAAAAGCAATAGCACCTCCCATAGAATAGCCCAAAACAGGACATGACTTAATACCCAAGTGCAGCATTAAATCAATAACATCATTAGCAAATTGTGAAATACTTTGGTGTGGATTTGGCATATCAAAATAAGATTGAGTACTTTTTCCAAAACCACGCAAATCAGGCATGATTAATGCGTAGTGTTCACCCAAATCAGCATATTGTAATTCCCAATCAATACTGCTAGAACCAAGGCCATGAATCAGTAGTAATGGATTACCGCTCCCGCGCTCCTGATAAAACAAATTAACACCATCACGAGCCGTGTACTCTTGATAAGCAGTTTTAAGGGGTGAGTTATCAATTAAACTCAATAGTTCAGTGTCTTGCATAAAAATAAGCCAGTTTGAGTAGCGAATACACGCCTAAAATTTTAAATATCATTTATTATAACCGTTCGTATAAATTTGAATGAATAACTATGAAAACTACAATGAAAAAATATCTATTAATTAGCTCTATCGCCTGCCTTAGCCTGCTAACTGCCAACAGTAGCTTTGCCGATGAAGGAATGTGGCAACCAACACAACTTCCAGCCTTAAAAACCGAGTTGAGACAAATGGGTATGAAAATTAATCCCAAAAAGCTCTCACAACTTGGTGAATACCCGATGAATGCAATTGTTAGCCTTGGGGGTTGCTCGGCATCTTTTGTTTCCCCTAAAGGGTTAGTGGCCACAAACCATCATTGCGCCTATGGTTCAATTCAGTTCAATTCCTCACCTGAAAACAATTTACTTGAAAACGGCTTTCTAGCAAAAGAGTTGAGCGAAGAGCTCTCTGCAGCTCCGGGAAGCAGAATATATGTAACTGAAGAAGTCACCGACGTGACTGATACAGTTAATGCTCAACTTGATGATTCTTTAAAAGGTCGTGCTCGTTACGATAAAATCCAAATGATTATCAAGGCCACAATTGCCGAATGTGAAAAACAAGCTGGCTATCGATGCACAATGCCAAGCTTTCATGGCGGATTAGAGTACAACTTAATCAAGCAGTTAGAGATTCAAGATGTACGCTTAGTTCACGCTCCCGCTGCTGCGATTGGCAAATATGGTGGTGACGTTGATAACTGGATTTGGCCACGTCATACAGGTGACTACGCCTTTTATCGTGCTTATGTTAGCAAAGAAGGAAAACCTGCTGAATACAGCGAAGACAATATACCGTATGAACCGAAGCACTTCTTAAAAGTGAATCCTAAAGGTGTCGCAAAAGGTGACTTTGTGATGGTGGCAGGTTATCCGGGACGCACAAATCGCTATCGCCTAGCTACAGAAGTTGAAAACACTATCGACTGGTTCTACCCTACCCGTATTCGCGAATACAATCTTTGGTTGGATAAAATTAATGAGCTATCTGTTGATGATAAAGATGTGAAAATCAAATATGCAAGCCTAGTTGCTGGACTTAATAATGCTGAGAAAAATAATCGAGGTATGTTAGATGGCTTTGCTATAAGCGATGTTGTAGAACGTAAAAACGTTTTAGAAAGTGATTTACAGACATGGATAAACAGCAATCCTAAACGTAAAGACAAGTATGCCTCAACCTTAGAAACGCTAAACGCATTAGTTGCAGAAGACCAAGCCACTCAAGTACGTGATTTTTATTATGGTTTTATGGCACAAAGATCGGCTCTGTTAGGTTCTGCAAAAACCATATATCGCTTAGCAAAAGAAAAAGAAAAACCTGATTTACAACGCCAGCAAGGTTATCAAGAGCGTGATTTTGATCGAATAAAACAAGGACAAGAGCGCTTAGAACGCCGTTACACTAAATCAGCTGACCAAGCATTATGGAAATTATTTATCCAGCGTTATGCAAAAATAGACCCAGCTAATCATGTTACTGAATTTAATGCCTGGTTCGGCATTAATGGTAACGATTTAGATGAAAGCCAATTATCTTATACTTTAGACAAGATGTATTCTAAAACATCTTTAGATCAGTTAGAAACTCGCTTAGCTCTACTTGATGCATCAGTCGATGACTTAGAAAAGAGCACCGATCCTTTCATGCAATTAGCTGTTGCTCTTTACGATACAAACAAGCAAGTTGAAGATGCTGGCAAAACACTAAGTGGTAAATTGCAAGAAACCCGTCCACAATATATGCAAGCTATTATTGATTACAAAACGGAACTAGGCGAGCCAATTTATGCCGATGCCAACAGTACATTACGTGTCACAGTAGGCAATGTAAAAGGTTATAGCGCTAAGGATGCCGTGCAATACACACCTTTCACTTCTCTGCGCGGTATTCTTCAGAAAGATACAGGTATCGAGCCATTTAACTCCCCTCAAAATCAACTTGATGCTATTAATGCTAAAGAATACGGTCCTTATTTTGAAAAGTCATTAGATTCGGTACCAGTTAACTTTTTAAGTACTCTTGATATTACTGGTGGCAATTCCGGATCAGCAACCTTAGATAAAAATGCTGAATTTGTTGGCCTAGCATTTGATGGAAACTACGAAAGCATTAATGCCGATTGGGATTTTAATGAAAAAATCGCTCGCTCAATTCATGTAGATGTTCGTTATATGTTGTGGACAATGGATAGACTCTATGGTGCCGACAATCTACTTAAAGAAATGGGCGTAACATCTGCTTTTTAACTTGCTCAAAATTAGTTTGGAAAAATTATGACCAATTTGACGCTTGAAGAATTACTTAAAGAAAACCTTTTACCCAAAGATTTACGTTTCTCGCCGTTTAAGATTGTGTCACGTTGGTTTAACCAGGCTGTTGATCTAGCGTGGCAGCCTAACCCAAACAATATGGTAATCAGCACGGTTCAAGAAAGCACTCAAAAGAAAACCGTTCAAGCCAGTGTATTAGATAACGAGGCTTCTGAAGAAAAGGTATATGTACCTGATGCACGTGTTGTTTTGTGCAAAGATATGAATATTGAAAAAGGCTACTTGGTTTTTTATAGCAATTATCAATCGGCCAAGGGTCAACAGCTAAAATTAAATGCAAATGCCACCGCGCTTTTCCATTGGGATAATCTAGGACGTCAAGTTCGAATCAGCGGTAAGGTTATGAAATCCCCAGTGATGGAAAGTGAAAACTATTACAACTCACGCAATCCATTGAGTCGCATTGGGGCTTGGGCGTCTGATCAGAGTCAAAGCATAGCTTCACGTCAAGCCTTAGTTGATCGTGTAGAAGAAGAGCAACAACGCTTCAAGCCAGCTGGTGAAAACATCCCAAGACCACCTCATTGGGGTGGATATAGATTGTGGGCAAATAAAGTGGAATTATGGATTTCACACCCTGGACGTATTCATGATCGTGCAGTCTGGACTCGTGAAATTAAAGACCAACAAGAAGATCAATTCCATTTTAGCAAATGGTCATCTACTCGTCTGCAGCCATAATTGTGACTAAATGTTACTCACGTTCAGTTATAGTTCAGACTAGTTTGATAGTCTAGTTACATCAGAAGTCCGTCTCACTAGAATTTAGACGGTTGAGTAAATTGTAGGAGCGTTAAATTGAATACACAGAGTATAGAAAACATCATTAAAAACAACAAGATAACTAGATATTTGGCACTTTCTGCTGTTTTAGTATCAGGCTTGTTTTTAAGCGGCTGCGTGAGCGACCCTTACGAAGATGATTACGGATATAGCTCTTCGCAAGGTGAATATTACGGCGATTATGATGAAGGATACGTTGATGAGCCTAGTACTCAAGTATCAGTTTACGCTTCTAGTGGCTCGCATCGTCATCGCTCAAGCTACTATGATCCATATTATGCTCGTCATTATAATGGTTATTATTTTGACCCATTTTATGGTGTGTACTACTCTTACGGCGCTGGAGCTTATGGAGCTTATGGTTCTTATCGTAGTGGTTTTGGGTATTATTGCCCATTACATCGTAGCTACTTTGGGCACTCCCATTATCGCTCGCATAACCATAGTCGTCATCACAGAAATGTAATTCGATATGACAGAAATCATCACCGACGTGATGCCCGTAACCGCAATCACCGTAATCGTAATAATGTCATTCAACCCAATACTGAAGCTCTTGCATCAAATACACGTCGAGCAGCTGGAGATCGTAATAGAGAAACCAGAAACCCAAGACGCGATAGCAATGTCAGCTTAGGTCAAAGTGGCTTAGATGGATCAATCGCTACTCGAGACAGACAACAACGACGCATTAGAAACCGTGACAGACAAGGCAATGCTCAAGTGTCTTCTCCAAGAATACCTACGACCGCTGAGCCTACGCAGAATGCTAATTCGCAAACACAAGCCTTGAGTGATGCACGGCGTAGACAAATTGCGGCAGCTCGTGCTGAACATGCTCGAAGAGCTGAGGCGAACCAACAAAACCAAAATTCAAACTCCCAACAAGAACGTCGCGAGTCAAACTCGAACAACTCATCTCGACGCGAGCGAGCTAGAGAACAAAGTCAATCACGTCGATCTTCTAATTCTGACCGCTCAAGCAATAGCCGCTCAAGAAGTAGGTCACGAACCCAAAGACACTAAAATTCTTAAGCTTTAAAACTGATACACTTAAGCCCTATTTTTCAATAGGGCTTTTTATTTCCTAAGAATTTAATCATGGCTTAGGATAAATTTATTAGCTCGAATATTTGGTTTTCTTTTTTAAAATGAATGTATTAAGCTGCAAAAATTTAAGCCTCGAAGTAGGACTTGGTAAAGACAAGCAAGTGTTACTAAAAGATTGTAATTTTGACACAAATTCTGGTGATGTACTGTGTATTCTAGGAAGAAACGGCAGTGGAAAAACCCATTTACTCAAAACACTAGCAGGCTTAATCAAACCTACAGCAGGGTTAGTTTATTTACAAAATTCTGTCATTGATGATTTAAGTAGAAGAAAGATAGCAAAAATTTTAGGCCTAATCACTCAAGCTCATGATGATCCTTTCCCAATAAATGTTTTTGATCATGCTCTTGCAGGCAGGCACCCACATTTAGGTTTTTTAGATTGGGAAGGTGTACATGATATTGAGTTAACTCAACATGCTTTGAGTAGAGTGGAGTTAGATAAGAAGCAAACACAGAATGTACAAACACTTTCTGGAGGGGAAAGAAAGCGATTAGCAATTGCCCGCGTACTTACACAAAACCCCGATGTCTATTTATGGGACGAACCGACTAACCATTTAGACCCAGCTCACCAACAACAAACTACTGATTTAATTTTAGATTTAAAAAGCCAAAACAAGACTCAAGTCATCGCCTTACATGATGTAAATCATGCTGCACGCATTGCTACACATATTTTATATTTAATGGACGATGGTCAATGGTGCTTTGGTACAGCTGAAAAAATGCTTAGCTTAGAAGCCTTAGAAGCCGTCTACGATACAAGTTTTAAAATTTTTGAACAAGCAGGGCAGCGTTATTTTGTAATGTAATTTCTTTACTTATCTCTAAGTATAAGCAATTATATTCAGCAACTCATCATGCAAAATGCCATTTGTTGCCAACAAGTTAACCGTATTCAGTCCAACCGGCTTACCGTCTAACTGAGTAACTCTACCGCCAGCTGCTTCAACAATAACGGTTAAAGCCGCGATATCCAAAATATTAAGATCTGATTCAATAATTGCATCAATTTTTCCTGCCGCCAGCAAATGATAATGATAAAAATCACCATAACCACGATTACGACGAACTCGACTAATCACTTTGCCCAGATTTTGCCACTGTGGCTTTAAAGCAATAGTTTTTAAATTGCCAGTAGATAAAGCAGCCTGCTCAAGCGTGTCGATAGCACTTACGCTAAGTTTTTCGCCATTTAAAAAACCATCTTGACCCTTAATTGCAATAGCAATTTCATTAAACTGTGGCGCACTAGACACTCCCAATACCAATTCACCTTTATGCATTAAGGCAATTTGTGTAGAAAAAAACGGATAGCCGCGAACAAAACTTTTTGTTCCGTCAATTGGGTCAATTAACCAAAGAAACTCGGCATCCATAGACTGTTGTCCAGTTTCTTCGCCATAAAACCCATCATCAGGAAACGCTTCTAATAATATTTTACGAATGGTTTTTTCAGATTCTACATCGGCCTGAGTTACTGGCGAATCATCGTCTTTAAGCTCAACCGATAACTCTCCATCTTGCTGAATTTTATAATAATGTCGGATAACTTCAGCAGCCGCTTGAGCAGCTTCTTGTGCTTTTCTTAATCGGATTGTCAGTGCGTGTGGCATGGTTTTCGCTCTAAATATATCGGTCTTAAATATCTACAAGCCGTATTATCTCATAAGCAATAGCTTGACCTCAGAGTTTTCATGGTTAGAATGCACAGTTCAGGTGTTTTTGATTGTGTGCAAATTACATTCAAAACATTGGGAAGTTGGTGACACTTAGTATTGATCATTTTTTGATATTAACAGTTAATTCCAACACTGCCCCCGCAACGGTGATTGAATTTAAAGTTTTTACACGCTTTTAATAAAGCAGCCACTGCGACTCAGAAAACAGTCGTGGGAAGGCGTAAATTCCTTTATTAGCAAAATGCTAGTAAAAATTCATAAGTCCGGAGACCGACCTGTACAAATTTTTTTAGTCCGATCGCGGGTGGCGTATCTTGGCTGTTATTCTCTACTCACTAAAGTAGTTTATTTCGCCATACTCCTCTAGCTTTCAAACACGCAGCTAAACGTACGGGAGTTCTACATGGCGCGATACAACATTCAACAAAAACCTGCTTTATTCTTTATTCTCGCAAGCATAATGCTAAGTGCTTTTTATTCCACAGTAAGTATTCTCGCGAATGACGTGGTTGAAGAAGAAATATTAGTAACAGCCACACGATCTGCTAAATTACAAAGCGAATTGGCGATTGGTAATATCATTATTACCCGCGAAGATATTGAAAGGACTAATGCAGCTGATTTAGCTGATTTATTACGTTTTCAAGCGGGTTTAGATATAGGTCGAAATGGCGGACCTGGTCAAACCACATCAGTTTTCATACGTGGAACTGAATCAAATCATACATTAGTACTAATTAATGGCGTAAAAATGAACCCTGGCACCATTGGTGGCGCCGCAATTCAGAACATTAGCCCAGAAATTATTGAACGTATTGAAATCATTAAAGGCCCCCGCTCATCTCTCTATGGTTCTGAAGCCATTGGTGGCGTGATAAATATCATCACGCGTAAAACTCAAGATACAGCCCTAAGCACAGAACTAGCTTTAGGCAGCTTTGGAAGCAAACAAATTACCACAAATAGTGAGTATCGCGATCAAGATAAGTTTGCTAGCTTTACACTTGATTGGAAAGATACAGATGGATTTGCAAGCCTGCGTGAGCAAACGCAAGATCGTGGACATGACAGTTTAAGTTTAAACTTACGAGCAGGCTTAAATATCCTTTCACAAGATGTTGAACTAAATCACTGGCAAACATCAGGCAATACTGAGTATTATGGTTTTGATACTAGCGCATTTACTACAGGACCCTTAGACCAAGATTTCAACAATGCTGTAACTTCTTTAAGCGTTGGGTCAACTTTATTAGAGCAATGGAAAAGTAATTTTATAATCGCTAAAGCCAATGATGCTATTAATCAAAATCAACTAGACTTTTTCTTTTTCCCTACTCCGCAAAAAGACTTAGTAGAAACTGATCGATTAAGTTTTGACTGGCAAAATTCTGTTAGTTTACAAAACGTTGAATTAACTGCTGGCGCATACTTTGAAAGGGAAAAAACTGAATCCTTATCATTTGGTAGTGCCTACAATGATAAAACTGAGTCTAAAGCCGTGTACTTTGGTGCCGACACCAAGTTGTTTGGACTTGATAGTATTATTGCAGCTCGTTATACGGAACATGAAACAGCTGGAAGTAATATCAGCTGGAATACTGAATTTTCCTATCCAGTTAATTCAGATTTACGCCTTGGAATTACCGCTGGAACTGCATTCAGAGCGCCAGATGCTACTGATAGATTTGGATTTGGTGGTAACCCAAACTTAAAAACTGAGGAATCAACAAGCTTTAGCGCAGTACTCAATTGGAATAGCCGAGTAGGAAATATTAATTTTGAATTATTTCAAACAGACATTGATAACTTAATTGAAGCTGTAAATATTGATCCTGTAAATTTCATATTTCAAAATATCAATGTTGCTGAAAGCCAAATAAAAGGCATTGAATTAGGCCATAAAATTTTATTGAACGAATGGTCTTTCGAAACAACGGCCTTAGTTCAAAGCCCAAAAAATAAATTAGCAGATACAGACTTGCTACGCAGGGCGCGTCGTAGTTTATCGACTCATGTGGTAAGAAACTTTGACCAACTTAGCCTAGGCTTACAATTGTTAGCCAGTAGCAAACGTGTGGATATTGATGCCGTTAGCTTTGGAGCAGTAAAAAATTCAGGCTATGTGCTAACAAATCTAACTGGCTCTTATGACTTTACAAAAAATTTGTCTATGCAGGCAAAAATCGAAAACTTATTGGATACTACCTACGAAACAGCAGCAGGCTATCAACAGGCTGAAAGACATTACTTATTAAGCCTTCGCTTAAGTTATTAATACTGATAAGCTATTGGTTTAAACTGGAGAATAATGTGGGTAATCGATTAAGTAAAATCTACACTAAAACGGGCGATCAAGGCACAACTGGACTTGGAAATGGAGAACGAGTTGCAAAAGATGCAACTCGTGTTGAAGCATACGGAACTGTAGATGAACTTAATGCAAGCATTGGTTTGCTACTAAGCTGTGATAATTTAAGTTCAACAATTCGCAATTGCCTGGTTGAAGTGCAACATGATTTATTCGATTTAGGTGGTGAATTATGTATCCCTGGTTTTGAATTAGTTAAAGCTGAATTTACTGAAGCATTAGAAAAAACCTTAGATGAACTTAATGCTGATCTACCTGCACTTAAAGATTTCATCCTACCGTCCGGTGGCGAAGCATCGTCTCGCTGCCATTTAGCTCGTACTATCTGCAGAAGAGCAGAACGTCGGGTGTGGACTTTAATTCAAGAAACTGAAGATGAAAAACTGGTTAACTTAGAAGGCGCTAAATACCTAAACCGTTTATCTGATTTACTCTTTGTAATTGCGCGAGTACTCGCTAGAAAAGAAAATGGTAGTGAAGTTATTTGGAAACGTGGCAAATTAAAAGCTAAAGACTAAAGAATTAAGTCATATTTATTGTTCATCAGCACTAAACTTATTATTTCTCCAAACGTCAAGAACTTCACAAATATTCCTTGTTCCTTGCAACATCCGTAAACTTGCACGCGAAACTTCATCACCAGACACTTTTAAAATACTAGCCTGTGAAATACTCTCAAGCTTTTCCCAAGATTTACTGGTTTGCTCATAACTTTGATTAGTCGTTAATATTACTTCTGGCTTTGCCGCTAACACCGCCTCAGGACTCAATGGACTGGCTAACTCAACGTGATTTGAAAACACATTTCGGGCTCCACATACTCGCAACATTTCACTAATGGTATGAGCGCTCCCAATACTATAGATGGGTTGCGTTGAAATTTGATAAAACACAGCAATATTTTTTTTATTTTCGAACTCAGTTACAAGTGCCTGCAATTCTTGCTTGTATTGTTCGCTAATTCCAAGTGGCGGAACCTTAACTAGGTTACTTATTGCTTGTATTTGCTGTGGCAATTGAAAAAGACTGGCGTTGGGAAATTTTTCAACTCTATACCCTCGCCTTTCTATTTCTGTAATTAAATGTTTAGGATTACCTCCTTCCCATGCCAGAATTAAATCTGGTTTAAGCTGAGCAAGCTTTTCCCAATCTATTCTAAATGCATCGCCTATTCGTGGAATACTCATGGCGTCTTCTGGATAGTCACTGTATTCGACTGTGGCTATAATTCTATTTTGCACACCTAAACTAAAGAGCAGTTCAGTTAGATGAGGAGCAAGAGTAATTATTCTTTGAGGTGTTGCATCGAGCAAAAAATCATTCTGATTAACAGACTTAGGCTCTTCCGACTCACAGGCAAACAAACAAGCAAACAATATGAGATAAAAATACCTGCTCAAATATTGGATCAATTTAGAGTGCCCCACAAAGTAAGCAATGCAATTATTACGGCCCAAACCAAGGCACTACGTTTAACTAAATTTAAGGCCTCTGTAGTGCAATCTTTTGCGACCTTGGGATCAGCCATAGCCAACTTATCTGGTGTATCTAAAGCAGCCGTACCAGTCTGTTGCATAACAGCTTGATTACTTGCGTAAAAATCACTAGCTTGTGAGTAATCTATATTTTTAAGTGCATACATAGCTCTGTCATAATTACCTGTAAGCACATAGCTTAGTGCAGTTAGACGAGCTGGTATATAACCTAACAACCCCTGTATTTGACGGAAGATGCCATTAACTTCTGTTGCTTGACTTATGTGACTATCACTCTGATTTTGAGAAATTTTGAAGCTTTCTCTACGCAAAGAATTAGTAGTGCGAAACATAGCGGCGCCAACTGGGCCAAAAGGTAAGATTGCCGCAAAGATTAAATACCAAAAAATTACTGCAAAAAATCTTTTATTTCCTTGCGCTAAGATACCCTCAGTTACTGTACGCGAACAAGCTTCCAACATACTGTGCTCACGAATTTCAGTAAGTGGTAATGCCGCTTCGATGAGTAAAGCTTCTTTTTCAGCATTACCAGCAGGATCATTCAAAGCTTTTTGGTAATCTTCTACGTCACTCACCAAATCATGAGGCCCAAATGAGAAGAAGAGAACAATGACTGAAAAAATTATATAAAGAATTTTTTCATCTTCTATAACCAGCCATATATTTATTAAAATCACTGGCAAAAGAACTAATAACAGTGAGAATATCACTACTACTGTATTTAAGAATCTATTTTTCTTAATTAACCCAAACCACATTGGTATATACACTTGGGCAACTCGAGGTGAACGCAAATGAAAAAGCTTTGTAGTAGCTGATTCTAAGAATATACCTATCAATAATGCTAATAAATTCATATTAATTTCTCTGTATCTTATTCCAATCAAAATTTGGACCCGGATCGGTTTTACGACCTGGTGCAATATCCGAATGCCCTGTAATTCTTGAACGTGTTAATTTGGGGTAAACTGCACATAAGGAACTAATTGCCAATTCAAGCTTTATATATTGCTCTTGGGTAAATATATCTTCATCACAGCCTTCTAACTCAATCCCTACACTGAAGTCATTACAATTATTTTGCCCTTGGTATTCTGAAATACCCGCATGCCATGCTCTACAATGAAATGGTACATATTGTTTAATTTCACCATTCCGTTGTATGAGCAAATGACTAGAAACACGTAAATGGGCAATTTCCGAAAAATATGTGTCTTTATTTTTTTCTAATGTCCCACAAAATAATTGATCAATATAGTTACCTCCATATTTCTTTGGCGGCAAACTAATTGCATGTATTACAATCAAATCCAACTGAATCTCACCGTGTTTATCTGTTGGTCTTGCATCACAATAAGGCGAACAAAATTGCTTAGCTTGTGTCAATAAACCAGATGTTTTATTGATTGTATAACCATTATTTTTCTCAGCACTATTCATCACCTATTATAATACCTTTATTCGAGTTGGTTTTACTCTCAATTATTTGGATTTTTCATGCTGCGCATACATCACTCTGGCCACTTACAAAAAAACATTAACGTAGATTTAAGCTCCGAAGCCTCGCATCATGTTTTAAATGTAATGCGTTTAAAAATAGATGCTGAGTTTAGGATTTTTAACGCCTCAGGGGAATTTCTTGCTCGTTTACAAGCAATCTCAAATAAAATTGCTAATGTTAATGTTGGAGAAATGCTTGGAAGTAATCCTGAATCAGATTGCGAAATTACATTATTACAGGCGGTAACTCGGCGAGAACGCATGGATTACTCTATTCAAAAAGCAACTGAAATGGGCGTAACAACCATTCAGCCAGTGCTTACACAGCATTGTGTAGTGAAACTGAACCAAAAAAAATCCTCACAACGAATTGAGCATTGGAAAGGCATTGCTTTACATGCCGCTGAACAAAGTGGGCGATTGAAAATTCCAGAAATAAAACCAATTTTAACTTGGAGCAACGCACTTATTGAATATAACGAGACTAAAGCATTAAAATTAATCTTTGCCTTAGCTGCCTCAAAGCCACTAAATCAAATAACGTCTGATTCCAAAAATATTTTACTAGCCCTTGGCCCAGTTGGCGGATTTAGTATAGCGGAGCTTGATCAGGCAATGAGCAAAGATTACAAGGCTATTAAATTAGGCCCACGAATTTTACGCGCCGAAACCGCAACAACAGCTGCATTGACAGCGATTCAAATGCGCTGGGGCGATTTAGATAAAAGCTAAACTCATATAAACTGCAAAATCTTTTTTTCTAAAAACTGCAAATTTGGAATTTGTGGTCTATCGTTAAATAACTTTAACTGCGTGATGATTGGACAGTCATCCGGAAACTTCACATCTTCATCCACCACCAAATCTTTTTCTTTTACGCCAATTAATTGTGGAAAACCCTCAACAAACATTGCATAAACTTGATTAGGAATTTCATCACTTAAGGCCGTCATTATAGCGATACGTGTTCGACTGTTTTTCTCAGGAACTTGTTTCCCGCACAAGCCTTCAAATGAAATCAATGGAACGTGATTATTTTGCCAATCAATAGTACCTGGCAACCAATCCGGGGTGCTTGAATCACTCAAGGGCTCTGGTGTCTTGTAACGAACTATTTCTCTTACCGCAGTGCGTGGCAATAGCAAACGTTGTCGCTGAATTGGCACAAGTAGAGCATAAATTTCATTAGCTGTGGACATGTTTCAAACCGTTTAGTGTTTATTTAAATGTGGCTGAATGGCTTCTAGCAACTGATCTTCACGATAAGGCTTTCCAAGGTAATCGTCTACGCCAATTTCAATTGCACGATTACGATGCTTATCACCTGTACGAGAGGTAATCATAATAATAGGTACGTTACTAATTCTTGGGTCTTGGCGCACATGCTCTGCAAGCTCATATCCATCCATACGAGGCATTTCTATATCTAAAAGAATTAAATCGGGGCTATGCTCTTGTAAAACACTCAAGGCATCTAAACCATCTCGAGCCGTCAGTACTTCCATTTTATTTCTTTCTAATAATCTCTCTGTAACACGTCTAACTGTAATGGAATCATCTACAACTAAAATTAATGGTAGAGACTCGCGCGTAACAATATTTTCAGCAACTGCAACATCTTGTAATTTAACCCCAAGTAGTGCGTCAATATCCAAAATTACTACGATACGTCCATCACCCAAAATTGTTGCGCCAGAGATGCCTCGAATACCAGCGATTTGTGGACCAACTGGCTTGATAACCATCTCACGATTACCAATTAACTCACTAACAACTAACGCAGCATGATGATCACCGCCAGTGACCATAATCACTGACAGTTCCTGCTCGTCGGGATCAAAAGAAAAATTCGGTGAACCTAACAATTGTGCTAAATTTTTCACTGAATATTCTTGATTAGCATATTCGTAAACTGGGCTTTCTTGTGTAAGTAAATGCTGAACATTAGCCAGAGACATTTTTGCTACACCATCAACTTTATGAATAGGAATGGCGTAGTTCTCTTCTCCGGCCCTTACTAAAAGAGCATGGTTGATTGCGCGTGTAAATGGTAAACGCATTGAAAATCGTGTGAATTTTCCTGGCTCACTAATTATTTGCAGTGAACCGCCTAATTGTTTCACTTCAGATGCAACCACGTCCATACCAACACCGCGACCGGCACTCTGAGTCACCTCTGTAGCAGTTGAAAAACCGGAAGCTAAAATTAGTTGGGCTAAATCGGCATCACTTGCCTTTTGACCGTCTCTCAACATTCCAATACTTATGGCTTTTTCACGAATTTGCGTATAATTTAATCCAGCGCCATCGTCTTCTAATTCTAGAATCAATTGAGCACCTTCACGACTTAGGCGTAACTGAACAACACCCTCAGGATCTTTTCCAGCAGCAACTCTATCTTCGGGGCTTTCGATTCCATGAATAACAGAATTACGAATCATATGCTCAAGAGGCGCCTGCATACGCTCTATTACTTGGCGATCGATTTCGCTTTCGGCACCTTGCACATTCAGATCAACTTTTTTACTGGTCTCATTAGCAATTTGTCGCACTATCCTTGCATAGCGTGGAGCATAGCGTGCGAAAGGAATCATACGAACACGCATGAGATTGTCTTGCAAATCAGTCATCACTCGCGACTGCTGTAAAAGTAAAGCCTCTGTATCTCTAAATTGATTTTCTAAAGAAGTTTCTAAACTTTGTAAATCGTTAACTGATTCAGCTAAGGCACGAGAAATTTGTTGCACATTAGAATATTGATCCATTTCCAGTGGATCGAAATCATTATTATCCGATTCATCTCTATGCTGGTACAAAATGGTCGCTTCGGTTTCAATTTCCATTTTGCGTAATTGATCTTTTACGCGATTAACGGTGCGCGCCAATTCTGCTAAGTTTAAATTCGCATTACTAAGTTCTTGCTCAATTCGCGAACGGAAAATACTGACCTCACCCGCCTGATTGAGTAACACCTCTAAATTACTAGTGCTAATACGTGCAGCATCTTGTTGACGTTGCTGTATATCTCGAACTTCTGAAACGTATTCAAAAATCGATTCTGTTGCAACGGGCTCATCGGTCAATGCGACTGAAGTAATTTCAACTTTATCCGATTCATTAGAACTAACTACAACTTGTTCTGCAGTCTGAACTGTTTCAAGCTCAGAGCCGTCATTTTGGCCGGCAGCGAACTCTGGTTCTTCGGTTACAACACCGTCATCTAAATTGAACTCAGACTCATCCAAAAGAGGTTGGATAACAGTGATAGATGGCATAGTCTTACTAAGCACTTCATCGGTAAACTCAAGTTCGGCAATTTCCTCAGATGACATAGACGCTATTTTTACTGAAGCATCACCCAAGCCATCTTCTGAAGTTGAAATTAATTCTGATGCACCTTGCTCTACAGAATCTGTTAGCAATAATAAGCCTTCCGCTTCCTTACCTTCGATTAAATTCTGCATTACACTTAAGATATGCGGAGCTGATGTTGGTGGCTCTCCACGTTTCACTTCATCTAACATAGAGTGCATATGATCTACAGCTGACTGTAAGGTTTTCTTAGCAACTTCAGACTGTTCTAGTGATTCATTTTTTAAACCCAGCATAAAGGATTCTACTTCATGCGTGAAATCACCAATACTCAATAGGCCAGCCATCCGCGCTCCACCTTTAAGGGTATGCAAATGGCGTAATAATTCAGAAATTACTTTATCACTAATGCCATCAGCACCCCAACTGGCAACCGCAGCATCCGTCTCAGTAATAATTTCACTAGCTTCTTCTAAGAAAATATTAGTAATTTCAGAATCCACGGCCAGCATAGTTGGTGCTTGATGCTGGGTCAGTTGACTATCACTAGTTTGACTCTCAGCAACCATTAAAATATCGTCTAACTCAACCTCAAGGTCGTCCAACAAATCATCGGCATCTATAGTTTCAAACTCTTCAAGCTCAATGGACAAGGACGAATCAATATCCGATTTACTGATTTCGGTTTTAGCCTCAATTTGTAGATCAATCTCTTCACGTAATACATGTAACTCAGCAATTAACTCAGGTGCTGCGAAAGACATTGGAATCTCTTGATTTATTACAGCAATCATATCTTCAATCTTATTTGTCACATTACCAATGACATGCGCACTCTGCTCTTCTAAAGGCAATCCTTCGTCATATAGACGCTGCACGTAATGCTCTAATTCGCCTGTTATTTGCGTGATTGGTTCAAGATCGGCCATATTTGCACTGCCATGCAAGGTATGCACCGCTCTATGCATTGCACTGCTAATGCTTTTGCTAACAGATTTAGAACAAAAGTTACGTATTGTGGCAATGTGCTTTGCGGATTCTTCTGTATAAATATCGTAAAGTGGCTTTTCTAATTGGTAAGTTTTTTCAAGAACTTGCTCTGAAGTCTCTACTTCTACAACTGTATTGTCCGATGTACTTTGGAGATCTGCGCCAAGTAATTTTTCCATCGCAGACTTATCGTCTGAGCTTATGATGGAGCGCATATCCATAATTTTCGTGTGTCCAACCGCTTCTGAGGGATTAACAAGTCCGCGCATATCTATTATTTGCGTAGCTGGCTTTTCGGAATCACTAACTGGTGCATTATCATTTTCTACAGCATCCTGGTGCTTCAACTGCAACGGCAATGATGTACTTTCTGCAGCTTCAGCTTGTTCCACTAGTTTTTGTGAAATATACGACTCAAGCGAAAGCATTAGTTGATGAGCATCTTCTTTAGTGTCAACACCGGTTTCAAGTTGTTCAATCAAACTAGGAATACAGCTCACTGACCGATCGATTAAATGCACACCATCTGCATCCATTTTAATCGTGCCTTCCAAGACTCGGTTGATTAAGTGCTCAGCCTGCCAGGCCATTTCACTCATTCGTCTTGCGCCAACCATACGACCACTACCTTTTAAGGTATGAAAGCCTCTGCGCACAGAAACCAATGCATCACGGAGTTCATGATCACCTTTCCATGCTGAAAACTCTCGAGAAAGGCTTGTGTGAACTTCTGCAGCTTCTTCAAGAAAAATTTCGATAACTTCTGGGTCTGTTTCAAGTGACCGATCCATTACAGGATAAGCATCTGGATGGCCATTTTGAACATCGGAGTTATTTTGATTTGTCTTTTGAGTCATCGACTCAATTGCTTCAGGAGTTAATTTCGGTATCGCAACCGTGCCACTGCTTGACTCCGAAACCGTTAAAAGCTCAGTACTATTTAGATTTATTGTATTTTCACCGACAGGGCCGTCATGCTCTTTAGGTAATAGCTGTATTGGAGCTTCACGCAGAAGCTGCTCAAGACAGCTGTCAGCATTATCCAGCATATACCATGGGTCACGGCGATCTTTATTTAGTGTTTCCAAATAAAAGTCTACACTCTCGATTGCACCCGCGAGTAGTTCTAAATGTTCAGAATATGGCAGTCGTCCACTACCAATAAGAAAACGAGTTATGTAATCTTGCAAACGCTCGAGTACAACGGCTAATCTTTCTTTTTCAGCCAACATGGTCGCTGCACGAGCTTCTTTTAAAAGTACTGGAGCGCGTGAAATTGGCTTCAAATCAGTTGGGTCACGCATAAACTGACTTATAACTTCTTTAACTCTCGCTATATTAACCTTGGTTTCTCTGAAGGTTGCCTCAAGAGCTTCTAACAAATATTTGGGTTTGTTTTTATCTTGCTTTCCGGCTAATTTATCTAACTCTTCCTCTAATCGAGATTCAACTTGAAGCAAAGAAGCAGCAATACTAATCAAGTGATTATCGGTAATTGGCTCATTACGTTCTAGTAATTGAGTCAGCTCACGTTGTTGGTCTAAAACTCGAGCTTGTAACTCATTAAGACCTAACATACTCAAAGTGTCTGCAATTTTCTTCAGACTATCAAAACGCTGCTCTATTTGAATGTTCTCTTTAGAACCTGTGCGATTGAAAATATCTAAAGCATCTTTTACTTTATCTAAATCTTCTCGAATAGCAGCTGATAAAGAAACCATGACCTGCGTGTCCGGCCCCGAAAGATTAGTTTGTGCTGATTCAAATTTTTCTTCTAATGGCAGGGACTCGTTTAAGCTAAAGGCTTTGCGAATTTTACTAACACGCTCACCATTACTGGAAGCTCGCCCAATAAAATACAATAACTGGTTGATTAAACTACGGTCAGTGTTTTCTTGGAAGTGACGCTCACCATGATCTAAAATTCTTTTTGCCGCTCTATCAACTTGGCCAAACAACCGTCTGAGATCAGGGCTTGATTTCAAGCCCTGTTGCAATAAAGACTCAACCAGACCACCCGTAACCCACCAAAGTTTAAAACTACGTTCTTCTTTGGAGGCTTGTTCATACTTTTCTAGAATTACCGCTATTCTTGTTAGATGTTTTGGACCATATGGATCTTTGATCCAACCCAATAAAGAGGTTTGAAACACGGCGCGATACTTACCAATAAGCTCACGTAAATCACCTTTTTGTGAAAGCTCAGTTAACTGAGGCAAAGTCACCGTTTTATCTGAGAGCTCATCATTTTTTACATCCATTAAATACAGCGTATCCTCAGAAAGCGGCTTGGCTTGACGTGCTGCACGCAACTCTTGCATAACTGGCAGTAAAGCCACCGAGTTTTCTTGGCCCTCTGACTCAATGGTTTTATGAAAAAATGCCGGTAAAGTTACAACACCTCTACTAATCGCCTCAAGAGAAAGCTGTGGACTTTTTGCTCTGCGCGATAGCAATTCATCAACATTAAGTAGCATTTCAGAAGCCAGCAAAGCCGAAGCGTTAAAATCGATAATTTCGAAAGCGCCTTTTGCGGTTTTAAGTAGCTCGCCAACCATACTTAAGTGTTTATCATTTTTGGTTTCAATAGCAAGCTCTAAAGCTGAACGAATATCGTTTAGCGTTAGCTTCATTTCATCCGAAATGACAAATAAAGTATCTCTAAATGCGGCTTCTAACATTGTTTTAATTGCACTCTTATTATTACTTTTCTGGCAGTGTTATTACTAGATACTTTCTTCTTCAGAAAGCGTTTCATAATCATCATCCGATAATTCAGATTCAGGCAGGGTAAATCCTGCTACAGACTCACGTAACTCTTTCGCCAGGTCGGCAAGCTTAGATACGTTAGTAGAAGTTACTGAGGCTCCACCAGCGGTTTGTGTTGAATACTTTCGAAGAACTTCCATTGTTTTCATTACACTGCCGGCTTCTACTGATTGAGTTTTAGAAGCTTCTGAAATACCGGAAACCAACACTGAAATTTGTTTTGATACAGATTGAATTTCTTCCAGAGCTTCACCAGCATTCTCGGCAAGTTTTGCACCACCAACTACGTTAGCGGTTGATTCTTCCATAGATGCTACGGCTTCATTTGTATCCGTTTGAATAGTTCTTACTAAAGTTTCAATCTGTCGAGTCGCATCAGTCGCTCGCTCAGCTAATCGCTGTACTTCATCGGCAACAACAGCAAAACCTCGCCCAGCCTCGCCCGCCATGGAAGCCTGTATGGAGGCATTTAGAGCAAGGATATTTGTTTGCTCAGCAATGTCATTGATTAATCCAACAATGTTTCCAATTTCTTGAGAACTTTCACCTAAACGTTTAATTCTCTTTGACGTTTCTTGAATTGTTTCACGAATTGACGCCATACCTTCAATAGTACGGCGTACTGCAATACTACCTTTATCGGCGATTTCTACAGATTGCTGAGCAACCTTAGAAGATGTTTCAGCATTACTGGTTACCCGACGAATGGATTCAGAAATTGAGTTGATCGCTTCATTAGCTTGAATCACGTGCTCATTCTGACTTGAACTTACATCACTCAACTTATTGGCTGTAATCTGTGTTTGCTGAGCAGAGCGGTTTACTTGAGTCGCTGTTTGGTCAATCGTTGTTACTAAATCCCGAAGAGCATCTACCGCATAGTTAATGGAGTCAGCGATAGAGCCGGTAACATCTTCAGTTACTGATGCCTCAACAGTTAAATCACCATCCGCTAAACTACCTAACTCATCCATTAAACGTAAAATACCTTCTTGGTCACGCTCAGCTTTTTCCATGGCAAGTTCTGCAGAGGCACGCAGACCAGATGTTTTTGCGTAGGCTGTTAACATACCTAAAAAACATAGGCCTGCAACTAATACCAAGGCTTCATTAAAGAAATCTAATGTTGTGTCTAAGTTTAAAAAATTCACTACGCCCAGGGCAAGCAGCAGGAGTAAACCCAAGATACCTAACGTTGGTATTTGTTTGGGACTTAAATTACGTTGCTTTGCCATAACTCTTCCTCTAGCAACATTTTTTGTTGCTCATTCTTAATTAATGTTTAAATATGTTTAATTTTTATAGTCTTAATTTATGGCGCTTGACTGCATAAATTTCTGACTCTCAACTAACTTTCGTAAACCTATTACTGGCCACGCCTGTTCGTCTCGACTGCATTCCCCTAGTAAAAAAGCTTTCAAACCAAATTTGCTTTCCACCGAACAAGTTTTACTGAGTTCAGACTCACTAAAACGCCTAAACCCTAAAACCTCATCTACAACTAAAGCTGCTGGTATACGTTCATGATTCACAACCAACATTCGCTCTTGCCCAGTGGTTTCGTGCCGATCATTTCCAAGAAATTTTGCAAAATCAACCACAGGGATAAGTTGGCTACGTAAATTTGCCAGGCCTTTAATCCACGCTTGCGCTCCAGGTACTCGTGTACTTGGGATCAAGGCCAAAACCTCACGAACATCACTGCGCGATGTCATTAAAATTTCATCACCTATACGGAATGCAATACCTACCCATTCTTTTGCTTCTCCCCCACCAGAGTAAGATAAATTAACTGCACGGCAATGCCGCTCAAGCTCTTTAAGAAGATGAAAAGGGGTTTCACGATATGTATATAAATTATCTATCATAATTTTTTTAAATTGCTTTACTATTTAAGCACTTCTTTGATTTTTTGAATTAGCTCTTTTTCTTTAACTGGTTTTACAATGTAATCTGAAGCGCCTTGTCGCATGCCCCAAATACGATCAGTTTCTTGACTTTTTGTAGTAACCATAATCACGGGAATGCCTGATGTGGCATCATTACGTGAGAGTTTACGGGTTGCTTGAAAGCCATTAACTCCTGGCATTACAACATCCATTAAGATTAAATCTGGTTTTTCATTAGTTGCTAATTCAACTCCAGACTTTCCGTCGCTTGCTACCAGCACGGTAAAACCATTACTTTCTAAAAAACCTTTAAGAATATGCACCTCAGTTGGTGAGTCATCTACTATTAATACAGTGGTCATGTCTTTCCTCTTTTTTTATACTCAGAATCTCAAGCTTTAACGTAGCTTGTGATTGCAGTCAATAATTCCTCTTTAGTAAACGGTTTGGTTAAATACTCTTCCGAACCCACAATTTTTCCTCGCGCACGATCAAACAAGCCATCTTTGCTCGATAACATGATAATTGGTGTTTTATTAAATGATTTATTATGCTTAATAAGCGCACAAGTCTGATAACCATCAAGTCGAGGCATCATGATGTCTACAAAAATAACATCGGGCTTGTGATCAGCAACTTTAGATAAAGCGTCAAAACCATCAATTGCTGTGAAGACCTGAAAGCCTTCTTTAGTCAATATAGATTCAGCTGTGCGCCTAATCGTTTTACTATCATCAATGATAAGGACTTTGAGCCCACTGTTTACTTCCGCCGACATATTACTCACACTTGCTCCCAACTCGCTGGCTTTTCTTGATTTACGTTCTTCCCAAGCTCAGTCAAATTACTATAAATCATTGATATGCTTGATATTTTAAAAAAAAACCAAATTTAAAAATGAATAACCCAAGATATTACTTTAAAATTTTGTACAAAAATTACACTAACCCGAACTATAGATCAGCTGTTTAATTCAGCAGCCAATAATAATTACCTGCCAAAACATATTTTTAAGCAACCTTTTTACCATATTAGTCTGTTCGAGCCAAGTTATTCAGGATGATTTTTACTAGATGTTCCAGTAAGTTATTTATACTTACCAAAGTTTTTTATGAAGTAAAATTAAAACCCAGCATAAACTAAGATGCAATTAAATTTTGTAAAAGCGGTCTGATTACAGATCAGACACTAGCATTTAAGGCCTTCAAAAAAATATGACTACAGCAAATTCGACAAAGAATCGTAAAATCGCATTTATCATGGATCCAATTGAGCAGGTCACGGCCTATAAAGATACAACTGTAGGTATGATATTTGCCGCTCAGAAAAAGGCCGATATTTTTTATATTACCCTCCCCAATGTATGGCTTGAGCAAGGCGTTGCCAGAGCAAATGTGCAGTCTTTAAAGCTTAACAATGATCAAGGTACTGATGATTGGTATGTACTAGGAAATTCCGTGGAAATGGATCTGGGCAGCTTTGATGCAATTTTAATGCGTAAAGACCCACCCTTTGATATGGAATACATTTATGCAACTTATATCTTAGATCGAGCTTCCGAAGCTGGCGCCTATGTAGCAAATAATCCCCAAAGCCTTAGAGACATTAATGAAAAAGCTTTCACCGCATGGTTCCCTGAACTTTGCCCACCAACATTAATTACTCGCAATATGCGACGCATGATCGATTTTCAAGAACAGCATGGCAGCATTGTGGCTAAGCCTCTTGACGGCATGGGAGGCAAATCTATTTTTGTTGTGCACCCTAATGACGGAAATCGACAGGTTGTGTTTGAAACGCTAACAGATAGCGGAAATAAATTTGCCATGGTGCAATCTTATATTCCTGCCATAACTGAAACTGGCGACCAGCGCGTCATTATCATTAATGGAGTTGCTGCACCTTACGCATTAGCACGGATTCCAAGCAAAGGCGAACACAGAGGCAACTTGGCTGCTGGCGGTAAAGGAATTGGCGTACCACTCAGCGCTGCCGCACTTCGTATCGCCGAAATTGTTGGGCCAGAACTTAAAAAACGCGGAGTGCTTTTTGCAGGCCTAGATATTATTGGTGAGTACATGACTGAAATTAATGTCACCAGTCCAACAGGCATACGTGAACTCAATACTCAATTTGGCTTAAGCCTTGGCGATGATTACATCTCTACAGTATTAGACCAATTAAACTAAATGATTCGTACTCTTACCACAATAAATAATAAACGGCATATATCTGGCATATTATTGCTGTTTATTCTTGTGATCTTGTCAGCTTGCAAACCTGAAGAAAAAAAATCTGAAGCAACAACATACAAGTTCGAGCGTTACACATTGGGTACTTACGTTCAACTGCAAGTTTATGCCAATAAAACTCAAGCAAATAAATTTATAAGTCAATTTGATGTACTCAGTAAGCAAGATACCAAAGACTTATATGCATGGAACACAAACGGTTGGCTATCCTTTCAAAACAGTTATTTAGTTAAAGCACAATGCGGCCTTCCTGTAGATGGTAAAACCTTGGCCTTGTTTAAAAAAATAAAAATATTACACAAACAAAGTAACGGCTTATTTGATCCCACCGTTATGCCTCTCGTAGAATTATGGGGATTTCATAACTCTGAAGAAATGCGAGCATCACCTCCAACTGATAAAGAAATTAAAGATCTCAGAAACAAGTATGGAAAGATGCAAAATCTTGATGTACGCGATAAAACCATTTGTGCCACACAGCCCCTAAAAGTAGATCTGGGTGGTATTGCAAAAGGCTGGTTTGCTGAAAAAACGCTTAACTTATTAAATGCGAATAATATTAAAAATACTCTCATAGGTTTTGGTGGCGACTTAATAGCCCTCGGAGAAAAAGAAGATGGTTCAGCCTGGAAAGTTGGTTTAAAAAACCCTGATATTCATTGGGAGGGGTTTAATGCACCTGCACTTTTTAAGATTGAGAAAAATAGCAACAAAATTACCGCAATTTTTACCTCAGGCGATTACGAACGACAATTTGAGCACCAAGGAAAACGTTTGCATCACATACTTGACCCTCGTACCGGATATCCCAATACCGAGGTGCGCAGTGTGACTGTGATGCACTCAGATCCTGTTTTAGCTGATGCCGCTGCCACTGCTTTACATGTGGCTGGAAAAGACTGGCAACGCATCGCACACCAAATGAATGTAAGTAAGGTATTAGTGCTGTTTCCAAACAAGCAAGCACAAATTACTGAATCATTGTCCAAGCTAACCACTTGGCTAGATGAGGATTACTCAGTTGAGATCATCACTCCTTCAAGTTCGACCAACTAATTCTCGCGTTATACTGTATTAATATAAGCGAAAAATCCAATGATAAAATTTAATCAAACCCTAATATGCTGAATGATACAGACCGCTTAATGACTGCATTTTTTGTTGCCATACTTTTGCATGGAGTTCTAATTCTGGGAGTAACTTTTGAAGCCGATGTTTTTGACCGTCTTGGCAATGATCAACTTGAAGTAGTTTTAATTAACGGTCAAAGTGACGATCTAGAACCTAGCGATGCTCAATATTATGCTCAAGCAAATCAACAAGGCTCGGGCAACACCGATGAGTTAGTAAGGGCATCTAGCAATCCCTCTCAAAATGATGCTATTAATAACCTTGGGCAAAAAAACCAACAAAATATTACCAAGCGTGAGCTGGTGTCAGACGAAGCTATGCGTCAGTATCTTGCTGCAAGAAAATCCAATAAACGTAGCGCACTCATACAAGTGAAGCCCGATATTGCCGTTGCATCACAGCGTATGCAAGCTCGCTTAATGATGGTTGGCGAACAAATTTTAGCCCCTCAAGAAAATGCCGATGCAACCAATAGAATTACTGCTGACAAAGAGAGAGAATTAGTAGTTTCGATCAATGCCAAAGAAATAAGTGTAGCCAACTATATTGGCGCATGGCGGAATAAAGTAGAACGAATCGGTAATCTTAATTACCCTAAAGAGCTACTACAAAAAAATCGCAAACGTTCTCCGGTCTTAGATGTTTCAATTGCAAGAGACGGGTCTATTCGATCAGCGAAGATTGCACGAACCTCAGGTTCAGCAGCAACCGACCAAGCAGCACTGAGGATTTTGCGCTTGGCAGCACCGTATGATCCTTTTCCAGATGATTTAGCTGTTGGCAATGATGCGCTAAGCTTCGTTTATCAATGGGATTTCACGACTGTTAAGAAAGTAAAAGGACGCGTCTTACTTGATAAATAGCCTTCAAATGATTACCGTGAGCAAATTCTCGGTTTAGTTCTTCTGCCACTTGAATGATAATGTCGCAATGCAAGCACACTATCTCAATAACCACTTACTTATTGCCATGCCACAAATGCATGACGAAAGTTTTGAAAAAACCGTGACTCTAATTTGCGAACATAACGCCGAAGGAGCTTTAGGCATTGTTATTAATCGCCCACTATCAATTAATATTCGGGATATTTTTGAGCAATTCGATTTGAACTGTGATGAAGGAATAGCAGAAGACCCTACGTTGATGGGTGGACCCGTTGCATCGGAACGTGGTTTTATCTTACATACCAATGAGAGCAAAGAAAATAAAACAAATCACTGGGATTCTAGCTTACAAGTTTCTGAAGATATCCAAGTAACTACATCACAAGATATTTTAGAAGCTATCGCTTCTGGTCATGGACCAAAAAAATTATACTTTGCACTTGGCTATTCCGGCTGGGAAGCGGGTCAACTTGAAGAAGAGCTTAGAGCAAATGCCTGGTTAGTTGCTCCGTTTAGTGAAGAGATACTTTTCTCTTTACCCTTTGAACAGAGATGGCATGCAGCAGCAAAATCAATTGGTGTTGACCTAAACAATTTAAGCACTGATTATGGACATGCATAGCTTCCATATTTATGAATAAACCAATACAACAAATTATGGCTATAGATTTTGGGCTCAAGCGACTTGGTGTAGCTATTGCTAATACTCTAACCAATAATGCAGAACCTTTAAAAACTTTGCATATTGAGGATGTAAAAACTATTCCTAAAAAACTGGAACAATTGATTAAAGAGTGGCAACCCCACAAGTTAGTCATGGGAATGCCGTATAATGTTGATGGTACCGAGGCCAAAATTGCAAAACAGATTCGTGCTTTTGCCTCTCTATTGGTTCAAGAAAGTAATATTCCTCTTGAATATGTTGACGAAAGCTTCAGCTCTCACGAAGCTAGTCGTCAATTAAAACTCTTGAGGCAAAGCGGCGAGCGCAGTAAACGTGTAATCAAAGGCGATTTAGATAAAGTGTCAGCGGCCATCATGCTACAACGCTGGCTTGATTCCGAAACACAAAGAAACGAGAAAGACTGCAAGCAACAAAACCTATCCGAAGAATAATTACAAATATTTTATGTCTCACTTAAGTCAAATACACAATCTATCAAAATCTGATGTGCTGGAAATATTTTCACGTGCTGACAAATTACGTACTATGCCCCCTGAAGAACGGGCATTACTACTGCAACATAAAATTTTAGCTAATGTGTTCTTTGAGCCAAGTACACGTACACGTTTATCTTTTGAATCGGCGGCAAAGCAATTGGGCATGCATGTGCTCACCATGAACGAGAGTCAATCCTCACGTGTCAAAGGCGAGAGTTTTCTAGACACGCTGTTAACTCTTAAAGCCGTGGGCGCTGATGTTTTTGTGATTCGCACTAAAGACGAAAATATTTGCAGCGATATGGCAGAAAAAATGTCGCTATTGCATCCTGGCACTCACGTCATTAATGCTGGCGGCGGCACACTAAACCATCCTACGCAAGGTTTATTAGATGTGTACAGCATGCTGCAACATAAACCAGAATTAAAAAATAGCAAAATTATTATATGCGGTGACATTAAGCATTCGCGTGTAGCTCGTTCTACAACACAATGCCTAGCCGTATTGGGCATCCCGAATATACACCTAGTTGCACCAGAACATTTGCTACCAAACCAGTCTGAATTTTCAAATTGCGTACTTTCTACTGATTTGGATAGCGCTGTTAGTGATGCTGACATCATTATGATGCTACGAATACAAAAAGAACGCATGCAACATACTGACATACCAAACCCTGAAAGTTACCAAGAAAATTTTGGCTTAACCACAATTCGCCTTAACAAGGCACAACCAGATGCCATTGTTATGCATCCAGGCCCAATGAACCGCGGAGTGGAAATAAGCAGTGATGTAGCAGATGGAAAACAATCAATCATCGAAGAACAAGTAAACAACGGCTTGTATATTCGTATGGCGCTCTTTGATTTTTATTTAAACCCATAAAATATATTTTAAAAATACAATCTACCATGACAAACTCACAAAACAACAAAGCACATCGTAATCAAATTTTTCTTGAAGAAGCCACAGTTGTCAGTCAGGAAAAATGGCCAGGAGAGCAATTCATATTACGTGTCCATGCTCCTGAAACAGCACTGCGCGCTAAGGCAGGATCTTTCGCTCATTTAACTTGTGACCCAGCCGTTCCTATGCGAAGACCATTATCAATAATGCGTACCTCGCCTGAAGAAGGATGGGTAGATTTTCTTTATAAAATACACGGACATGGATTACATCATCTTAGTACACGAGATAAGGGTGATCAGATAAGTGTATTAGGACCTATTGGAAAAGGCTTTACACTAAACAAGAATAAACCTCGACCTTTACTAATTGGCGGCGGAGTCGGAATTCCTCCCATGGTTTTTCTTGCAGAAAGCATTAAGGATGATAGCAATAACAACTGGCAAACATTTTGCATAATGGGTTCGGAAATTCCTTTTCCGTTTGAAGTTATACAATCAAAATTACCAGCAAATGGGTTAGAGGATAACATCAACGGCTCCCACCCACTGCTTGAAGCTTGGGGCATTCCTACACGCCTTGCATCATGGCAAGGCTATGAAAAATGTCATAAAGGTTTTGTAACTGATGTTGCTGACATGTATCTCAGTCAATTAAGCGTAGGTGAATTACAAGAAATTGAAATATTCAGTTGTGGTCCTACGCCAATGCTAAAAGCAGTTGCAGCTTTAGCCAAAAAATATGCAGTCGCATGCCAAGTTTCTTTAGAAGAATACATGGCCTGTGCAGTTGGTGGTTGTGCAGGTTGTACAGTACCAGTACAAACATCCGATGGCATTGAAATGCAGCGCGTATGTGTGGATGGTCCAGTATTTGATGCTTATGCAGTTTATCCACAATAAACCTTATGGAATAATCTCGCACAAAAAAGCCGAAGATAAACTTCGGCTTTTTTATTTGTGCATTCTTTAGTTATTAATTTTCAACCAAAGTTTATACGCGCCTCTAAATCAGCTTTTGAATCAGCATTAATTAGTGCTTGCTCCATACTCACTTTGCCTGAATTATAGAGATTAAATAATGCCGTATCATAACTCTGCATACCGCCCTCGGCCGTGGATCTTAAGCCTTCTTTTACACCTGATATATCACCTTTATGAATCATGTCGCGAATATGAGGGGTATTAATTAACAACTCTACAGCTGCGCAGCGTTTTCCATCTTTCATAATAACTAAGCGTTGAGAAATAATCGCGTTTAGGTATTGTGACAAATCAGTAAAAATCTGATGATGACGCTCTTGCGGGAACATATTAATAATACGATCTAAGGTTTCTGCTGCATTATTTGCATGCAATGTGGCTACCGTGAGATGACCTGTGCCAGCTAAGGTTAAAGCAGACTCCATGGTTTCAGCATCACGAATTTCGCCAATTAATATTACATCCGGAGCTTCGCGAACCGCACTACGTAGTGCGTTATGATAACTGTGCGTATCACTGCCAAGTTCTCGCTGATTCACAATTGAGCGCTTACTTTTATGCAAAAACTCAATCGGGTCTTCAATCGTTAAAATATGGCTTGAGGTTTTTTCGTTACGACTATCAATCATCGCAGCCAAGGTTGTAGATTTACCTGATCCAGTAGCTCCAACCATCAGTACTAACCCGCGTTTATCCATAATCAGATCGCCAACTTTTTCTGGTAAATCCAAGTCTTCTAATCTCGGCGTTTCTGGTGAGATGAAACGTAAAACCAAAGCGATACTACTGCGTTGATGAAAAACATTTACTCGAAAACGTCCTAAACCTGATTCAGAGATAGCAAAATCAACCTCAAGGTTTTCAATCAAAGCTTCTTTTTCTGATTGAGTCATGATTGACATAGCTGCAGCTTTAACTGATGCCACATCCAATATCGTGTTGTTTACTGCACGAATCACCCCATCTATCTTAATTTTAATCGGTGAAAATGGGCTTAGAAATAAATCGGATGCTTTTTTCTCGGCCATTATTTTCAGCAAGGGTTTAATATTCATGCAGTGTTTTCCTAAAAGTATATTTTGAGTCTAAAAAATTAAAATCTATCGTCTGGATCATTAAGTAACTCTAAGCTAGTTGATGTTTCAGCAACTTTGTCGGAGCGTTTACTATCTAACTTAACTCTCAAACGTAATTCATTTCGCGAATCGGCATTTCGCAATGCATCCTCATAGCTAATACTGCCATCTTCATACAAATCAAATAAGGCCTGATCAAAAGTTTGCATACCCATGCGCGTCGACTTCGCCATAGTTTCTTTAAGCAAGTTTACTTCGCCTTTAAAAATCAAATCAGCAACTAGTGGAGAGTGAAGTAATATTTCCATTGCGGCCAATCTGCCTTTCCCAGAGGCCCTTGGTATTAAACGCTGTGAAATAAGTGCTTTTAAATTTAAAGATAAATCCATTAACAATTGATCACGTCGCTCCTCAGGGAAAAAGTTAATAATACGATCAATAGCCTGGTTCGAGTTGTTCGCATGTAAAGTTGCCAAACAGAGATGTCCAGTTTCAGCAAATTGAACCGCATATTCCATAGTTTCTCTACTACGAATTTCTCCCATTAAAATAACATCTGGAGCTTGACGTAATGTATTCATCAATGCCACTTCCCACGAGTCGGTATCTACTCCAACTTCCCGTTGTGTCATTACACAGTTTTGATGTCTGTGTACAAATTCAATTGGATCTTCGATGGTAATGATATGGCCATTTGAATTTTTATTTCTGTGGTCAAGCATTGCTGCAAGTGAGGTTGATTTACCAGAACCTGTAGCACCAACAATAATGACTAGACCACGTTTTTGCAGAACCACATCTTTTAATACAGGAGGTAGTCCTAATTTATCAAACTCAGGAATGTCTGTTGTAATTGTACGTAATACAGCGCCCATGTGGCTTTGTTGTACAAAAGCATTAACCCTGAAACGGCCAATTCCACGCGGGCTAATAGCAAAGTTACACTCTTTTGTACTATCAAATGCCTTGGTTTGTTTGTCGTTCATAATTGAACGCACAATCACGCTAGCTTGCAATGGTGTTAATGGCTTATCCGATACTGGACGTACTTCACCATCTACCTTGAAAGCTGGCGGAAAACCTGCTGTGATAAATAAATCAGAACCATTTTTTGCTACCATTGCACGCAATAAATCTTGCATGAATTTTATTGCTTGATCTCTTTCCATTTCTTATAAACTCTTATATTTAAAACATTTAATCGAATTACTTGTACATTGCTCTTTAGAACAATTCTTTTTGCTTAGCGCGATAACGTGCATCTTGACGAGATATTTGACCTCGTTTGACCATATTTTGTAAGCACTGATCAAGAGTTTGCATGCCCTCAGATTGACCAGTCTGGATGGCCGAATACATTTGTGCAATTTTACCTTCACGAATAAGATTTCGAATCGCTGCTGTACCAATCATAATTTCATGCGCAGCAATTCTACCTCCACCAATTTTTTTAAGTAAGGTTTGTGAAATAACCGCACGTAATGACTCAGAGAGCATAGATCTAACCATCTCCTTTTCTGCGGCAGGAAAAACATCCACAATACGATCAATAGTTTTTGCCGCTGAGGTTGTGTGCAAAGTGCCGAATACTAAATGACCAGTTTCTGCTGCAGTAAGCGCTAGGCGTATCGTTTCTAAATCACGCATCTCACCAACTAAAATCACATCGGGATCTTCTCGTAAAGCCGAGCGTAATGCCTCGTTGAACCCAAGGGTATCGCGATGTACTTCACGTTGGTTAATTAGGCATTTTTTACTTTCATGCACAAATTCAATTGGATCTTCAATGGTTAAAATATGATGCGGCTTGGATTCATTAATATAATTAACCATAGCGGCTAATGTTGTAGATTTGCCCGAACCTGTAGGCCCCGTCACTAAAACGATACCGCGAGGCTGATCTGCAATGTCCATAAATGACGCAGGAGCAGCGATATCTTCAAGGGTAAGCACTTTTGAAGGAATCGTACGGAAGACTGCTGAAGCTCCTCGGTTTTGGTTAAACGCATTCACACGAAAACGAGCAAGGTCTGGTATTTCGAAAGAAAAATCCGTTTCTAAAAACTCTTCATAATCTTTGCGTTGCTTGTCATTCATGATGTCATAAATCATGGTATGCACATCTTTATGGGATAATGAATCCATATTAAGACGTTTTATATCACCGTCAACACGAATCATTGGCGGTAAACCACCTGCTAAATGTAAATCAGATGCATTGTTTTTCACACTAAATGTTAAAAGCTGTGCAATATCAACCGGCATGAGATAATCCTTATTTGTATGTTTTTTAAATCAGCTTGCTTAGCCTAGAGTTTTTTTAATTAGATTAGTGACTTACTCGTCAATGAACTTGGCACAAATCAACCCGAACCTTTAGTATAGCGTACCAAATCGGTAAAACCGAAGTCCAATATTCACTAATTTACCAAAATGATTGATATTAAACAAAATCTGTTACAAATTCGTAACGAAATAACTCAAATCAGCCTAAAATCTGTGCGCTCGGCTGATGAAGTTACTTTGGTAGCTGTTAGTAAGACCAAGCCTCTTGAACTCATATCGGAAGCCTATCAATGCGGCCAACGACATTTTGCAGAAAACTATGTTCAAGAAGGAGTAGAAAAAATACACAATTGGGCGACTTCCCAAAATGCTTCAATGGACCCCATTATTTGGCATTTTATAGGCTCAATTCAAAGTAATAAATGCGCTTCTATTGCACAAAATTTTGACTGGGTACATTCTTTAGCAAGCGTAAAACATGCTCGACGTCTAAATAGTTATCGACAAGAACTCCAAACTCCACTTAACGTGTGCATCCAAGTGCAAATTAAAAATGAAAGTCAACGAAGTGGCTTAGCTCTGGATGAAGTGACTGAGTTTTTACTCCAAATAGCTGATTTCCCTCTGTTAAATGTTCGTGGTTTAATGTGTGTATTACCTGTAGGGTGGCAAGGCGAACAAGCAAATTATGGCTTTGATTTAGTGCACAAAAAATTTATAGAATTAAAAGCCAAGCATACAAACCTTGACACTTTATCGCTTGGAATGTCTGGCGATTATAGAAATGCACTAAGTCATGGCTCTACGATGTTACGCTTAGGGTCTGCTGTTTTTGGCAAACGTAAATAAGCGCTCAATCAATCATAGGTTGAATAAGCTAGACGTATTTGAGGTCAATTAATTATGAATTTCAAGTCAAAAAAAATAACCTTTGTAGGTGGCGGGAATATGGCTCGCAGCTTAATCAGCGGCTTGATTAAACATGGCATGCCAAATGAGAACATACAGGTCATAGTACCTGACTCAGAACGAGCAACTAGCCTTGCTGAAGATTTTCAAATTCGCACACAGCCTAAAGCGGACAATGGAATTTTAAATGTAGATATCATTCTCTTTGCCGTAAAACCACAAATTTTGAAACCTGTTTGCAAAGATATAGCAAAATTTTTGAACAACTCCTCTGCAATTGTCTTATCAATTGCCGCAGGCATAAAAACAGACAACATTCGACAATGGCTAAACAAGAGCAATTCAAATTCTATAAAAATAATTCGTGCCATGCCAAATACACCCGCGTTAATTGGCTTAGGCGCTACTGGCTTATTTGGGGCTGGTGAGCTTGATGAAGCTGAGACATTTTATATTGAGAGTGTTTTTAACGCTGTAGGTATTAGTATCTGGGTCAATTCAGAGAGTGACTTAGATGCCGTTACAGCTTTATCCGGAAGTGGCCCTGCCTATTTATTTAGCTTATTCGAGCATTTAATTTCTGCGGGCGTTGAACAAGGGTTAAGCGTTGATCAAGCATTCCAATTAGTTACGCAAACCGCAGTTGGTGCTGCGCAAATGGCAAAAACTGCCCAAAACAATAACATCAGAACATTACGAAACAATGTGACATCTAAAGGCGGAACCACGGAAGCTGGCTTAAATGTATTAGCGAAACACAATTTTGAACATATAATAAAAAAAGTCATTTCTGCTGCGAAAAATCGATCGCTAGAACTTTCCAAAGATTTTTCTTAATCTAGTTAAGTTTTGAAAACCACAACAAAACATCACCACACAAGCCGAGAATCTAATGCGAGCACTTACCTTTTTAATTGAAACTAGTTTTAATATTGTATTAAGTATTTTCTTGATACGCATGACCTTACAATGGGTAAGAGCAAATTTTAGCAATCCAATCGTTCAGGTTGTTACAAGGTTTACTAACCCAGTAATTCTTCAACTACGTAAAGTTGTACCACCTATTGGAAAATTGGATACCGCCTCATTAATTGCTTGCATAGCGATAGCCGCGTTAATGTCATTTAGCTTGTTTTTATTAAACGGGGTTGAAATGAATGCAATTTTGGGCCAACCAAAATTTTTACTTTTAGACACTGCACGTAGACTACTGCTGTGTATTGTGCAACTTTATTGGGTTCTCATTCTTTTCACTATAATATTAAGCTGGATGCAGCCACATCAACACTCGCCTCTCACGGCCGTACTTTCCGAACTTACTGAGCCGCTTCTTAAGCCTATGCGCCGAATTCTTAAGCCCATTGGAGGATTAGATTTATCTCCAATACCAGTACTTATTCTTTTATCAGCGCTGATACATCAATTTAGTATTTGATTATTTTTAATAAAAATATCAACTGAAATTTAAAATGTATTTGGTAAATTCTAAAAGTCAGGCGTATAGTGTGTAGGAACTTAGCTTAATATGGAGTTAGTATCATGAACTTTTGTCTTAAAAATACATTTGCAGTAGTAATTTTATTTAGTTATCTCTCAGCCTGTGGGGGACCAGCTCCTTCAAGCGAGACTTTATCAGGCGCTCCTGCAGCCAATGAAATCAAAAAAAATAAAATGTTTGATGACGGTAAACATGTAATATATTTTAATGCTATTACAACTGACTTTCTGGAACCCGAGATAGCCAAAGCAAATAATATTACTCGCAGTAAAAATCGTGCTTTAGTGAATATTGCAATTCAGAAAAAAAATACAGACGGTACAAAAACACCGGTAAATGCTAGCTTAAATGCTACTGTAACAAACCTTACTGGACAGCTTAAAAATGTTGATTGGCGAAAAGTGAATGAAGGTTCAGCTATCTATTATTTAGGTTTGGTAAATATAGCCAATGGTGAAACTCTCATCTTTGATTTGCAACCAGTACCAGAAGGACAAGACGAAAGTATTGCGGTAAGATTCCAACATCGCTTTTTTAATGATTAAGATTTCTTATAATAACGATTAAATCTTAAGCAAAAACGTGGAAATAGCATGCATAAGCTATATAATTTAAAAAAAATGTCATAAACATCTGTTTTTTTTTTCTAAATATGCTATTTTTCGCTCACAGAATAAAGTTTAAATTTAATATCCACTATTCAATCTCAGGAGAGCTACCTAAATGGCTACTAAGAAAAAAACACCTGCAAAACCACCTGCAGCTAAGCCACCGACAAAAACAGAAATTTTACGCACAATCTCTGACGAAACCGGTTTAACTCGTCGTGACGTAGATGCAGTTTTCGAATCATTACGCGGTTTAATCAAGAAAAATCTTGGCCGTCGTGGTCCAGGCGTTTTCACTTTACCGGGTCTTGTTAAAGTTAAGGTTGTTACTAAGCCTGCAACTAAATCTCGTAAAGGGATTAACCCGTTCACGGGTGAAGAAATAATGATTAAAGCAAAGCCTGCACGTAAAGCAGTTAAAGTACTTGCACTAAAAGCACTTAAAGATATGATCTAAATTTATAATGTGGCTATCAATGCCAATGTATAAATTAAAAAAAACCGACATTCAATGTCGGTTTTTTTATATCTAAAATTTAATTAAATCTAATCACATATAAATTTTAACACTAAAGACCACCTAACCAAGCACTGACCACATCACGTAAAACAGTTAGTTGGCCATGAAAAAAATGGTCCGCATTTGGTACTTCAACTAATTGCACTTCTTCATTAAATGGTTCTAACCATGCTTTTACATCATGTATCAGCACTAGCTCATCTTCCAACCCCTGAATAGTCAACCACGGCATGTTTGGTGCTTTAATTTTTGAAAAATCCCAACGACCAACAGGTGGTGCAACAGTGATTAAACTTTTCAACTTTATATGCTCTGGGGAAAATCCATCTTGAGCAGTTTGTAAGGCCACATAAGAGCCAAAAGAAAACCCGGCCAGATTGAAATCTAAATCTGGCCATCTAGAATGGGCCCAGGTCATAACTGCTAGAACATCAGCAACTTCACCTTGACCATCATCATGCACACCTTCACTTTTACCTACTCCACGAAAGTTAAAACGAATAGTTATCATATTGGCGTCTTTAAAACTACGCGCCAACATATACGCCACTTTATTGTGCATGGTCCCTTGAAATAGAGGATGAGGATGACAAATAATACCAATAGCGATTGGTGTCGATGTAGAACCCTCCACCAATAGTTCAAGTGAACCCGCAGGCCCATCAATAAGTAAAGACTCACTACTCATAATTTTTTACACAAAGTTTTAGAATGACAAATTTAAATACCAATTTTAAATTCCATATCTTCAACACTAACCCTGCCTGTCTCAGTAAATTTGTCACTGGCTTTTGCAGGAGCATAATAAAGTAAGGTATCCCCAGCAGTAGGCTCTATTGATTCATTTGCAGTAGCCAAAATTAATTCACTGTTAGCCTTAATAACTAAGACCAACATTGCCTCTGCAGATGCATCTCCCAGAAAATCACTATACGTATAATTATCACTTAGTTTAGTACTGTAAAACTGCCAGTCACGAATATGAAGTTTCCAAAGCCGCTCAAATACCGCATCATACTGAAAAGCCGGTTTGCCACGAATTGAACGAGTAACGCCACGCTCGCCTTCTTCTGCACTGATTCCCATTGGAAGCTGATAAACTGATTTTCTCCCAATTTCAGGAGCAAGCGCTGTGCAAACTAGCGCATTATAAGCATCATTACTGGTTGCGGCTAACACAACATCAATATGTGAAATTTCTACCGTAGCTTCCGCAAAATCGGATAATATTTCACCATAAAAAATCGGCACTCCTGCTAAACGCGCTGATCGTAAACTGTGCCAAGAACTATCTGCCACCAAAACTTCAACTTCTAAACTTTTCAACTTCTTAGCAAGTTCTATTGACCAAGGTGAGCCGCCTACAATCAAAAGAGTTTGCTTATCGGGCGCAGCAAGACCCAAACGTCGTGCAAGCCAACCAATACTCATGCCATGTAAAACCACTGTGACAAAAATCACAAAAAAGATGAGTGGTAATAAGGCTTCACCATCAGGATAACCGGCCTCATATAAACGTGGCCCCATAACGCCGGCCGTAGCGGCAGCAACAATTCCACGCGGAGCAATCCAGGAAAGCAATATACGATCATTACGCGGCATCCCTGAGCCCATAGTTGCCAGCCAAATAGTCACAGGACGACAAACCAATAATACAACGACTATTAAAGCCACACCCTGCCACCCAATAACCCGTGCAATTCGTAGATCAATATTTGCTGTAAGCATCACAAACACAACTGACACTAACATTACAGTGATGTATTCTTTAAAGCGCCTCATGTCTTGTAAGCCGGGCAGATGCATATTACCAATCACCATGCCCATAATTGTTACCGCAAGCAAACCTGCTTCATGTTGTAATGCATTAGATACCTCAAACACTATCAAGACCAAAGTTAACATTACCGGCGATTTAAGATATTCAGGTACATATCCATGCAAAAACGCCTTACCAGTTAACCAGCCTCCTAAACCTCCAAGGAAAATGCCAGACATTAAAGCTAAACTTAAGCCAGTAGCGATAGCAACCCAGCCACTACCCTCACCAGCAAAAACAAAAAACTGAAATACTAAAACAGCAAGCAAAGCACCAATTGGATCGTTAACTATGCCTTCCCACTTTAAGTACGATGCTGTGCGACGGTTCAGTCCTGCTTGGCGTAACAAGGGCATAATCACTGTGGGTCCAGTGACTACTAGAATAGCACCAAATACTAAAGAAACTGGCCAGCTTAAACCACCAACAAAGTGACCGGCCAATGCACAAGTAACAAATGCTACTGGTGCTCCAATATAAACTAAACGTTTAACACCAGACGCAGCAACACGCAGTTCATGAATATGTAAATTAAGCCCCCCCTCAAATAAGATAATAGCTACACATAAGCTAATAATTGAGCGACGCAAATCTTCATTAAAAATTTCAGATGGTATTACCCAGCCCAAAGCCGATTTACCGACCAATAAACCTGCCGTTGCCAACAACACAATTGCAGGCAAGCGTGTGCGCCAAGCTAGCCACTGAGCGCCAACACCAAGCGCCACAATGGCGACAATAATTAAAGATATATGTTCAGTGTCCAAATGTAATCTCGATCAAAAATGACTGCTAAACTTAACGTGTGTATGGCCTGCATGCAAGCCTGAATATCAAAAATATTGATTGTAAGTTTCTGATTTTGCTGGTAGTGAGGCAAATTGTTTGTACAATAGCAGAGGTTTTAGAAGCTAATACAATGATTAACTAGAATTGTCATTTTTATGGTTAGCGTAAACACATACACCAACATTGATTATAATTAACACAAGGCAAACTTTTTTAACCTAAAATGTACTTTGACTCTATTGATGACAGCAAAAAACCTGCGATAATTCGAATCGTGTTACTTGGCGCTACAAGCTTTATCGCTATTGCGTTTTTGAGTATAAAATCCGTCATACCCAGCATTGAAAAAGATATATTAAACAATGTCAACGTTGCATTGATGGAAAATAAACTCCCTAACATTCTTGTTACCGTAACAGGACAAGATATAACACTAGAGGGTTTTGTTACAGAACAAATCCAAGACAAAGCAATCCAAGTTATAAGCCAAATTAAAGGTGTTGAAAATGTAACTTCTGAATTCATCTTGGTAGATTCAGTACCAGTAACTGGAAAAGTAGAATGATTTATCTAATTGGCAAAATGTTACTGCCATTATTTTTTGCCGTGATGATTGGCTTATGGCTGGGCTGGCAGTTGCGTGGTTTAGATTTTTCTCAAAGATTACGAACTTTGCAAAATGAATGGGCTGCTCGATTTCGATCTTCAGACCAAGAACGTGATTTTGCTATTAAAAAATCTACAACTCTTGACCTAAAAAGCAAACAATACAAACAGCAACTTGAAGCTAGTGGCAAATTGCTTAAACGCTATGAAGAGTCTCGAAAACAGTCACAAATTACCATTGAAGAAGACAACAAACTCATCAAAAAACTTAGCTCTGGCTTAAACCTTTTACGCACTAACTTAGTTGATCGCGATGAAAAGCTAAAAAAACTTTCTACTATTCTGATTAAGCTTAAAGAGCTAGAGCGTTCGCAAAAAGATAAAATTCGCTCAGGAAGTAATACCATTGAACGTCTAATGCTTCAAGCACAAGAAAAATCTAGCAAAATTCAAGTACTTCATGACGAACTCAATACGGTACAGGAAAATCAAAAATCTACACAAGCAAGCAGTAGTGATATAAAACAAGATTATTACGATTTACAGGCAAAATTAAACGATAGAGAAACTAAATTAGACTTAATTAAGCAAGAATTAGAGTCACAAAAAGAAACCGCTACTTCAATGGAAAAAGAGCTACAAGCAATTCAAGCTCAAGTAACTACTGCACCAGCAAATGATTTAAATATGCAATTAACAAAATCTAATCGACCTGTTTGGATTTTAGAAGAACCCAGTGAACGCAAGGACAATTTGCAGGTGATTAAAGGCATTGGGCCAGTCATGGAAAAGCTTCTAAATGAAATTGGGATTTTCCACTACAACCAACTTGCACGCATGAATGAATCAGACTGTTTATGGGTTTCAGATCGTATTCGCACTTTCCCAAAGCGCATCAAACGCGATCGCTGGCAACAACAAGCTGTTGAACTAGACTTAGATCAACACGATCATAACCAGACAGTCTTCACTAATCATTCGCAAGCTGCCCTTAATTTAGAGGAAGAAGAATGAAATTAACTATTAAAGAATTCTCACTTAACAAACACATACCGGTTGAATTTGCATTTGCGATTCCTGACATTGCACAACATGTTGCTTTAAGCGATAACTTGAACCCTACTCTCACCTGGTCAGACGCCCCTGTTAATACGAAATCGTTTGTATTGCTATGTGTAGACCCTGATGTACCCAGCAAGCCAGACGATGTAAACCAGGAAGATAGAGAAATCTCTGATGACTTACCTCGCTGTGATTTTTATCATTGGGTCATGGTAGATATACCCAATTCAATTAAGCAAATTACAGCTGGCTCTTGTTCATCATCGGTTGTTGCACATGGTAAGAAAAATCCTGATGGGCCCGATGGGTCTCGACAAGGCATTAATGATTACACTCAATGGTTTAATGGTGATGAAACTATGCATGGAGAATACTACGGATACGATGGTCCGTGTCCTCCATGGAATGACAGCATTATTCATCATTATCATTTCATTTTATATGCAACTGACCTTGAACGCTGCGAAGTAGATGGCGCTTTTACAGGACCTGATGTCAAAGCAGCCATTGAAGGGCATATCTTAGCTCAAGCCGAAGTAATTGGCACTTACTCACTAAACCCTAGATTAATCTCTTAAATTCATTTTATATTTTTAAGAAACTAAAAAGCCTAGTAGTTAGCTAGGCTAATTAGTTTCCTTAAATATACTTTTACTTATAATCTAAAAGCAATACGCTTCCTATCAACTCGTTTAGTTAACTCACTATTAGAATATTTCCATTTAAATACAGCCTCGCGAGCTGCTTTCTCGAATAAAGAATGTGAAGACTCAATAACACGAACATCTACTACCTTGCCGTATTTATCCACTACATTCTCTACAATTACGAACCCTTCTAAACTTCTACGCTCAGCTGCTTCAGGATATTTAACTTTAGATCCAACTAAGACTGTTAAATCAGGTGGTGAGATATCTTCCAAAACAGGTGGCGCCGGCCTTGTTCCTGGTATATCACCAATTCCTACTCGAACTCGGGTTGGAGGCGCAGGCATGTCTACTGGCTTCATTGGCGCAACCGGAATAATTGGTGTCTCAAAATTTGGCTGCTGATTTATCGGCGGTGGAGGTTTTACCTCAGAAGGGTTTTCAGCTATTAACTCAGGTTCATCAAAAGGTACATAGACATAAGTATCTGTTGGTGATGGTGGTGTTACTTGTGCATCATGCTTATCTATTAAATATGTCATCATTAAAAAAAGTGAAAGGCTTACCGCAATACCGGCCAAGCAAGATATCATGTAACGCATGGTGACTCTCCTTTATTATTCTGTTCTCCTTTAAGCTACACAGACATCCACTAATTTACAAATTTATTTGTATTTTACAATTCTTAATTTTTGTTAAATAAAAAACTTCAAAGTACTATTAAAAGCTAAGTTATTGAATAGAATCGAATTAAATTAATGTTCAATTTAACTGAAAAATTTTTCGCTAACAAAGAAAAAAGTCTTTGAAAAAAATTCCAAAGACTTTCAACTCAGTACCCCGAAGTATTTATGACGATACTTAAAAGTATAAAAAATTATGCATTTTATCTAACCTATTAATAAACATTCATACTTAATTTACCAATGGCTTTTTATAAAGTTTTCCGTCTTTCATAATAAATTCTATGCGTTGTAATTTGGTTATATCATCTAAAGGGTTTCCTTTAACCGCAATAATATCAGCCAACTTATCCACCTCTAAAGTCCCCAAAGTTTCAGAAACACCTAAAAGCTCTGCTGTATTAACAGTTGCCGATTTCAAAGCCTGAATAGGTGTCATACCCGCCTCAACCATATAAACAAACTCTTCTGCGTTGCGACCATGTTCTGAAACACCACTATCCGTGCCAAAGGCAATATTAACACCCGCTTTATTAGCTCGGCCAAAAGTTTCTTGAATGATTGGACCAATAGTTGCCGCCTTAGGGCGCACTACTTCTGGGAAATAGCCATCAATTTTTGATTTTTCTGCTACCCACTTACCAGCAATAATCGTTGGTACATAATATGCATCAAATTTTTTCAGCAAGTTAATAACATCTTCATCCATATAAGTGCCATGTTCTATTGTTTTTACACCTGCCCGCAAGGCTCTCTTCATTCCCTCGGCTCCATGAGCATGTGCAGCTACATGCATATCATAATCATTTGCCGTAGCAATAATGGCCTCTAACTCTTCCTGGTTAAACTGTGGGTTTTGCCCATTTTTTGCAACACTTAAAACTCCACCTGTTGCAGTAATTTTAATTAAATCAGCCCCGTCTTTGTAGCGTTGGCGCACGGCTTTAATTGCTTCTGACGGACCGTCAATCACTCCATTCTTTGGAGTAGCCTCAGGCTGCAGTGAACTCGACATTCCATTGGTAGGGTCGGCATGACCACCTGTAGTAGCAATAGATTTCGCTGCCGTAAAAATTCTTGGCCCATCAATTAAACCAGAATTAATGGCGTTGCGAAGTGAGACCGTTATATTATGACTATCACCTAAATCTCGCACCGTGGTAAAGCCGGCATCTAAAGTGCGTTTTGCAAAAACTACTGACTTAAATGAAATGTCAGCAGCTTCATTACGAAAACGGTCTAAATAAATTGTTGGTCCAAACTGCATAGTTAAATGCGTGTGCATATCCATAAGACCTGGCAAAACGGTGTGCTCTTTCAAATTAATCAGATCATCGTCTTTATCTGGCTCAACATAACCTTCTTTAATATCTACAATTGAATTGCCTTCAATATAAAGTGTAACTTCTTTTTGAATTTTATTTGAGGTCATATCCAGCATGCGACCGGCATGCAAAACAGTTGCAGCCTGAGTGTGTTCTGAAAAACCAACTACGCATATGACTATAGCCAACACACTTAAATTAATTCCCTTAAAACTATCCAACATGCTTTTTTCTCCCAAATAAATATTTTTAACTTTAAAGCCTCATTTTATCTAATAAGTATAACTCTTTATTCGCTAATACGTGTGGCTTGTAATTTATAAACCGACGTCCACGACTCGCCGCTATTAGATGACCATTGCATTTGCCAACTAAAGCTAGTTTCTTGAATATCACTAAAAATAACTTTGGTGATTCTGCCTTTTTCATTTACTTGTGAAATAAAACTAACTTCTGTTTCTGTTTCATTACCAGTGTAATACTCTAGACTTCTCGTTCGTGAAGAAAGCCAAACTGCAGACCAGCTTTTACTCCAAGGGTTATATACTCTTAGCTGGCTACCAAACCCTGGAGTCGTTTGCGAATCATTAGTATTACTTTTCCACTCATCACGAATTGCCGTTCCACCTTGAATCGCAAAAAAACTCCAAGTTGCTCCCGCCTGCTCTTGCCATTCACCATTTTTTTGCAACTGCCAATCTTGAATTTTCCAATTGCCGATTAAATTACTTAACAATCCCAAATTTAGATTTCTAGTGGGGGTCTTGCTTTCAGTGACTGCTTTAACTGATGCCTTGCTATCATTAGATTGTATCGGCGAGTTTGCACATGCAGAAAAGGAAAGAATACAAATGAAACTCATACAAAAGTAAATATATTTTTTTCGCATATGTCGTTACTCCATATTTTAAGACTAGGTAAACAAAAAAAGCTATCGCTCCAAGCAATAGCTTTTTTATTAAAGAATTATCATGTAAAACCCAAGTCTATATTTATTCGCCACAAGCTTTTCTAGCTGCTTGGTCAAGATTGCCGCCAGTTTTTATAATACCTTTAGATTTCGGTCCTTCGTATGCAAAACTTCCATCTTTAGATTCAAGCACCATTAGTTCACTGCCATTTGCACAACTGCCATAGTAAACCATACCATTATCAGTTGGATACCCATGTTTTATTTCATAGGCAGAAAGACTAGTACCCACAACTCCAAGTGTAAATGCAATAAAAGAAATTTTGCTCAATGCTACAAACTTATTCATCAATAACCTCACTATTTTTTATAAAAGAGCGATTACATAAAAATCGCTAAGAATCTAAAAATTTATATAAGTTTGTATATAAGACAAAATTCTTAACCAAATTCACATTTAGCAGTCGATCGCCACAAACCGAGTAAATTTTAGCATGCAAATCATTAAAAACAAAAAAACCTGAGATTATTTCAAATAATCTCAGGTTTTATAAGGTTTTTTGCAGTTCAGTCTTAACTAATCTTTGTCTACAAGAAAAGGATATTCATCAACAGCACCGTTTTGCAAAATTTTCTTAGTAACCACGCCAATTGCAACGCTTGTCCAAGCCGCTTTGGATTTTTTAGTTATATTGGACCCGTCAGGATTATGGGTTTCAGAGGTGAGCACTGGGCGAGTCCATTCCAAATCATTCAATTTTTTAGTCATTCTGGTTCTCTTAAAATGCTGTAAGGCCTATTTGGCTTATTAATATTAATATTTCTTTTTTTGTTCATGCAATTATTGAGTAGCTGGAGTTTGAAAAACGTGAGCCAGTTCACAGTTCAGTATTTTTTTATAAATTATGGCACCAATAATCGCCTAAATTACACCATTCATCAAAACCGAAAACTGGTATCTTACTGATATTTATAGAAATTATGGCGATTTCGAGGAAATTTTTCTTAATAAATCTAATTGGTTTAAAAGCGTGACTACTATCACAGAAAGTCCAGTTGAAAATTCTTAGAATGATTGCACTGATTAAAGAAGTTGAGATTGTATTTATCTCTTTTGGAAAAATTAATGAACACATCAATTAACAAACTTGAAGAACGTTTAAACGAATTAGAGAATCTTCGTTTGCAGCGTCAAACATGGCTGAATGATTTGATAAACCCAATGACTGAACGTTTGCAGTATCTTTCTGAATTACGTACAAAACCAGAGAATCAAACAAGCAATGTCATTCAATTCCCCTTAGAGCGTCGCTTCTCTAAATAAAAATAACCCTGGAAATTGAAGAACAAATAGCATTCATTAATTAGCTAGAGCAAGCACGAATGAATGACAAGAATTTTGAAACATGATGTTTCAACCCGAGCAGCAAACTCCCTTAGCCACGCCTCCGGTCGTGGTTTTTTTTATTCAAATTCTAATTTTTAGCTAGAAAAGTGCTCAAGAAAGAAATCATCCGACCATGAATTGAGCTTACCATCCTTGAGAAAACCGCAGTGTCCACCATAAGGTGATTTAACGATACTAAGATATTCAGACTTATAAAGCTTATCAGAACCGGAATGCGGAATTATCGTATCGTCTTCAGCCAGCAAAATCACCGTGGGTATTTGCAAGTTTTGTAATCGGTCATCTTTCAAGGCATAAGCATCAAAATATTGCTTAGAACTTTCAAACTCTCCAAACTCTCCAAGTAAAACCTCTGTTAATTTAGCCAAATCCTTATGCTCTAGAAGTTTCTGTTTATTATATTTTTCTGGAAAAATCTCAGCTTTTTTTGTTAGTGAAGCACGCCATTTTTTTAGAAAGTACCAATTATAAGCAACAAAGCCATTCTGAATTTCATGCATAGTTTCAAATGGGTCAATTGGCGGACAAATTGCAACTACTTTATCAATAGATAAAGCGTGCTCATGAGCAACAGCCGCCACTCTTACACAAAAGTTACCTCCTAAAGAATAACCTCCCATGAAAAATTGCTTTGGCTGATATCTGGCCTGAATCGCCTTAACAGCTCCAACAACTTCATCTAAACGGCATGAATGAAACAAATCTTCATTTAAGTGATGACTGTCACCATGATCTCTTAGATTTAAGCGAAAAACTGAATACCCATTAGTGTATAAAGTTTGCGCCGAAGACAATAAATACATTGAATTCGCACTACCTTCCCAGCCATGCATTAAAACTACTAAAGGCGCCTCTGGATTAGGGCTAGCGCTGTAAAATCCTTGTAAACGTACGTCATCTCCACAATCAAGGATTACTTCCTCAGTGATATCGAGCAGAGGTTTTGATTTTTTCTCAACGAAGAGCCGTCTTAACTTGAATGTAGCCAATAAAGATTGCACATGGGTGTTTCTCGCCCAAAATGGCGGCTTATAGTTTGCAATTTCATACATAATTTTATTGTGAAGCGATACTTTGCTTATTCGCTTATAACTAGAAATAGAAAATACATTTTAACATTCATTTACTACCAGTAATTTGCTAAGAAAAAATTTAGCTAAAGGATATCCGTCAAACTGTAATAAAACTTGAATAATATATATCAACTCCCATATTATTATTAGACTTTAACTAGTAGGGGCAAAACATGGCAGATTCACAGCATATTTTTAATTCGACCGATAAAAGCTTTCCAGATGACGTGATTCAAAAATCTGAAGATACCACCGTTTTAGTTGATTTCTGGGCACCATGGTGTGGTCCATGTCGCATGCTTGCTCCAATATTAGAGCAACTTGCCGATCACTTTGAAGGTAACTTACTAATTGCCAAAGTCAATACTGATGAAAATCCAGCTCTTGCACAACACTTTGGAATTAGAGGCATTCCTGCTCTTAAAGTAATTTCTGGACGAGAAGTGGTTTATGAAACTACTGGCGTGCAAAGTGTTGCGGTTTTAATCGAAGCTTTAAGCCCATTTATAAACACAGCTGAGTCAGAAAAAGCCTCGGAAAATTCAGAAATAGATGAATCTATAGAAAACTCTTTTAAACCGGCAGAGCGTATTGCTGAATTAGAAGCGGCATTAGAACAAAATCCTGATGATGAAAATATGAATTTAGAATTGATCAGCACTTACTTAATTAACAATCAAACCGATGCGGCTTATGCGAGACTTCTTACGCTTCCAATTAATGTCACTGAAACAGAGCATGGACAAAAAGTTAAAGTGCTGGTAGATTTTTACCGCGCTAAACAACATGCTCCTGATTATGATGCCCTCAGTAATGAGCTTATTAAAGATCCAAACAATCACGCAGCACGCTATCAAACGGGTGTGCATAAACTCTTAGAAGGCTCTCAACAAGCTGCACTTCAGGACTTCTTATACATTTTTGAAACTGCCCCTGACTTTGAGGATGGCTTAGGCCGGAAAGCATTGCTGGCTGCCTTCACTATTACTGATGATGACAATCTAATCAAAACATATAGACGAAAAATGGCAAGTCTTTTACATTAGAATATCAGTCTATGAAATTACAACAACTTCGCTACTTAATTGCGGTGGCCGATAATCATCTAAGCCTAACAAAAGCGGCTCAAAAAATTCATACATCGCAACCTGGTTTAAGTAAACAATTGCGTTTACTTGAAGATGAATTACAAACAAAATTGTTTCAAAGAAGTGGCAAACAGCTTGTGGGACTAACAACTATTGGTGCTGAGGTTTTAGCTCGTGCGAGAAATATACTGCAAGAAATTGCCAACATCAAAGAGCTTGCTGGTGACGAACGTGACGAAGTTGAAGGCTCTTTTAGCTTAGCTACAACCTTGACGCAAGCAAAATATGTTTTACCTAAAGTTTTTAAAAGCTTTCATGAAAAATTTCCAAAATTACGCATTGACATTCAACAAGGCTCTACTGATCAAATTTTAGATTTACTAAAAAAACAAGAAGTCGATTTTGCTGTAGCATCCGGCTTTGATAACCTTGGCCCTGATGTTATTAAAATACCTTGTTACCAATGGGAACGAGTTATCCTCTTCCCTCATGACCATCCACTTGGCGATTTAAAAAATATTTCCTTAAAAGATATTGCCGAATATCCAATTGTGACTTACAACATTCCCAATTCGGTTAACTCAAGTTTGCATCAAGCCTTTAAATTAGAAGGTCTGGAACCCAATATTGTGTTCACAGCCCGAGATTCTGACATTATCAAAACCTATGTAAAAAATGGTTTTGGTATAGGCATCATTGCCAATATTGCTTTTAACCCAAGTGAAGACCGTGATTTAATTGGCTTTAATGCACAAGACATTCTTCCGACCAGTTTGACCTGGATTGCTTGTAATAAAAACCTTTTCATTAAAAAATATATGCAAGAATTTGTAAAACTCTTTGCTCCACATATTTCTGAAGCTGATTTGAAAATTTATTTACATCCTGAAACGATTAGCGAGTTCGATTTACTCAATGATAACCACATGGAATCACTTGCTGCTTTGCCTATGCACAACTAGATAGGTTACTCTTATTTTTAATTTTGGTTTTTAATTAAACTATCCACTTAATTTCTCAGAGTGTTTAGAGTTTGCTACTTCTTTAATTATTCTAAAAGCGGCTCAATATACTAAAATGCAATAATTAAAACTCAGGTCACAATACTGTGGACTGTTTAAATTCCCAAGCAGTGATTTTTTATGAACATTCTATTATTCAATCAAGAAGACATTATTGAACAATCTAAAAATAGAAATATTATTCGTATCCAAGATGAGCGATTCACTCATTTAAGATCGAGAAAATTCGTACTTAACGACTCTTTAAGAGTTGGAGAAATCGATGGCTTGTGTGGTCAGGGAACTATTAGCAAACTAGATAAAAACTTTCTTGAAATTGAATACCAACTCATAAATAAACCTCCACAAGCGGCTGCGGCTAAATTAATTCTCGCATTACCACGCCCGATCATGCTCAAACGCTTATTAGTGGATATTGCCATGCTGGGTATTAAAGATATTGTCTTGCTTGGAACCAAACAGGTTGAAAAGAGCTTTTGGTCCAGTCAATTACTCAAAGAAGATAATTTTAAAAAATATTTGCTCAAAGGTTTGGAACAGTCTTGCGATACGGTATTACCCAGAGTCACTTTAGAAAATAAATTTCTACCTTTTGTTGAAGATAAGTTAGCCGACTTCGCTACAGGAAAAATAATCCTCGCTCACCCAACGGCAACAGAACTTTGTCAGCAACCTTCTAATGAGCCGTTTACATTGATTGTGGGTCCAGAATCTGGATTTACTGAATATGAAGTTGATAAGTTTATTGAGAATGGTGCTAGAGCCGTCACCATTGGCAAAAGACATCTACGAGTGGAAACTGCAGCAATTTATTTGTTGGGACGTTTATTGTGATGAGTGATTATTTTTTATACTAAGACAATAAATGGTGGCCGGGGGCAGAATCGAACTGCCGACACGCGGATTTTCAATCCGCTGCTCTACCGACTGAGCTACCCGGCCAAGGGTCATTGAAATGACGGTATTAAGATGTGAATAAACCTTAAGGTCGCGTATTATGCGGGCTTGAAGCGTGCAGTCAAGCAAAAAGGCTTAAAAATCCTCTTCGATACGAAAAATCAAACAAAAACTACTGTTTTTAAAGCTTTCTGAACAATTAACACAAGCTTTATTCCGCGTCTGGCGCAACAAAATCCGCGGGCGCTTCAGAACCTTCACCGAAGAAATACTTTTCCATCTCAGCTTCTAAAAATTTTCTATCTTTAGCATTAATAGGACTTAGTCGATACTCATTAATCAACATGGTCTGATGACCTAGCCATTGCTGCCAAGCTTGTTTAGACACTGAAGTAAAAATTCGCTGTCCTAAATCACCTGGATAAGGCTGGAAATCTAAGCCTTCGGCTTCTTGTTTTTGTAAAACACATTGCACAGTTCTGCTCATTTTATTCTCAATATTTTTTATAAATCTAGTTGCGATAAATCTTCAAGTAAGCGTTTTACCGGAGCGGCTATACCCACTTCTAACTCACCTTGCAGTGGAAAATACTTTGCTGGTGAATCTTGTATTTGACGAGTATGTTTACTAGTCCTTATTTTATCCGATAGCTGCAACACGTGGGGATGAATGTCGAGATGATAATGACTAAAAGTATGTCTAAATGAATCTAATATTATGAGCTCTAGCTCCGAGGAAAAATTATCCTCTACATATTCATTTAGATATTCTTGGGCGCTAAATTCAGGAAAAGACCATAAGCCACCCCAAATGCCGGTAGGTGGGCGTTGTTGTAAATATACAGTTTGCTTATCAAGCACACATAAAACATAAGCTTGTTTAACTGGTTTATTTTTTTTGGGTTTAGAATGGGGCAATTCTGAAATGCGATCAGTTTTAAATGCCTTGCACTTTTTATGTAAGGGACAGTCTTTACATAAAGGCTTGCTGCGCTTACAAACTAATGCGCCTATGTCCATAATCGCTTGCGTGTAATCGTCTACTCGGTCTTGCGGCGTGACCTCTTTTGAATGCGCCCACAGTTTTTTTGCAACGGCACTTACACCATACCAACCATCCACTGCAAAATAACGTGCTAATACTCGCTTCACGTTTCCATCTAGAATTGGGTATGACTGCTTAAAAGCTTGTGCCATAATTGCGCCCGCCGTTGATGGCCCAATACCAGGCAAGGCCAGCAAGGTTTCGAAATCTTCAGGAATTGCTTGATAATCATCCCACATACTGACTGCGGTTTTGTGTAGGTTACGCCCACGAGCGTAATAGCCTAAACCTGACCAATGGGCTAAAACATCATCTTGTGAAGCTGAAGCCAAAGATTGTAAATTAGGAAAAGAAGCAATGAATTTTTGGTAATAAGGAATAACTGTGGTGACTTGAGTTTGTTGCAACATCACTTCCGACAACCAAATATGATATGGCCTGTCTTTTTTAGGAATAGATTTTACTTTCCACGGCAGTGACTTGCGTCCAAACTTATCGTACCAAGTCAGAACCTCTTGAGAGAATTTACTCAAGAGGCTTCACATCCTGTTCAGTTTTTTTCTCTTTCTTTTTGTCCATTTTTACAAAATCTATTTGGGGCAAATCCAGCAAAGGAAAATTCTGATTTTTATCGAACTTAATTTGCGATTTTCCTTGTGCATATTTTTCCATACGCTCTACAATTTCTAAACCATCTTTTGCCAATGATTTTTTAATCATATAAGTCCCAAGCAAAGGAGGAACCCAAAACCCAGGTTCAAACTCCATGCTGTAATCAATTTGCGTGAACGTTTCTTCTTTGGACGATTCGTCGCCGTTTTTAAAATCAACTTCGGACAAATTCCACATCGTTTTATTCCAACGAACATTTTTACTCAGTTCAGGTAACAGTAAAGTAACAATTCTTTGATTCTCAACGGTATCCATGCGCTCAACTTTTTCCACACTACGACAAAGAAAGGCCACACAACCTTGCAAATGACTAAACACTCGACGTGTACCATCCGCCGCAGGGGTAACTTCCTGGCTTTGCTTAATACCACGCGAGAAGTGATGCATATTGTTATAGTCGGTTAATACCTCATACATTGTATTTTTAGGCACATCAACCAGTAAGCTACTATCCAGATAGAAACGCTTACCCTTGCGCTTTACTTCCATCTTTAGCATTTCAGCCGCTTGCAAGCTGCCTACTGTAGATATACAAACAATAATTAAAAATGCGAGGTTTTTTAAATCAAACAATTTCATAAATTTAATTATTTACCAAACAAGTCTTTAAGCCTATCTTTTGCTTTTTGCTCAAGTTCGTTTTTTTTCTGCTCGACGGGATCCACTTCTTCTGGCTTAACTTCAGGCTCCTGACTAGGATCTTCCGTCTCAGGACTGGCTTGATCTTCAGGGTTTTGTGAAATGGGCTCCTCTGCCGGTGTTTCTACTGGCGCTGGCTCATTTCTAGCGCCACCGAAAAGTCCGCCTAATTTATCTCCCAATTTATCTTTAATCTTGTCTTCTAGTTCCTCTTTAACTCTATCTTCCGTTTTTTTGCGAATGTAGCCTGCAACATCTGGTCTGATTTTTGGTTCAAATAAAGTGCCCGTGATTTTCACTGGAATACTTGCACCAACTAATTCATCTAAACTCAATTCAGCACTAGAGCCGGACACCGCAGATTTACTTTCCAAGATATCGGCATTAACAGAATAGTTAATCTCATTACTACTTAAGTTAAGTTGTCCATTACCCCTAATACGCATACGTGGCATTACGGCAAGAAAATCTTCATTTTTCAACAAGCCCTGAGCAACATTTGCTGTTGCTGATAATTGCTTGAAAGCGGTTTGCTTTGTATCTACAGCCTCATTAGTTTCCCGTCGCAATAAAGCTAAGGCATTAGCTACAGCGTAATTTAAGTCGAATCCTTGTAACACACCGTCATTTACTTTCAGATCCAAATCACCCAATGCATTTGCACGCATTTCTCCTACCGTTTTTCCACGCGTGTCTATAGTAATACGACCAGTGGTTGAACCTGTCATCATCTGCTCTGCCCACAAAGCATCGCCCATGGCAGCTAAATCAATTCCCGTAATATTTTCAGCAGTTTGCAGTCTTGGAACATCACCACTAACATCCAAACGAATGTCACCAGAATATTGGCCTCCAAAGAAGCCTGCTTTAGAAGGAAAGACCCTTAATTTACCATCTAATAAATTAATACCCGCTTCTAAATCTGTAGTAATAATGTTGGCGACAGTCATTTTGCCAACTTTCAATGAGCCCTTTGCATCCCACTCTTTAAGTGGCGCTTGTGGAATAACAATGGCATTGATTGCAGCATCTTTAGCAGCTGAACTCTGCTTATCTTGTAATGCGTCCGCTTGTTTGGGTGGAATTAATCTATTTGCGTCTAAACTTTCAGCCGATAAATCGAAAGTGATTTTCTTCGCCTTTAAATCTGTAAGTGCCGCTCTGCCTAACCACTTTGTCCCATCAATGAAAGCTGTCATCTCTGTAAGTGATGCACTATTCTTTGATGCTGTAAAATTTGCATCTAATTTGGCTTGAGTCCATGCTTCGTCAGACATTTCTGGTAATTCAATCTCTAGCCTAGCGGCTAATTCCTTAGGGGAAAACTCTGCAAGCTTAATGTTACCGGTTAAAGACAAATTATCATCGACTATATTTTTTCCAGTTACCGAGCCCCTTATATCTAATTCAAAAACCTTGGCAACAAAGTCTTGTAAAAATACTTTATTAGTCTCCAAGCTTAAAGATAAACTGGGTGCGGCAAGTTGAGCGCTTAATTCTTTTTCCGGCAAAGAATCACCTTTAGCTGTTCCGTTTAAGTTGAATGATTCCAAGCCCAAGGTTTTGTTCGCAAAACTCAAACGCTCCGCTTGTAAAGCACTTTGTAAACTATCACCTGGCAAGGCGCTGCCTTGTAATTCAACTTTAATATCCGCTTTAGGTAAACTCAGTGCATCATCCTTGTAAGTTAAAGTAGTGCCTTTAATTATAATGTCAGCTTGTTTAGCTAAACTTGGCATATTAGTTATATCAATTTGTATCTCTGGATTACTTAATACTAGCTCACCCTGAATGTAGCGAATGTCAGTCACATCAATATCGGCATGGATATTTTCAGCTTGTGCATCTAGACCTTGAATATCCAGACTAATCACTGGATCTGAAAATACGAAATTTTCAAGATCACTTAACTTGGTCTTACCCTTAAGTTTTACCTGACCTTGAATAACAGGCTCTTTAAGCTCAAAAGAAAACTCACTATCAATCGTAGTTTCTACTCCTGCTTTTAGCTGACCCGTAGAAAACTCCTTAATGGTCAAAGCAATGTCTTGTTTATTTAAGGCGTCAACCCATTGCAAATTAGCATTTTGTAAACTAAAGCCTGCGATACTGCCCGTTAACCCATCACTATTGGAACTTGATGATGGAGTATTACTGGACTCAGGCGATTTAAAGCGTTCTTGAATATCATCCCAATTGCTTGTACCTTGTGCATTGCGCTCTAACCACACATCAACGCCATTTAATTGTATACGGTCGGCTACAACATTCTTCTTTATAAGCGGCATCAACTGTAAGCGAATAGAAGCTTGCTCGACAGTTAAAAATTTGTCAGCAGAAAAGCCTTCAGCATTACTTAATTCAGCATCGCTTAGTTCAACCCCTAACCAAGGGTAAAAACTGGCTTTAAGTTCGCCATTTAGACTTAAGTCTCGTCCGGTTTCATCTTTAACTGTTTGAATAATTTTTTCTTTATAAGAGTTTGCATCAAAAGTAGCCACAAAAATTGCTACAGCAGCTACTGCTAAAATCAGCACTAGAAAAAGTAGTCCAAATATCCATTTAATTACGCGCATAGGTTTTTAGTCTTGTTTATGAAAAAAGTTAATAAATACCACGGTATTTATAGGTCAGTGTAACGCTTCAAGATGAATTTAAAATGAAGCAGATAGAAGTTCGACCTCTAAAACAGTGATTTTACGTCAGCTTGAGTGAAATATATTGTATTAAAGTCAATTGCGTAGATTTTTCAAGCAGTTGAAGCTTATATACAGTCTCTACTAGTCTATTACGTTAAAATACACCCATGGATAAAGAAAACTCGAACATTAAATTTCCGCGTAGCATTAAGAGCTTTGTTTTGCGTGAAGGCCGTTTTACCGAAGGCCAGCAGCACGCCTTTGAATTACATTGGAAAAGCTTTGGCCTGGATTACATAGACAAGCTTGTGGATTTACCCACACTATTCGAGCGTGAAGCGCCCACGATTCTAGAAATTGGCTTTGGCAATGGCGACAGCTTGGCTCAAATGGCTGAACAAAACCCACAAAATAATTACCTTGGCATTGAAGTGCATCGACCGGGTGCCGGTCAACTATTACAACAAATTGAGAAAAGAGAACTGAGTAATCTTCGTGTGAGTACTCGTGATGCGGTTGACGTTTTAAAAAATCAATTACCTGAAAACAGCTTAAATGGCGCTCAAATCTTCTTTCCTGATCCATGGCCTAAAAAACGCCACCATAAACGTCGTATCATTCAAGGTGATTTTATGACGCTATTGGCTAGCCGTTTAAATAAAAATGGCTTTGTACACCTGGCCACCGATTGGGCGCCGTATGCTAATCATATGTTAGAAGTTATGCAAAGCCATCCAGACTATACAAATACTAGTGAAAATTTTATTGCCAGACCTGAATTTAGACCCTTAACTAAGTTTGAACAACGAGGTTTAAAACTTGGGCATGAGATTTTTGATTTAATGTTTGTTAAAAAATAGTTTTGTCTCAAACTTACGACAGCATCATTATCGGACAAGGCCTTGCTGGCAGCATTCTTGCATACCGTCTACTTATAAGCGGAAAAAAAGTTTTAGTCATAGATAATCAACATCATGGCTCGTCATCAAAAGTTGCTGCAGGCATTATCAATCCTATCACTGGGTACCGGCTAATAACCAATGTTTTATTAAGCAAACAAAGAGAATGCTCTCTCCGCTTGTATAAAGAATTAGAAAAATTACTCAACCAGAAACTCGTTAGCGAATTAAAGCAGTTTCGTTTATTAAAATCTGAAGAACAAGCTAGCTTTTGGGAAAAACGCAAAAACCACTCTACCTATAAAGACTATGCTGGCGACTCATTTTCTAGTTTTGAGCCTTTTTTAAAAAACGATTTTGGTGTAGTAGAAATCCATAAAACTCTTCGTATACACACTTCGGAGCTTCTACTTAATTTAAAACAGTGGCTTATTAAAAACAACAGTTATCTTGTTCAAAAAATCCATCACCATAAAATAGAAGTATCAACTAATAAAATTACAATAGGCCAATTAGAAAGCCAAAACATCATATTTTGTGAAGGCTACCAAGTGCGCCATAATCCTTGGTGGAAACATTTACCTTTTAAATTATCAAAAGGTGAAATTTTAAAAGTTGAACTGGATAGACCAATCAATGCGATGCTGAACTGGCGACAATGGCTGGTTCCTGATTCAGAAAGTGGTAAAACAGCATTATTGGGAGCTAATTATGAATGGGGTGAATTTTCAAATGAAGACGCTTGCAATGTAACTAGTGAAGCAAGGGAGTATCTTATGATGCGCTTGGCAAACAATACAAAATTGAACGCTAAGCTTATTGAACAAACGGCTGGTGTTCGACCGACACCAACACACCGTTATCCATACATCGGAAGCCATAAAGAATCGAGTAATGTGTTTTGCTTTAATGGTTTTGGCAGCAAAGGTTGCTTAACCATCCCATATTACAGCAGTTTATTTGCAGACCATCTAATTAAGAATACTCCATTGCCTGAAGATGTTACTAGATGGCTATAGAACATAAACCGCATCTTACTCAACAAGCGCATAGCCTCATCCAGGAGCACTTCAAATCTCTTGATATGACCCCTAGACATGCCATTGATGCAACCTGCGGCAATGGGTTTGACACTTTGTTTTTAGCCGAATTAGTTAATGAAAATGTGTACGCCTTTGATATTCAAGATATAGCGATTAAAAATACTCAAGAAATATTGCAAGGAAAAAACTTAGACCATAAAGTTAAATTAATAAAATCTGGGCATGAGAACCTTACAAATTATATTAAAAAACCAATTGACATCATCATGTTCAATTTAGGTTACTTGCCGCAAGCCGATAAGACTATCACCACAATCACTAATACAAGCATCACAGCTATAGAATATGCCTTGTCTTTACTTTCAAACCATGGCTTGTTAAGTATTCTTTGCTATCCAGGACACCTCGAAGGGAAAAAAGAAACCATGGCGACAAATGCTCTAGTTGAAAACCTGCCTGAAAAATTTAAGGTTAATAAGCATCAGTCGCATTTCCAAAACTTTAAATCACCTATACTTTATCTAGTTAGTAAAATTTAGTCCTTACCTTTAAAATCAATAAAATTAGTTACAAATTTTTGAGCTATTTGATTACCATTTTCTGCAGCAATTTCAATCCATCTTTCGCCCTTGCGTTTACTACTCCTACATTGCGTATCTTGAATTAACCTCAAACCAATTATTAACTGTGCCTGATGATAGCCATTTTTCGCCGACAACTCGAGTAACTCATTGCGTTTTTTATAATCAATTTTAGCTTTAAACAAACCTGGTACCGCAGTAGCTAATAAATATTGAGCCCTCGAATTATCAGCATTTGCCATTTCAATAAATTTCGCGACAGAGGCTTTGCTATGTTCGGCTTGAACCTTAGACCATTTCTTTGTATGAAAAGTAATATCGTATGTTGCATAACGTAATGGAACTTGATTTGGAAGAGTTTCAAACAGTGGGTATTCAAATTTCTTTACTGCACGCATTGTTTCTACGGCATAACCTAAGCCTCGTGGAAACTCATCTAACAAATCTACGTCTACAACCTTGCCCTCAGCATTAATACTGTAACCAACGTTTATATAACCGTTGACTTGTTTCCTTCTGGCTGTGCTAGGGGCTTTGGGCTTAATTTGCTTAACGGCTGTGTATACTGGTTCTTTAGAGGTGAGATAGTCCTCTCGACTGCAAACAAAGGGTTGTAACTTACTTGTGTAACTTTGCGAACCATACTGCTCTTCTAAGTTCAAAAAAACCGCTTCAGATTCACTAGCTTGCGTGATTGATAATTTGTTTTTAGCATTAACTGTAGAATATTGCTCATTAAAACTATTAGCTATCTTCATCCATGCGTAAGCTTGCTCATAGCTTTGTTCAACATACACACCCTGAGAATACATAAGGCCAATATTGTAAATTGCCTCTGCATTACCAACTGCAGCTAACTGCATAAACTCTCTGTAGGCAGATTCATGATCACCATTTGCATAATTATCCATAGCACCAACAAAATCAGCATAAGAACTACTATTCACAGAGTTAACTAAAAAAACTGCAAAAACTATTAAAACTGAGTAAATGTATTTCATGATTGCCTTTTAATATTAACTTTGTTTAACAACATTCTACTTTAAAAATGCATAAAAAAACCCGAACAAAATTAATGTTCGGGTTTTGCCATCCTGGCAATAGTGTAGGCGATCTAAAATCAATCCTTTGAAAAATCAAACGAGTTGCGTTCTCGTTATAGTGAGCTAACGGTTGATACAATAAGATTCATCCTAAATCATTCATCAACAAAGCAATCTAATCCATCAATGAGCTCCCTGCCCAAATTATTGCTTGTTTACTATCCTTAAGCTCTTTGCTATCCCTAAACATCCTTGTTGAAGCCATATTGCTAGAAAGGCGGATAGTTGTCTGTCAGACATGTACTACATGGTCTGTAGGAGACTTCCTACAGACATTTAAGTTACTGAAAATCAACGAAAAGAAACATATAAACCTGTTTCTTCATCTTCAGAGTTATAGGCTAAGCCAATTCCAATTTGTACACCAACAAACCATGGAACTCTCCAGCGCACCCCAGCACCAGCAGACCAGCCTAAATTTTTGCGATTACGAGTACCGCTTTCAAAGTAAATGTCGTCTACTTCAGCAAACCACTCAGCACGTAAACTAGGATAGGCCGATAAACGTGTGTGCTTAAACGGTTTAAATGTAAATGGGGTAAGGTACGCGGCTTTTAGGTAATAGTAACGATCACCTTCAAAATCATCATAACTAACACCACGTAAACGTGCAGCTTGGCTATTTTGGAACGGCACAAAATCTTCATACGCACCATTACTCCAACCCAAACCTGCTTGCATCTCAACTTCACTGTGCTCACGCAAACCAACAGCGTGATGCCAGTTGGCGAATAGTTCCTGCGTTAATGGGTTTCTATTACCACGTGTTGCAAGGCTGGGTTCAACACGGTATGTAAAATCAAACCCTTCAAGACTATAGCGCCGATCATGCAGTTGATTGTAATGCGCTTGAAACTCAATACCTAAATGACTTTGGTCTGCGTCATCAATTCCACTAATCGCTGGATTTGTACTTTTCCATGAGCGGTGACTTAAGGCTGAACCAATACGCCAACCTTTTTGTCGTTGGCTCTTATGAAACCAGCGAGAAATGCCTACATTTGACGAGCGAAAAATCTCATTAAAAGGGGTATCTGTGGCAACACCATCAAAGGCTCTTGTTTCTAAATCGATGTAAGTAAACCCAATTTGTCCGTCGTAATCAGAATTTTTTATTTGTGGGCTAGAAAATGAAATTGCAGCTTTGCTCTCGCTCTCCCTGATATCTGAATCATAGGTTTTTTTCCGAATATTTAAACGACCCTTTTGATTCAGGCCACCTATATTGCTCCAGTTGCCACGGATACCGTAATTTAAACTTCCGGATTCGGTGCTTGCTACGTATGGGATAACTAGAAGATAACGCTTTTCAAGCATCGTAAAATTAATGCTTACCGAGTTTTCACTTTGCTGGCTTTCAGCGTCTACAGATTTAAATAAACTTAAGTCTTCAATAGCTTGACGAGCAGCTTCGAGATTTTTGCAGGTATGAATATCACCGACCTGCAAATCAATTTGTCTTTTAACAATACTCAATCGGGTCGTATTTAAACCCACATAGTCGATGGAGTTAATCCGACTGCCTTCACCTACACATTCTAGCGAACCAGCAAATAGCGATTTACAGGTAAACAATACAAGAATGGAAAAACTTATTCGTAAGATAAAGTTAATCTCACAAACCAAAGGCCGTGCGAATGCCATCAATCATAAACTGCACGGCCAAAGCACATAAAACAACGCCCAAGAGTCTATCCAATACATTTGCACCTGTTTCACCCAATAACTTCATCACAGGTTTAGACAACAATAAAAATATTAGTGCCAGTGCCAGTACAATTAATACTATAACAATCAAGGCCGTGAACATTACAGGATCATTACGCATATCAGTACTTAGTAACAATACTGTAGTAATAGTACCCGGCCCAGCTATTAATGGGAAAGCTAATGGAAAAACAGAAATATCATCTTTTTGCCTAGCCTCAGCAGACTCTTTAACCGTCGTGGAACGCAAGCCTGTATGACGTGCAAATACCATATCAAAACCATTAATTAGCAAAAGCAATCCACCTGCAATTTTAAAAGCTGGAATGGTTATTCCCATGGCCCTAAGAAAGTGTCCACCAATGAATAAAAACATTAATAAAATTACTGTAGACAAAAAAGTAGCCTTATAAGCCATCTTTTTTCGATAGGCATCACTGCCACCACGAGTCATAGCTCCAAAAATTGGCGCAAGTGCAATAGGATCTATTACAACAAAAAGAATAATAAAAGTGTTAACTAACTGTTCTATCATGATTTTGCTATCGCAACAAATATAATATATTTGTTTATTTGAGATGAGAAGAGTAACTTAAAGTTACACCTTAAAAAGATATTTGCAATTTTAAAAATATTTATTTTTTAACCGCAACATCACCGTTATAAGGAGACATTGTACGCGAAACTTTAAAAAAAAACTTTTAACAATTATATAGCTTAGGATTCAGACTATGCGATTGCCTCATCCAATTATCGGGAAATGGTACAAGCTTGACAATGGCGAACTTTTTGAAGTTGTTGCAATTGACGAGCATGACCGTACTATTGAAATTCAGCACTATGATGGCTCAATAGGTGAGTATGATTTTGACTCATGGGCTATTAGTGAAATTACGGAGAGCTCCCCACCTGAAGACTGGTCCGGCGCATACGACATACTACCTGAAGACTACGGCGTTGATCGTGAACAGCATATTGCCGGATATCGTGGCAATCAATTAGACAGGTTTGAATAAATCTAGTATTTTGAATTCTTCTTGGCTTCATTCAAACTAAAGAATTATTTGTATCACGTCGTTTTCACGCACGCATTTAAGCGAATTTAATTGCTTCCCTACGCAAGGCCCTGCATCACAAATACCTGTATGCAACTCAAACATTGCTCCGTGCGCTGCACACATTATCTTACTCGCATCTTTATTTAAAAACCTATCAGGCTTCCACTGCAACATGCGGCCTTGGTGTGGACAATTATTTGCATAAGCAAAAATTTCCTCGCCCTTTTGCACTACAAATCCAAAATATGGGCGATTGTTTTGGTACAAAACAAACTCTTTGCTGTTCAAAACATTTAATTCATTTTGAGTGCAAACAGGAAAAAGGCGTTGTTTATTTTCAGTGGTCATAAGGACTTTATTCGTAAATTGATGAACGGCATCGTATAATCCAAGCGAATTATGCTTTGATTTTTCAACAAAGCCAAGGATTAATCTTTAATGAATACCAAAGTAAGTCCCATACCAACACCGCCGTTTAAGACGGCTTTTCTTGCTGAACAAGCTTTTTATCTTGCTTTTGTTCGTAAAGACATAAAATTAATGGAGAAGGTCTGGGCGAATACTGTAACCACTTATTGCTTACACCCAGCTCAACAACCGTTAGTTGGTACAACCGCAATTATGAATAGTTGGCAGCAAGTATTTTCTTCTATTCAAACAACTCAATTAAAAATTGAACATCAAAATATCGGTAGCGACAAAAATTTAGCAGTGCATCGTGTAACTGAACACATCAGTATGAAAACGAAAGAAAAAACCGAACAACAGGCCACCATACATTCTATTAACACTTTTCAATGCATCAATAATAACTGGTATATGATTTCGCATCATTCCGCACCAGCTCCTGAAATTGTTAAACCGCAAGGTGCGGCGATTCATTAAATTTAGAGATTGCCATCTTTAAATAAAGGATGTTTCCGTAATAGCTTACCTAAATAGAGAAGTATCAGTAAGGCTGGAATCACCATTAACGCGGTTATAACAAAGAAAATAAACCAGTTTCCATTTAACGCATCCACCATATAACCACTTCCAGAAGATACCGACGTTCTACCCATATTTCCTATTGAAACAAATAAGGCGTACTGAGTAGCTGTATATGAACGACTGGTAAAGAAGGATACAAAAGCGATAAATGCCACTGTTGATAAAGCTACCGTGAAATTATCTAATATCAAGGTAACAAAAAACAACAGCTCATTAGGTCCAATTATTGACATAGCAGCAAAAAGCAAATTGGTTGCCGACATTGCAACGCCACCAATAAACAAACCCCTTATCAAGCCATAACGAGTATTCAGCATCGCTCCTAAAAACGCGAAAATGGCTGTTGAGATCCCACCAATAAATTTTGAGTAGAAACCGATTTGGTCTGTGGAAAAACCTATTTCTTTGTAAAAAACTAAGGACATTCTTCCCAAAAATGCTTCACCCAATTTAAATGTAAATATAAATATTAAAAGCGCTATGGCAATATCTTTACCGCAGCGTTCAAAAAATTCAGTAAAAGGATTTATAAATGTTTTAACAAACCATTCTGATAAAGATAGTTTATCTTTACCTAAAGCATTAAATAGTTCTTCATTCGTATCGGTATGAACTTTAGGCAACAGAAACAAAAGTGCAATTTGCAATAAAACTAACACCGTTAACACTTGGTAAACATCTGGCCATTCCATGCCAACTTTCTCACCACCCAAAAATAAAGCTAAAGCGCCACCAATAAAGCCATAACCTGCATACCAACCGCCTGTTGCCGCCGCCGCCGCATAAGGCATTTTTTCAACTTCATCTTCGTCCAGCACATCAATACGATAGGCATCAATCGCAATATCTTGAGTGGCTGATGCAATTGCTATAAGCAATGCTGCCAAGCCTAACAACCAAATATTTTCTTCAGGATCAATTCTGCTTAATGAAAAAGTACCTATAGCGATAAAGACCAAACAAACAGCAATCCATGACCGACGCTGATCAAGCAATTTATACAGAATTGGAATTCTTAATCGGTCAAGTAAAGGTGCCCATGTGAAATTTAAGGCATACATAGTTCCAACAATGCCAAGAAAGCCAATGGTACTACGAGAAAATTCTAAGTCTTTTAACCACAAGGTTAATACTGAGCCATGTAATATCCATGGAAACCCGCTCATAAACCCGAGCAATAAGATACTTAAGATGCGCGTATCATTTAAGGCTCTTAAGGTATCAGCAAAACTTAGTGTTTTAGTAGACAAGTAAAACCTTACAAATCGTAATCAACAATAAAAGGAGCATGATCCGAGAACTTCTGTTCTTTATAAACCTCTGTACGAATCACTTTGCCTTTTAATTTTGGTGATAACACTTGGTAATCAAGCCTCCATCCAACATTATTATTATAAGCCTGCCCTCGATTAGACCACCAGGTATAAGTTTCTGGCTCTTGGTCTAATTCACGGAATGCATCCACATAACCCACTTCATCAAATAAGTTTGTTAGCCATTCACGCTCTTCAGGCAAACACCCAGAGTTTTTTTGATTAGATTTCCAGTTTTTAATGTCTTGTTCCGTATGGACAATATTCCAATCACCACAAATAATAAAATCTCGGCGTTTGCGTTTAAAATCTTTTAGTAAACCCATGAACAAATCCATGAATCTAAATTTAGCCAACTGGCGTTCTTCTTTGGATGACCCAGACGGTAAATACACAGACAGTACCGATAACTTATCAAACTGAGCTTCAATTACACGACCCTCATTGTTAAATTCATCCCATTTATCACTAACATCAACACCATAAATTACTTTCTTAGGTTTTTCTTTCGAATAGATTGCTGTACCGCTATATCCTTTTTTAACCGCATCAAAAAAGTAATTGTGATAACCCTTGGGATGAAATACATCATCAGTTAGCTGATGAACTTGTGCCTTTGTTTCTTGAATACAAATTACGTCTGCATCAACCACAGTCAACCAATCAAAAAAACCTTTGCGCGCAGCGGCACGAATTCCATTGGTATTTACACTAATAACTCGCATTTACTCTCTCTTTTCTAGCATATTTCATAACAATCGGTATCATAGCAGCATACTAAATGACTAAGGAAAAACTTAGTCATTAATTTTTATTACTACTTTTTTTAACTAATTTGCGAAAGAAATCATCATGCTCGATTTTCAAAATAAATTCATTCAAATTGCTCAAGAATGCGGCTCCCTAAAATACGGAAAGTTCACCTTAAAGTCTGGTCGTGTTTCTCCGTACTTCTTTAATGCAGGCCTATTAAATACAGGCGCGGCTTTAGCGCAGCTTGCAAACTGCTATGCCGAACGAATTGCTATGGCGGTTGAGGCCGAGGGCTTAGAGTTTGATGTCCTTTTTGGACCAGCTTATAAAGGTATCCCACTCGCTGCAATTACAGCAGCTGCCCTTTCTAACAATCATAATATGAATGTGCCATACGCCTTTAATCGCAAAGAAGCTAAAACTCACGGCGAAGGCGGCAGTATTGTTGGAGCTGAACTAAAAGGTAAAGTCCTAATTATTGATGATGTAATAACCGCTGGTACTGCCATTCGAGAAGCGGCGAGTATCATTACTAATAATGGAGCAGAATTAGCTGGAGTAATTATTGCAGTCGATCGACAAGAACGTGGCAGCACTGACACCGGTCTGAGTGAGCACTCTGCGGTACAAGAAGTTGAATCGCAATACGGCATTCCTGTACTCAGTATTTTAAATCTATCTCAATTAATTGATCACTTAAAGCAATCAGGTGAAAATTTAAACACTTCACTTGATTCCATGCAGGCTTACCGTGATAAATATGGCCTAACAGCTTAATCACCTCACCAAATGTAAAATAATGACAAATTTTGTCATTTAAATGAATACCCTCCTCTTATGTATCTAAATTGAGAACATTTAAATTCAGTTTAAATTCAGCCACCTAAGATATGATAGGTCTATTATTGCTAGAAAATTAAGCATTGCTTTTGATTTGGCATAATATTTGTTACTATTAATATTAAAAATAGATAAATTAAACCGAATGATAAATAAAACTAAACATAATATTCTGCCTAAAAAATATAAGCTAACAGCCCTAGTCATGCTTGTGGGCAGTTTACTAACCGCTACTTTTGCACAAGCAGGTTTATATCGTTGGGTAGATGAAAATGGAGTCGTGCACTTTGGCGATCGCATTCCTGCTAAATACGCAAAAATTGAACGAGAAATTTATAGCAGCCAAGGCGTAGTCATAGATGTGTTACCCGCTGAAAAGACCAAAGAAGAACTGGTTGCAGAAGAATTACAACGCCAATTAGCTCTTGAACAAGAACGATTAAGTAAATTATCTGCCTTACGCGATAAAACATTATTGGTCTCATATAACACGGTAAAAGACATAGAGCGTACGCGTGATGAAAAACTCGCTGTAACATTTTCTCAAATTGACTTACTAAACTTGAACTTAGAAAACTTGCGTCAGCAAAAAGAAAGTCTCACTGTGAGGACGGATATAGTTGCAAAGGGAAGTTCTCCAGACAAAGAAGATACTTTAGCTCGATTTGCTACACAAAAAATCAACAACGATATCGCTGAAAAAGACCTAATTACTAAGCGGAATGCTTTAGAAGCTGAAACTTACAAAATCACTGCCTTTTTCGCCAAAGAAGCGGCTGATTTCACCTTACTGAAATTACAACAAGAAGCAAAAAAAGAGAGTAACCTCTAAATATAGTTCTTAGCTTCTACCCGAGTGTCCAAAGCCTCCAGCGCCCCGCTCACTAGCAACAAAGTCTTCCACTAGATCAAACACAACTTGCTCAACTGGTACAAAAACCATTTGAGCAATCCGGTCGCCTGGCTGTATCTCATAGGCCTTTTGGCTCCTATTCCATAGGGAAATAAACACTTGACCCTGATAGTCAGAATCAATCAAGCCGGTTAAATTGCCCAAAACCAAGCCATGTTTATGACCCAACCCTGATCTAGGCCAAAGTACCGCTGCCAGACTTGGGTCATTAATGAAAATTGCTAAACCAGATGGAATCAATTCTGTTTGCCCTGGCTCTATAGTCATTGGTGCGTCAATACAAGCTCGCAAATCCAGGCCTGCAGAGCCATCAGTGGCATAAGCGGGTACTGGAAATTCATCACCTAAACGAGAATCAAGTATTTTTAACTGAATTTTGCGAGCTGTAGACATAAGGTTTCTTCTTTTCAAAATTAGATAGTAATTAGAGATGGCATTGTGGATTAGTGCTTTGATAAGGTCAAATAAAAAATTTTGTGACCATTCTATTGGAAATGTCATCTTTACTTTTTAAACCTGTAAAAAAACTAAACATTTATCTTTCATTTCTTTTTGCAACGCAGCATATGGGGTAAAAAAGTCTATGCTTAAGCCTTTTCTACACATTAATGCTATATTGCAACGTCAGAAAAACGCAAAAAGGTTCTTTATGAAATTACGTAATCTCACAATCACGTTGGCAAGCGCTTGTTTATTAGCAGCTTGTAGCGGTAAGACTGACTCTGCCGATATATCAACAAACATAGTAGAAAAAACTGTAGCACTAACAAGCGGTATTGATACGTCTGGTTTTGATAAATCTGTACGTGTGCAAGATGATTTTTATAATCATGTAAATGGTACTTGGTTAAAAAACACTGAAATACCTGCTGACAAATCAAACTACAGCATGTTTTCCAAAATTGCAGATCAAGCAGAACTTGATATTCGCACAATTATTGAGGAAACAAGTAGCAAAAAAGATGCCCCTAAGGGCTCAGCTGCACAAAAAATTCGCGACTACTACAATACTTATACAAATGGTGCAGAAAATCCAAGTGTAAATCTTGATGGCTTAAAAGAAGAGTTTGCTCTTATTGACGGCATCACCAATATTGATGACTTTTACAACGCTCTGGGAGAATTAGGCAAAGTTGGAGTTAATGGTCCAATTGGAGGCTACATTTATTCGGACCTTAAAAATCCTGATGTGTATGAGGTCTATCTAAGCCAGTCAGGAATTTCCTTACCTGATAGAGACTACTATTTAGAAGATGATGAAAACTTTGTTAAAGGCCGAGAACTTTATAAAACTTATATCAAAACTATTACAGCATTTACAAACATGGACGGTGGAGATGATATTGCCAATAATATTTTGGCACTAGAAACGAATATTGCTACACACATGTGGCCAAAGGAAAAAAATCGTAATCCAGATTTGCGCTATAACCTAAAAACCATGGCTGAACTTAAAACCTTAGCTCCTACGATTCAGTGGGAAAATTTTTACACTGCAGCCGGCATTCCATTACGTGATAAATACATTGTTAATCAACCAGATTTTTTTAAGAATATTGATTCGGTAATCAATGAAACAAAAATAGCTACTTGGAAAAACTATTTAAAAGTAAAACTCATTTCACAATATGCCGACGTACTTGGCAAGCCACTATATGATGCACAGTTCGATTTTCGCAGTAAGGGTTTATCTGGCATTAAAGAGCAACGTCCTCTTTGGAAGCGGGCTGTTGGTTCTACCGAAAATGTAATGGGCGAAATATTGGGCCAACTTTATGTTGAAAAACATTTCCAACCTGAAGCCAAAGAACGCATGTTAGTTTTAGTTGATAATTTGAAAAAAGCTTATGCCGCATCAATAAAAGATTTGGAATGGATGAGCGAAGAAACTAAAGTACAAGCTTTAGAAAAACTTGCAAATTTCCGTACCAAGATCGGATACCCAGACAAATGGACAGACTATTCAAAACTTGAAATCATCGATGGGGATATAATAGGTAACGATAAGCGGGCAGCATTATTCCAATACAACAAAGCCGTTGATGACCTTAAAAAGGGCAAAGTAGATAAAGAACAATGGGGCATGACACCGCAAACAGTGAACGCTTATTATCAACCAGCTTGGAACGAAATTGTTTTTCCTGCTGCTATTTTACAACCTCCATTTTTTGATATGAATGCCGAGGATGCTGTGAACTACGGTGGTATTGGTGCCGTTATCGGACATGAAATTGGGCATGGTTTTGATGACCAAGGCCGAAAGTATGATGGTCAGGGAAAACTTCGTGATTGGTGGACCGAATCTGACACAGAGAAATTTGAGATTCGTAAAAATAAATTAGCTGCCCAATACGATAATTATATCGCCATTGATGATATTCATGTAAATGGTCAGTTCACCTCAGGTGAAAATATTGGTGACCTTGGTGGTTTATCCATAGCTTATAAGGCTTATAAAATGTCACTAGATGGCAATTCTGGCGAAGTTATCGACGACATGACAGCTGACCAACGAGTGTTTTTTGGGTGGGGGCAAGTTTGGCGTCGTTTATATAGAGATGCTGAATTGAAACGTCGTATTACTACCGACCCACATTCTCCAGCTCGATTCCGTGGTAATGGCGCCGTTGTTAATATTCCTGAATTTTATGACGCTTTTGATGTTAAAGAAGGTGATGGAATGTACCTAGCTCCAGAAGATCGTGTAAAAATTTGGTAATGCACTCTTGTATGCTATTTAAGCCGTTCAGAATTCTGAGCGGCTTTTTTCATGCCTAAATATTTCTATCAATTAATAATCTACCTGTTTTTCATAGACTTATTATAAGCTTGAAATATTATGTCTACTATTCCCTTCTATTTATAAGTAAGATACCTTACTAGTTCGCAGAAGAGGAATTCACTATGAAAAAATTTATCTTAACTATTTTAAGCTTAAGTCTCAGCAGCCTGCTTATTTCCTGTGCAAACAACATTGTTGCAGACTTAGATGAAAAATATTCTTTCCCAGAACTAAAACAAGTTGATCGAATATTTTCTAATCGTATAGATAGCTGGGGCGATATTGATAAACAGAGTTTATTTGTCAGCACTACACCCAGTACTTCCTACTTAATAGTTTTAAAACGACCAAATAATGATATTCGCTTTGCTCGAAACATGTCATTTGAAACTCGCGGAAGTACACTTGATGCAAAATTCGATACTTTGAAGTTCTTTAGTTCTAATGATTCAGTCGAACCAATTCCGGCCTACATAGAAAAAATATATGAAGTTAAAGGTAGCGAGCAAAAGAAAATGGTGCGCGCTCAAATATTAGGTGAAACAAGAACTCCCGAAGTAAAAACAAAGTAAGCAATTCTAAAAATCTAGCCTTAAGTGTTCGCTTTGTTCTCATACGATAATTTATATGCTATGTTTACCATATGAACTATCAAATAAGATTTGCATCTCCCGAAGATGGCGAAAAAATGTATTCAATGTTGCCACGTTTGGCTGCATTTCAGCTTCCGGAAAATAGAAAGCCTGAAGATACCTATTCGGGGGACGCTAAAATGTTACGCCGATGGATAGACGGCAAAGAACAAGATTGCTTTGTGTACATTGCATTTGACGACTCTAATGAAATACTAGGTTGGTCATACGTCCGCATGCAAGCGGAGTTCATGAGTTATGAGCCTGGCTGCCATTTAGAAGTTATTCTTGTAAATGATGCCGCTGCCGGTCAAGGCATAGGACAAGCTCTTTTAAAAACTTCAGAGACTGAGGCTAAAAAGAGAGGCGCCAAAAGCATGACCTTGCATGTTTGGAAAAACAATACGCGGGCAAGAACTATTTACGAGAAAAATGGTTTTACTGATGAGTTATCACGGTATGTGAAGTGGCTATAGATTCATGAATAAACTCTTCAGCTGGAAAATCTTACGAATTATTATTCTTTTAATAGTACTTTTAATCATCTATCAACAAACTACTCTCCAAAAACGCCTCACACAATCTTGGAATACTGCCTTAGATGTAATCATTTTTCCTATTAATGCAGATGGTTCCAAAGCATCTGATAATTATTTAAATAACCTTGAGAATAAGAGTCTGGTTGATATGAAAAAATTTCTGTCCAAACAGTCACAAGTTCATGGACTGTGGACAGATAATCCAGTAAATTTTCAGTTAGATAAAAGTGTTACGGATTTACCACCTGCTCGCCCTGACGGCAGTTCTATTCTGCAAAATATAATGTGGTCATTAAAATTCAGGAACTGGTCTAGGCAACACAAAAAGAAAAATTCAAAAATTTCGCAAATAAAAATTTATCTACTCTTGCATGATCCAAAAACTCATGCACAATTACCTCATTCAGCAGGTCTACAAAAAGGTCTTATCGGTGTGGTTTATGCGTACGCGGATAAGCAATACATGACTCAAAACAATATCATTACAGTACATGAACTTTTACATACCCTTGGCGCTAGCGACAAATATGATTTAGCAACAGGCGAACCCGTTTTTCCTGACGGCTATGCAAATCCCTTAAAAAAACCATTATTGCCTCAAGCAAAAACCGAATTGATGGGCGGAAGAAGGCCAATCACTAAAACAACTTCAGAAATGCCATTGTCATTCTCTAAAGTCGTAATTGGTAAAAAAACCGCTACTGAGATTGGTTGGCTTAAAGAATAATTTAATTTTTTACTTCTTTGGCCAAGTACTGGGTAAAGAAACTAACAAAAGCTTCTTTTGGCTGTCCGCCACTAATTAAGTGCGTATCGTCAA